>JBKJKJ010000098.1:0-8622 GCA_046597455.1 Burkholderiales bacterium
CGGGTTTGATTCCCGCCGTCCTCACCAGCTTTCCCCACTTCGCCGCCTCGTTCTTCAGATACTGCGCAAAGTGCGCCGGCGTGTCACCGATCGGCTCGAGTCCCTGCGCCGCCAGCCGTTTTGCCGTGGGCGGATCCGCGAGCACTGCGACGACCTCGCGATGGAGACGCTCCACGATGGCGCGTGCGGTTTTCTTCGGCACCACGATGCCGTTCCAGTTGTTCGCCTCGTAACCCGGTAAACCCGATTCCGAAATCGTCGGCATTTCCGGAAAAAGCGGCGTGCGCGCTTTAGTCCCCACCCCCAGACCGCGCAGACGTCCTGCGCGTATGTGCGGCTGCGCCGTGGTGAGATTCGCCATCATCAGGTTCAATCGGCCGGCGACGAGGTCGGTGACGGCAGGTGCGCCGCCTTTGTACGGCACGTGCAGCGCATCGATCGCAGCCATGCTGGTGAACAGGGCCATCGCGAGATGGCTCGCACCCCCGACGCCGCTCGACCCGTAGGCGTATTTGCCCGGACTGGCTTTCACCAGCGCGACGAGCTCGCTCACCGACTGCGCTTGAACCGTGGGATGCACGACCAGAAGATTGCTCGACCCGGCGACGTTGGTCACCGCAGCGAAATCGCGCTCGAGGTCGTAAGACACTTTGTCGTAAAGCGCGGGATTCACCGCAAGCGGCGGCGTTGCCATGAGCAGGGTGTAACCATCGGGCACCGCCTGAGAGACGATCTCAGTGCCGATGAGCGTGCCGGCGCCGGTCCGGTTGTCGATCACGACCTGCTGGCCGAGCCGCTGGCCCATCTGCTGCCCGACGACGCGCGCGACGGTGTCGGTCGAGCCACCCGCCGCGTAAGGCACGACGAGGCGTATCGGTTTGACCGGGTAATCGTTCGAGGCAGCGAATACGGCGGCGGAATAAAGCCCGAGGACTATTGCACCTGCCAATTTCATTTCCCACACCTCAGAGGCTATGAACGTCTACGTACACCTGTCGCCGCCGTATCACGTACGATCTCGTTTTTGTCGTTCAGGGCCGCAGGTGCAGCCATTCTACCGCCCGCGCGCGGGGGATGAGACGACGGGGGCGACGGAGGCGACGGCCGGCAGGACTGCGCGTCGGGCCACGAGAGCCGCGCCGCGACGCTCACTCGGCGCTGATGTTGCCCGCCTTGATGACCTTGCGGTACTTTTCGACCTCTCGGTGGAAATATTTCGCAAGCTCGTCCGGTGTGCTGCCCACCGGTTCCCCGCCCCCATGCCCGATGAAGTCGCGCACGTCGGACGCCTTGAGGGCTTTGAGGATCTCGGCGTTGAGCTTTGCCACGATCTCTTTCGGCGTGCCGGCCGGGACGAAAATCGCATACCAGTTGTCCATTTCGAATCCGGGGTAGATCGACGCCATCGTCGGCAGCTCCGGGAAGACGCCGGAGCGCCTCGCCGTCGTCACCGCCAGGCCTCTCACCTTCCCGCTCTTCAGGTGTGGAAGCGCCGTCAGCGCTACGGCGAAAGCCACATCGACTTCCCCGGCGAGCATCGCGGCCATCGCCGGACCGCCGCCCTTATACGGAATATGCGTCACGTTGATGCCGGCCATCTGCCTGAGCATTTCGAGCGAGAGGTGGCTCGTCGTGCCGGTTCCATTCGACGCCGCGTTCATTCTGACGCCGCGGTTCCGGGCCAGGGCCACGAGCTCCTTCACGCTCTTCGCGGGTACGCTGGGATACACGATGAGCACCAGCGGCACCGAAGAGATCCGGCTCACCGGCGCGAGATCTTTCAGGGGGTCGAAAGATTTCTTCCTGTAGAGGCTGACATTCGATGCGAGCGACGCCGTGGTCAGCAGAACGTTGTAGCCGTCGGGCGGCGACTCCGCGACGATTCCCGCTCCGATCAGGCCGGCTGAGCCCGGCCGGTTGTCGACGACGAAGGTATGTCCCATGCTCTCGCTGAAGTGCCTGGCGAGCAGGCGGCCCTGGGTGTCGCTGGCGCCCCCGGCGTCGAAAGGCACGACGATACGCACGCTCTTCGCAGGCCAGGCCCGATCGGCGGCATGCGCTGTTGCAACGATGGCGCCGAGGGCTAGTGCCGCGGCAAGACTGCGACTGACGGTGTGTGACATCGATCCTCCTCGGCCATCAACGCGCATCGACGCGATTGCGACGACACGCCGCGGCCTTTCGCTTTCACCCGGCCCGCGGCTCAACCGCGATACAGCGGCTCGGGCTGGGTGTAGAACGAATGGAGTATGTGATACACCATCTGATAGTTGATCTGCTGGAAGCTTGCGTGCGAAATGCCCGCCATCACCGTGAACTGCTTGTCGGGATTGGGCAACCGCTCGAAGAACTTCATCAGATCCTCGACGCTGGCGATGCCGTCCCATTGGCCGCGCATGATGATCGTCGGCGCGGTGATTTTCTCGGGATCGACCACCGGCAAACGCGAGCACATGTCGACGTAAGTGCCGGTCGGCATGGAATCGTCGAGCGCCAGAATCGCGTCGGCAAACGCTTCGATGACTTTCTCTTCGGCACAACCGGGATGGTCGCGGTTGAAAATCGAATGCACGAAAGCACGGTCGATCGGGCGCCGGTTCATCTTCTGGAAGTCAGGGAGCTTCTTGGCACGCTCGGATAGCGTGGGACTGCCTTCGCCGGTCCACACGAAAGCATCGAGCGCGAGGCGTGCGACGCGATCAGGATGGCGTTGCGCAAACATGGCGGCGCGCAGCGCGCCGGACGAAATGCCGTAGACGAGAAACTTTTTGATGCCTCGCGTCTTCATGATGTATTCGCTCGCCGCGGCCAGATCGTCCGCGCCGTCGGCGATGAAGAACTTGCTGTCGCGACTCTTGTCCGAGCGCCCGTAACCTTCCATGTCGACGGACCAGGTGTTGAAGCCGCGCTGGGCGAACCAGTCCATTGCGGAGGAATCGGGGCGTCCCGGGACCTTCAGATCGAAAGTCGGCTGCGAAGCCATCGACGAGCCGTGCACGAAAAGAACCGTGGGGCGGTTCGCATCGGGTTTGCCGACGTATTTCTCCCACAAAAAGAGCTTGATGTCGCCCTTGTGCGTCCAGTGTTCCTGCCCGGTTACCTTTGCGTCACTCATATGCAATCCCATTCGATCATTGTGTGGTGTTCAGCGCGTCAGGCTTAGTGAGCCGCGGGTGGCCTGCGATCACCGCGATTTAACCACGGCGCACCAGGCGCTGTGCACCGGAAGCGGGCGGCGGCCCCACAGAGGCGGCAAGTCTAGCAGCCTGTCGGACTTACCAGTCGTGACAGGCTGCTAAAAGCAAAACCGGCCGGGTGTCCACAGAATATCATTTCAAAAAGCCTCAAAAACATGTTTTCGACTTCAATTCGGCCGGCCGGTTTTGCATAAGGAGCTTGTCGCATCGCAAGTCCGACAAGCTCCTGGGGACAGCGCCCGCCATCGTCAAATAGTGGCCTGTTGCCTGTGACCAGCGTTGCGGCGTGCGCTCGGCCCGCCCTATACTACGCGCCTTTTTTCCCGTCCCGCCGTCGCGCAGGATAGCGAAAGCCGACCCCTTCCTTAAAGCTCCCAAACCATTCCCGATGTCGCCGAATTATTCAACGCAGTTCGAAAGTGTGCGCGAGAAAGTCAGTCCCGAAGAATGGCAGGCGCGAGTGGACCTCGCAGCGTGCTATCGGCTCATGGACAAGTTCGGCATGACCGATCTCATCTATAACCACATCACGCTGCGCATCCCCGGGACCGAGCACCTGCTCATCAATCTTTACGGGCTGCTGTACCGGGAGATCACCGCGTCCAGCCTGGTCAAGATCGACGTCGAAGGCGAGATCATCTCGAAACCGCAGACCGACTATGGGATCAACAAGTCGGGCTACGTCATCCATGGCGCCATTCACAATGCGCGCCCCGACGTGAATGCGATCATCCACAGTCACACGCGGGCAGGCATCGCGGTGTCGGTCATGAAAACCGGCCTGCTGCCGATGAGCCAGACTTCGATGCGCTTCGTGGGACACCTGGGCTATCACGATTACGAAGGCCCGGCAGTCGATCTCGCCGAGCGCGAGCGCCTGGTGCGCGATCTCGCCGGCCACAACGCCATGATTCTTCGCAATCACGGTCTGCTCACGTGCGGGCCGAGCGTCGCACAGGCTTTCAACACCATGTACAACCTCGAGCTCGCGTGCCGCAGCCAGGTCGATGCGATGGCCGCGCGGACCGAGCTTACACTCCCGCCGAAGGAAGTCCTCGATCACACCGCGGCCCTGTACCAACCCGGAACGCGCCGGCCCTACGGCGAGCTCGAATGGCACGCGATGCGGCGGTTTCTGGACGCGGAAGAGAAAAGCTCGGGTTACCCGCCGTACTGGCACTGACGCTAACCTCACTGCGCCAGGACGCATCCAGACGACTCGTGGCCTGTATCAGTCATTTCGAGAGTAACGTTCGCGACGGCCGCCCGCTCGAAAGCGGGCCCGTCGCTCACCGGTAAGTTGCTACGGGTTCTAACGTCACACTCCACTAGCTCACGACACCCTGCGCGCGCAGCGTCTCGATGTCTGCGGCGCTGAGCCCGAGAGACCTGAGCACCTCTTCAGTATGCTCACCCAGCCGTGGCGGGGCACTGCGGGCGTGCGGCAGGAAATCAGCTCCGAAAAGCGCACCCGCCAGCGCGACGTCGCCCTCACCGATGCGCACATTTTCCAGAACGCCGGCCTCCACGAGCGACGGATCGTCCACGTATTCCCCGACGCTGTTCACCGGCGCCGCGGGTATGCCTGCGGCGATGAGCGCATCGAGAACGTCCTGGCGCCGGCGACCCGCCACAGCAGCCCCCACGAGCGCATTCACCGATTCGCGATGAGCGATGCGCAAGGCCAGCGTGGGATACGCAAGCTCGCCTGATTCGTCCGACAGCCCGAGCACTTCGCACAAGCGCGACCACAAGCGATCGTTTGCCGCGGCGATCATGAGCGCGCCGTCGGCGCACTGGAAATTCCGGTACGGCACGAGCAGCTCGTGGCCGCTCCCGAATCGCCGGGGCAGAACATTCGAGAGCGAATAACCCGCGATCTGATAATTGAGAAAGTTCGTCGCCGTGCGCAGCAGCGCAGGCTCCACGTACTGGCCCTCGCCCGTGCGGTCGCGCTCGCGCAGTGCCGAGAGGATGGCGATGACGGAAGCCATGCCGGTGCCGAGATCGATGACGCTGACGCCGCACCGCACCGGCTCGCCGTCGTGCTCGCCCGTCACGCTCATCATGCCCGAGTACGCCTGCATCGATGCCTCGTATCCGGGCAGGTCTTCCCCCGCCGTTCCTGCGGGAAATGCGCGTATCGCGCAATGGATCAGCCGCGAATTGGTAACACGCAGCACAGCGCCGTCCAGGCCCAGCCGCTCCAGCGTGCCCGGTCTGAAATTCTCGACCAGCACGTCCGCCGTCGCCAGCAGCCGCTTGAAAACGCGCAGCCCGTCGGGCTGCGAGAAGTCGATGACTACGGAGCGCTTGGTGTGATTCACCGCAGCGAAAGCGGCCGACACCGAGTCCCTGAAGGGCGCCCACGAGCGGACCTCGTCGTGCTTGGTCGGATGCTCGACGCGAATCACGTCCGCGCCGAGGTCGGCGAGCAGGGAACCGCAAAACGGCCCCGCGAGCACACGCGACGCATCGATGACGCGGATGCCGTGCAGCGGACCGTGCACCGCATTGCGCGTGTCGGACTCCGGCACACCGGCGCTCATGCCAGCAGCTTCATCAGGGAGGCGATATCGGTGCAGTCATCGAGTCGCTCGACGGCATCCACGACCCGCATCGCCTGACTTTTCGAAACTGGAATCGCTGCCGCTGATGCGCACTCCATGAACTTCGCGATTCTCTGCTCGACCGTCATCGGATTGTCGGGATGACCGAGGGCCACGGTGCACCCGGCCTCGTAGCGCTGCCCTGTTTTCGTTGCGATCTCGACACGCGAAGGCTCGAAGGTATGGCCATCCAGAGTGGCGTCGTAAGTCCATCGGACCTTGGGCATCGCGGTCAGCACGACTTCATCGGCGAGATCCGGATCGTGGTACAGCGACAACGGGATGCCGCCATGCCGAATCGCGGCAGCAACGGCGAAATGCATGTTGCCCGCGAGGTCGATGTGGTTCGCGGGCACACTCCCCAGTGCTACCGGGCGACAGCGGTCGAGACTGACCTGCCCCACGTGGAGCATCACTTCGGCGATGTCGTCGAACGTCAGGTTCCGGGAGGCCATGATCCCCAGCACAGCGGTGAGCGCGGTATGCAGGTGCCGTATGCACGGCCACGGCTTGAGGGATACGCGCTCGGTCTCGTATCGTGTGCCGAGGTCGTCCAGCAGCTCGCCCCGCTCGTATTCGCCGCGGAAAAACGCGCGATAGAAACCATAGGGTCCATCGAACACTTCCCCATCACCCCGGATGCCCTGCATGGCGAGCTCCGCTGCCAGCACGCCGTTGCGGTAGGCGAGCCCGTCGCGTATCGAGCGCACGCTGGAGCCTTTATGATGAAGGCTCGCCCACGTACCGCTCACCTGCGGCAGCGTCAGCCCCAGCGCGTGCAAATGCTGCTCGGCGCTCGCACCCATGATTTTCGCCGACGCGGCCGTTGCACCGAAAAGACCGATCACCGGCGCGCGGAACCACGGGTGGTCCCACATGCGTCCTCGCGTCGCGAGTCCGATGCGGCTTGAGAGGTCGTTCGCGAGCGCAACGGCGGTGATGATTTGCCGGCCCGAAACGCCGCCGATCTCCTCCGCGACCGCGAGCGCCGGCATGAGACTGGCGGACGACGGATGCATGACCGCGCGGTCGTGGGTGTCGTCGAAGTCGAATTGATGGATGGCCGCGCCGTTGGCGAGCACCGCGCTGGCGGGCGGGACCTTCGAGCCGGCGTGGCCGATGACGGTGCTGCTCGGGCGTCCGCCCCATTTCGCGGTCAGCGCCCGGATCGCCACGACGTCTTCGCAGGCCGTCCCCGCGAGGACGCACCCCAGGGTGTCGAGTATCGACGCCTTGGTCGCCTGCACCACACTCGGCGGCAGGTCCTCATACTGCGTGCGCGCGAGATGCGCTGCGATCGACTCGGACGCATCCGGCTCGCGGTGCTGCGCGTCTGCAGCGGTCCCACTGGTGTTGCGTATGTCGTGCGCGCTGGTGCTCATTGCCTTCGCCTCCTTTGCCGTTCACTCTCCCGATCGCCCCACGTCGTCGAACCTGATCGGATCAGGCTGCCGGTTTTCGACCGGCCCGCCGCCATGCCTGCGCCTCGCAGGTGTGAGCCATTACGTTCACGTCGTGACGGCTGCTGTCAGAGCACCCCTTGCTCTTTCAGCGCCTCGAACTCAGCCTGAGGCAGTCCCAGCCAGTTCACGAACACGTCGTGACCGTCGGCGCCGAGCCTGCTGCTCGGCTTGAGCGGAATCAGGGGAACCGATCCGTAGCGCATGGGGCTGTGCTGGACCGTGAGCTCGCCGAACTCGGGATGCTGGATGTTCTGCAGCGTCCCTCGCGCGTGCATGTGCTTGTCGTTGATGACCTCGTCAAGCTCGCGCACGGGCGCGTGCGGCACGCGGTGCTGCTGCAGCTTTTCGACCACGTACTGCCGCGGGTGACGCATCGTCCAGCTGGTGACGATGTCGTCGATGTCGTCGATGTGCTGAACCCTCAGCTTCAGATTGGCGAAGCGCGGGTCCTCCTTCAGGTGCGGGTAGCCCATGGCTTCGATCAGCGCGTCCCAGTGACGATTGGTCGGGCAGATGATCGCGACCCAGCCGTCCTGCGTCTGGTATACGTTGTAAGGCGCTTCGGCCATACCGCCGTGCCGGTTGCCCGTGCGCTGCGGGTTCTTGCGCCCCAGACCCTGATACATCCCGAGGTTGGAGCTCAGGGAGGCGTAAACGGCTTCCTGCATCGACACCTCGACGAGCTGGCCGACGCCGGTCTTTTCACGATCGTAGAGCGCGGTCACGATCCCGCCGTAAAGGTGTATGCCCGCGAAGAAATCGCACAGCGCCGGCCCCGATTTGGCGGGCGGGCCATCGGGAAAACCGGTGATGCTCATGACACCCGACATCGCCTGCACCGTGAGATCCATCGCCGGATAGTCCCGGTACGGTCCGGAGCGTCCATAACCGGTGCTCGATGCGTAGACGAGCCGGGGATTGATCTTGCGCAGATCTTCCGGGCCGATGCCCAGCCGCTCGGTGACACCCGGCGCGAAATTCTCGACGAGCACATCGGCCTTGCTAACCATCTCGAGCAGAAGCTCGCGGCCGCGGGGGGCTTTGAGATCCATCGTGACCGCGCGCTTGTTGGCGTTCAGCATCGCGAACGGAAGCGCGACGCCGGAGCCGAGCGCCGCGCGCACGCGAAGATGCTCGCCGTGATGCGGCTCGATCTTGATGACATCGGCGCCCGCCATGGCCATGAGAAATGTGGCGTAAGGCCCGTTGTAGATGTGCGAGAGATCGATCACCGTGATCCCGGACATCGGGTAGTGAGGCGTCGCTTCGCTGGTCGCTTTTTCGGGTGCTGCGGACATGCTTCCTCCAGTATTCGTCGGTGATGATTCTTCGATCAGGTTTTTGCCTGCTGTG
>JBKJKJ010000194.1:0-3606 GCA_046597455.1 Burkholderiales bacterium
CCGCACGAGGACATGCAGGGTTTCCTCGAGCGATACAAGACCGCGACCGAAATCGTGTGGTGCCAGGAAGAGCCTCGCAACCAGGGCGCGTGGCACCGCATCCAGCATTACCTGCTGCGTCACCTCCTGCCGCATCAGAAGCTGTTCTACGCGGGTCGCGAGTCCTCGGCGTCTCCGGCGGCAGGCTACAAGCAGTTGCACGACGAACAGCAGAAAGCCCTGGTCGAGCAGGCGCTCACCCTTTCTGCGGGCAGCGAGCCCGTCATGGTGACGCGCCGGCCCCGGCCTTTGCTGGCGGGCGAAGATTATTAAACGGAGTAAGGCATGTTAGTGGAAGTCAAAGTGCCACAGCTGTCGGAGTCGGTGGCCGAAGCAACGCTGCTCAACTGGCACAAGCAGCCCGGTCAATACGTGAATCGCGACGAGAATCTCGTCGATATCGAGACCGACAAGGTCGTACTCGAGACGCCGGCGCCCCAGGCCGGCGTGCTGATCAAGATCATCAAAGGCGACGGCGGCACGGTTGCGAGCAACGAAGTGATCGCACAGATCGACACCGAAGCCGCGAAGCCGGCTGACGCAGACAAGTCCCCGGCAGCACCCGCGGCGAGCGCAGGCGCGCCCGCGCAGGCGGCGGCGTCCAAAGCGGCGGCGCCGGCACGCGCGGCCAGCGATACACGCGCGATGCCCGCGGCACAAAAACTGGCCGCCGAGAAAAACGTCGATACCGCGTCGATCGCAGGCACCGGCCGGGGCGGCCGGGTGACCAAGAGCGATGTGCTGCAGGCAGTGCAGGGCGGCTCGCAGCCCGCCGCGCGCGCGCCGGCGCCAGCCGCTGCGCCGCAGCCGCAACCTCAGCGCGCACCGGCGCCGTCGGTCGATCTCGGGTCGCTCGGCGAGCGACCTGAGCAGCGCGTGCCGATGTCGCGCCTGCGCGCGCGCATCGCCGAGCGCCTGGTGCAGTCGCAGTCGACGGCGGCGATCCTCACCACGTTCAACGAAGTGAACATGCAGCCGGTCATGGACCTGCGCAACCGCTACAAGGACCGCTTCGAGAAAGAGCACGGTGTGAAGCTGGGCTTCATGTCGTTCTTTGTCAAAGCCGCCGTGTATGCGCTCAGGAAATACCCGGTGATGAATGCGTCGATCGACGGAGCCGACGTCGTCTACCACGGCTATTACGACATCGGGGTTGCCGTGGGCAGCCCGCGCGGCCTCGTCGTGCCGGTGATACGCAATGCAGACCAGCTGAGCCTGGCCGATATCGAGAAGAACATTGCTGACTTCGGGAAGCGCGCGCAGGAAGGCAAGCTCACGATGGAAGAGCTGACCGGCGGCACCTTCTCCATTTCCAATGGTGGCGTCTTCGGCTCCATGCTCTCGACGCCCATCATCAACCCGCCGCAAAGCGCGATCCTCGGGGTCCACGCGACGAAAGAACGTGCGGTGGTCGAGAACGGCCAGATCGTGGTGCGGCCGATCAACTACTTTGCGCTGTCCTACGACCACCGAATCATCGACGGACGCGAAGCGGTGCTCGGGCTCGTCGCCATGAAGGACGCGCTCGAAGACCCGGCGCGCATCCTGCTCGAAATCTAGGTCAGGCGGGAAGGTGCGGGCCTGAAGCGGAACGCGCCGCTTCGGCCCGCACCTTCCCGCCTCGCTCCTCACTCCCTTTACCCTTCACGCATTCAACAATGGCCAAAACTTTTGATGTCGTAGTGATCGGCGCCGGCCCCGGCGGATATATCGCGGCGATACGCGCGGCGCAGCTCGGGCTCTCCGCGGCGTGCATCGATGAATGGAAAACCGCTGAAGGCAAGCCCGCCCCGGGTGGAACGTGCACCAACGTGGGCTGCATCCCGTCGAAGGCGCTCCTGCAATCGTCCGAAAACTACGATCACGCCGCCCACAGTTTCGCGGACCACGGGATACAGATCAAAGGTCTCACCATGGATCTTGCGCAAATGCTCAAGCGCAAGGACAAGGTGGTCAGGCAGAACAACGAAGGCATCCTTTATCTGTTCAAGAAGAACAAGGTCACGTTCTTCCACGGACGCGGCAGCTTCGCGAGCCGCGATGCGGACACGTACCAGATCAACATCGCCGGCAAGACCGATGAGACGATCACCGCCAGGCATGTCATCGTCGCGACCGGCTCGGTCCCACGTGCGTTGCCGGGAGCCGGGTTCGACAACAAGCTCGTGCTCGACAACGATGGCGCGCTCGCGATGCCAGACGTGCCCAAGCGCCTGGG
This sequence comes from Burkholderiales bacterium, assembly GCA_046597455.1. Classification (GTDB taxonomy): domain Bacteria; phylum Pseudomonadota; class Gammaproteobacteria; order Burkholderiales; family SG8-41; genus JAQGMV01. The sequence continues at coordinate 2,258 of JBKJKJ010000194.1, forward strand.
CGTCATTGGCGCCGGGGTGATCGGCCTCGAAATGGGCAGCGTCTGGCGCAGACTCGGCGCGGAAGTGAAAATCCTCGAAGCCTTGCCGGCGTTTCTCGGCGCAGCCGACGAACAGGTGGCGAAAGAGGCGGCGAAGGTTTTCACCAAGCAGGGCCTGGCGATCGAGCTCGGCGTGAAGATTTCGAAGGTCACGGTCAAGAAAACCGTGACCGTCGACTACGACGACGCAGTGGGCAAACCGCAGAGCGCGACGTTCGACAGGCTCATCGTGGCGATAGGCCGCATTCCGAATACCAGCGGGCTCAACGGCGAGGCCGTCGAGCTGAAGCTCGATGAGCGCGGTTTTGTCGCCGTCGACGACGAGTGCCGCACCAATCTCGCCAACGTATGGGCCGTAGGCGATGTCGTGCGCGGCCCGATGCTCGCGCACAAGGCCGAGGAAGAAGGCGTGGCCGTGGCGCAGCGCATCGTCGGCCAGTACGGCCACGTCGATTTCAACACGGTGCCGTGGGTGATCTACACCAGCCCCGAGATCGCCTGGGTCGGCAAGACCGAGCAGCAGTTGAAAGCGGAAGGCGTGGAAGTTAAGACCGGCAGCTTTCCGTTCATGGCCAACGGGCGCGCGCGCGCGCTCGGCGATACCACCGGCTTCGTGAAAATGATCGCCGATGCGAAGACCGACCGCATCCTCGGCGTCCACGTGATCGGCCCCATGGCCTCCGAGCTCATTGCCGAAGCCGTGGTGGCGATGGAATTCGGCGCGTCGTCCGAAGACATCGCGATGATCTGCCACGCGCATCCGTCGCTGTCCGAAGCGATGAAAGAATCGGCGCTCGCGGTCGATAACCGCACGCTCAACCTGTAGCCCCGGGTCCGTGGCTGCCGACAGCCGCAACGGGCAGGTCGCGACACCGCACGAAAGCGCCGACTTTCGCGAGTGGGTGCGCCACCGCGCGCAAGCCCACGGCTTTACCCTCGATGCCTCGCAGGAACACGCGCTGGAGCGCCTGGAGCGCCTCTACGAGGACCTGATCGGGCTCGAGCGCCTCGAAGCGTCGCTGATCCGCCTGCTTGCGCGCAAGCGCGTCGTGCGCGGCCTCTATATCTGGGGCGGGGTCGGACGCGGGAAAAGTTTCCTCATGGACACTTTCTTCGATTTCGCCCCGGTGCAGCGTAAGCAGCGGATCCACTTTCACCGCTTCATGCAGGACATCCATCACGCGTTGCACGCGAGACAAGGCCAGGCTGATCCGCTCGCTGTGGTTGCACGCGACTGGGCGAAGGATGCGCGGCTGCTATGCCTGGACGAGTTCCACATCACCGATATCACCGATGCGATGATCATGAAG
>JBKJKJ010000561.1:0-4898 GCA_046597455.1 Burkholderiales bacterium
ATGGCGGCAGCGATGCGGCACATGACGTCGTAACCCATGACCGCAGCGAGGATGATGTCCTGCGGCGACGAGCCATACTGCTCGGCCGCCGCGAGCACTGCCGGGAAGACCACGCCGGAAGGATGCGCCGAACCGTTGGTGTGGCCGTCGTCGAAATCGAGGCCGTGCGTGTTCGCACCGTTCACGAACGCCGCGTTCTGCGCAGAAAGGCGCGCGCCGCTGCCGATGACGGTCGCAACGCGGGTGGCATCACTTTCAAGGAAGTATTCCAGTAGCACGCGTGAGACCGGCATCGCGGAACCCGCTATCGCGCACGTCAGCTGATCCTGAAACGCGCGCTTGAACGCGTGGATCGTCGTGGCGCCGAGATCGGCATAGCGCGTGGCGGCAACGTGTTCGGCAAGACGCGTGGTCGCGCCCACGCCCGGCTTGATGTCCTGCGGTATCGCGCTCATGCGTTCCCCCCTTACTTGTTTTCTTTCAGGCCGGCACTCTTGATGACTTTCGCCCATTTCGCGTGGCAGGTGCGCAGGTAGTGGCCAAACTGATCCGGCGTGTTGTACACGGGCTCCGCGCCGTCGGCAGTCATGGCGTCGCGCAACTCGGGCAGTTGCAGCACTTTCACCATTGCGGCGTTGAGCTTGTCGACGATCGCGCGAGGTGTGCCTGCAGGTGCCACGATGCCGTTCCAGCTGTTCGCTTCATAACCCGGATAGCCCGATTCGGCAACGGTCGGGATATCGGGCAGTGCTTTCGCCCGGTGGTCCCCGGCCACGGCAAGCGCGCGCAGCTTGCCGCTTCTCACCTGCGGCACGGCAATGATCGCGCCACCGAACATGACCTGGACTTCACCGCCCAGGATCGCGACGAGCGCAGGGCCGCTTCCCTTGTACGGCACGTGGCCCAGGTCGATGCGGGCGAGCTGCTTGAGCATTTCCATCGGCAGCGCGGTGCCGTTCGAGCTCGCGCCGTAGTTGAGCTGTCCCGGTTTCGACCTCGCCAGTGCGACGAGCTCCTGCACGCTGCGAACGGGCAGCGACGGGTTCACGACGAGCACGGTCGAGGACGCCGTGGTCTGCGTGATGGGCGCGAAATCTTTCAGCGGATCGTACGGCACGCGTCGCAGACTCGGTGTCATGCAGAAGGTGCCCAGATTCGCCACGAGCAGCGTGTAGCCGTCCGCAGGGGATCGCGCGGCAAGCTCGGTGCCGATCGCCCCTTCGGCGCCGCCGCGGTTGTCCACGACGAAAGTGCGTCCCATGGCTTCGCCCAGCCTTTGCGCGAGCACGCGGGCGAGGGTGTCGGTGCCGCCGCCCGCCGAAAACGGGGAAATGAATCGAACCGGTTTGCTCGGGTATTGAGCCGCGGCTTCGACGCGCGGTTCAGCGGGGTAGGCCGACGGTGCAGCGCCGAAGCCGGCGGCCACCAGCGAAACCAGCGCCAGGCAGCGAACCGGCCGGTTTCGGTGAGACGACCCCGGCGGTGAAGGCGGTTTATGTGCGGAATACGATGAGCCCTTCGACAGCGACAACGCCATGCCCTTGCTCCTTCACGACCAGCGGCTCGATGTTGGCGCCGCTCACGTTATGCGGATCTGCTTCTACCGGGGGAACGCCGGCAATGATAGCGGAATGAATCGGGTGGGGCGGCACAACCTGAGCGATACCAGATGGTGGTCTAAACAAGGCGGTGGCGGTAGCTTACCCACTACGAGCAGCACGAGGCCGGGGCGCTGTGCGTGGCGGAGTATCTCAAAATGCGATACATTGAACAATGCGCTTGATAAGCAACAAGGCTTTGCGCGACTTTGCTGCGATCCACGTTGATTCGGACGCTCCGTTGCAGGCTTGGCGGCGACTCGTCGAGCACAATAAATTTGGAAACTATGCGGACCTTAAACGCGTATTCAAATCAGTCGACAGGGTGGCGGATTATTACGTTTTCAACATAGCCGGCAATCGCTATCGGGTGATTGGGGCAATTCACTTCAATACGCAATCGCTGTACGTGCGCGCCGTGTTGGCGCATCGGGACTACGACAAATGGAGGCCGTGATGGGCGCCAGCGAAATACTACGAATCACCAAGCGCTACCGCGCGTTGTGCGAAATGGTCCCGCTCAAGCCGATCACGAGTGAATCCGGATATGCGGTGGCGGTCGAGCGTCTCAATGAATTACTCGATGCAGGCGGCGCCGATCAACGTAACGAGCTGGCGGGGCTGGTCGATGCCCTCGGTCAGATGATTCACGGCTACGAGCAGCGGCGTCATTCGCTTCCGGAGGGACACCCGCGCGACGTGTTGCGTCATCTGATGGAAGATCGCGGAATGAGTCAAACCGATCTTGGCGACGTTGCTTCCCAGGGAACGATCAGCGACATTCTTGCGGGGAGGCGCGGCATCAGCAAAGCGCTGGCGAAGAAGCTCGCGCGCCGGTTTGGCGTTTCTGTCTCTGCTTTTGTCTGAACCGGGGGCGTTGCGTGCAACGCGGCGCCGCTGAATGTTTTTGCGACGAGCCGTCCCGGCGCGTTAACAGTTCGAGAAGGCTGTTCTAGTGGCCTGATTCATAAGTTCGCGTCAGAATCCGTTCGTCCTGAGCCCTTCGACGAGCTCAGGACAAGCTGCGGCAACGGGTGCCGAAGTCGAAGGATGAACGACGAACAACGCCCTTCATGCTTCGACTTCACAGCGTTACGCTCAGCACGAACGGAAGGCGAATATGATGCGAACTTCAGCATCATTACACTAGATGCGCATCGCCGATTCGATTCACGTGAGGAGAAAACGATGAAAGCATTGCCTGGATTTGCCTGCGCGGTCGTCGCACTTGCGACATTCGCGACGTCCCCCATCGCCTTCGCACAGGCGTATCCGACGAAACCCTTACGCCTGATATTGCCGTTTCCGCCCGGCGGGCCGACTGACATTGCCGGTCGCGTGATCGCGCAGAAGCTTTCCGAGCAGCTCGAACAGCCGGTGATTGCCGACAACCGGCCGGGCGCGACGTCCAACCTCGGGCTCGAGCTCGCAGCGAAAGCGCCGCCGGACGGCTACACCCTCGTGCTCACGCCACCCTCGATCTCGCTCAGCCCATCGATGTACAAGAAGCTCAACTACGATGCGGCGCGCGATCTTCAGCCGCTCACGCTGGTCGCGAACATGTATTACGTGATGGCCACGCACAACTCGGTGCCGGCGAAGAACCTGAACGAGTTCATCGCGCTTGCCAAACGCAGCCCCGGCAAGCTCAACTTCAGCTCGAGCGGGCTCGGCGCTCCGAACCATCTCGCGACCGAGCTGCTGAGAAGCATGTACGGGCTGCAGATGGTGCACATACCGTACAAAGGCAACGTCGCCGGGCTGATCGCGTGCGCGACCGGCGAGGTTGATTTCGGCACGTTCGCCGTGGCGCCGGCGATTCCCCTCGTCAAGACGAACCGGGTGCGGGCGCTCGCGGCGCTCACCGAAAAAAGACTGAGCGTTCTGCCCGAGGTGCCTACGGCGCGCGAGCAGGGTGTCGACCTCGTCTCGGTGCTGTGGTACGGGATCCTCACGTCCGCGGGCACGCCGCGCCCGATCGTGGACCGCCTGGTCTCCGAGCTTCACAAGGCGGTCAATTCGCCCGACGTGAAGGACAGGCTCGCGGTGTCGGGAATCGACACGGTGACGAGCACGCCCGAGGCGTTTCGCGAGCTGATCCGTTCCGAGACAGTGCGCTACGCCAAAGTGATCAAGACTGCGGGGATCAAGCCGGAATAAAAGCTGCGCCGCCCAGTGGCATTGGGCGGCGCAGTGTAGGCGTTATGTTGCCGTGTCCAGGTCCAGCCGGGAGGGACGCTGGCGCGAAGCATTGCCTGTCATTGAGGTTGCCACGCATCTACGCCGTCGCGCCTCGCGTCGTCCCGAAGCGGCGCAGCACCGCGGCGCGATTCGTGCTATCTACAGGACCATGGAAACCAAACTGCCTGTCCCGCGTGCCATCCTCGTTGGCATTCAAGTTCCGACCGTCGACGACGTCTCGCACGCGGCAAGCCTCGAGGAGCTGCGTCGCCTCGTTAAAACGCTCGGCTACGAGGTGACCGGCACCCTGTCGCAGAAGCTGGCCGGGATCGGCGGCGAGACGGTGCTGGGCAAGGGGCGGCTCCAGGAGCTCGCCGCGATCACGGGCGGGCGGGGCTACGCCGGGTCGCTGGCGGTCGCGCGAAAGTCGAAAGCCCGCGACCAGTTCGACGACGCCGACGAGAAGGAGCCGGACGCGCCGCAGGTCGAGCCCGATGCGGAGGCGCCGCCGAGACCCGAATTCGTGATCGTCGATCACGACATTTCGCCGAGCCAGGCACGCAACCTCGAGCGCGCAACCGGTGCGCAGGTGCTCGATCGCACCGGCGTCATCCTGGAGATCTTCCACCGTCATGCGCACAGCCGCGAAGCCAAGCTGCAGGTTGAGATCGCGCGGCTGAAGTACGTCGCGCCGCGCCTGCGCGAGTCGTCCGGAGGCGATGCCCGGCAACAGGGGGCCGGCTCGGGCGAGTCCGACCTGGAGCTCGATCGCCGCAAGGTCCGCGATCGTCTCGCGGAGCTGAGAGAGCAACTGGAGGAGATCCAGCGCGGCAATGAACAGCGTCGCTACGCGCGCCGCGATCAGCTCCGGGTCGCGCTGGTCGGCTACACCAACGCAGGCAAGTCGTCGCTGATGCGCGCGCTGACGGGCAGCGAGGTGCTGGTCGAGGACAAGCTGTTCGCGACGCTGGATACGACGGTGCGTGCGCTGCAGCCGGAGAGCCGGCCGCGCGTGCTGGTCTCTGACACGGTCGGCTTCATCAAGAAACTGCCGCACGATCTGGTCGCCTCGTTCCGCTCGACGCTCGCCGAAGCACTGGAAGCCTCGCTGCTGCTGTT
>JBKJKJ010000024.1:0-27752 GCA_046597455.1 Burkholderiales bacterium
GATCACCTCGCGCAGGAGGGCGGACCCTATGCCCGCTCCCCGGTGATGGTGTGAGACGTAAACCGAGTTCTCGACGGTGTAGCGGTACGCCGAGCGCGTCCGGTAAGGCACGGCGTACGCGTAACCGATGAGCGTGCCATCGCCCTCCACAGCCACCCGCCACGGCAGCCGCGCGTGTTGGACTGCCTCCACGCGGGCAAGGATCTCGGCGGGGCCGGGAGGCTCTTCTTCGAACGTTGCAGCGGAGGTTCGCACGTAGTGCGCGTAGAGCGCGCAGATGGCGCCGGCATCGGAGCGCTCCGCGTCGCGCCGCTCCACCTTGCATCGTATTTCCGCGTCGTGTGCCACGCGCATTCCTCGAGGCGGCCCGCGGTGCAGCGTTATTCGGCTTTGATTCCCGCCATCTTGACGACGTCGCCCCACTTCTTGAGCTCCGACCTGATATAGGCCGTAAATTCGTCCGGACCCGACGGCGTGGGAACGGTGCCTTCCGCGAGCATGCGATCGGTGACGTCCTTCTGCTTCAGGATCTCGTTGATCTCCTTGCTCAGGCGCTGCACGATGGGTGCCGGCATGTTCGCTGGCCCTATCATGCCGCCCCACGCGTAGGCCTCGTATCCCGGCAGGCCGGACTCGGCGATGGTCGGAAATTCCGGCAGCGAAGGCACGCGCTGCGCATTGCCGACGCCGATCGCGCGCACGCGTCCGCTGCGTACGTGAGGCAGTATGGTTGGAATGCTGCTGTAAGTGAGTTGCGCTTCGCCGGAGAGCACGGCGATGACCGCCGGGGCGGTGCCCTTGTAAGGGATGTGCAGGATTTTCGTCTTGGCCATGGCGTTGAAGAGCTCCGCGGCAAGGTGCGCGGAGTTGCCCGCGCCCGGCGAGGAGTAGGTCACCTGACCGGGGCGCGCGCGGGAAATCGCGATGAGCTCCTTCACGTTCTTCACGGGAAGCGACGGGTGTGCGACGAGGAGCAGGGGAAAGTTGACCATGTTCGCGATATGCGTAAAGTCGCGCAGCGTGTCGTAAGGCAGCTTCGCATAGATGAACGGGTTCACCGCAAGCGGGCCTGCCGATGCCGCCGCAATCGTGTAGCCATCGGGCGCAGAAGTCTTGAGCGCTTCCAGTCCGACGATGCCGTTGGCGCCGGCGCGGTTGTCGATCGCGACCTGCTGCCCCAGACGTTCCGTGAGCTTTTGCCCGACGATGCGCCCAATGAAATCGACACCGCCGCCGGCCGGGAACGGCACGATCATGCGCACCGGCTTGGTGGGATACGCTTGCGCTGTAGACGTCGCGGGCGCGAAGCCCAATGCGGCCATCAGTGACACGGAAACGAGTTTCAGTAAATTCAACTTCGGCATTTCATCCTCCTCCATTTTTCTACACGGTCGCCTATCTTCGCCGCCGTGTCAAACCGAACCACCCGAGTTTAGCCATCCTCCCGCGGTGCGTTCGAAAACTTCGGTCGCGACCTGCGTGAAATCCGCGATCGATGGATCCCACGAGTAACGTTCGACTCGAGTCTCGTGAGGCGCGATCCGCAGCGCGTTGAAGGAGTTGGTCTCGCCGCGGCTCCGCGTGGACGTGGCGGTGCCGGCCTGGACCACCAGGGCGCTGAAGTCGCCGATACGGTATCGCGCAGTGGTGTCGCCGGCGTGGCTGATGTGCACGTGACCCGCCAGCAGGATGTCGGCGCCGCACTGCGCAAGCATCTGCATCGCCATCGGCGCGCGGCCCACGAGGTGGCGGTCATTCCATTCCGCCGGCAGGTCGAACGGATGGTGCGTCACCACGATCCTGATCGCGCCGGCCGGTGCGCTGGAGAAGCGGCTGCGTAGCGTTTCCACCTGCGCTTCGTTGACCCGTCCGCCCTTGAACACCAGCGAGCGCGCGGTGTTCATGCCGACGACTGCGATTTCGCCGTCCGTGTACCAGGGCTCGAGCTCGTCACCGATGTAGCGGCGGAATTTGGCGAACGGCGTCAGAAAGCGCGCGAATACGTTGTACAGCGGGACATCGTGATTGCCGGGCACCACGATCTGCGGCGCAGGTAACGAATCGAGGAAGCGCCGGGCTTCGCGAAACTCCTCCCCTTTCGCGCGCTGGGTGAGGTCGCCCGACACCACGAGGATATGGGGCGCGAGCGCTTGGATGCGGCGCCTGAGCGGCGCGAGTAGTGCTGCATCGACGCGGCCGAAATGCAGATCTGACAGGTGAACGACGGTGCGCATGGCGTCCTGTGGGAAACCTCGAGTGAGTCGGGGATTACTGCGCCGAGCCGGCTCGACCCGGCTCGGGTTCGGCGCGCGGCACGATCACCCGCAGCGCACGCGGCCTGATGCGGTACTCGAGCGGCGTGTCCATCATCGTGACTTCGCCGTCGGTCGAGACGTGCAGGCGTCGGTGCCGGGTCTCGATGACGATGCTTTGTGCCGTGAGCGCCTCGAAATCATCGGCCTCGTGGAGGCGACCGAACAAAGCGCGCAGGCCCAGCATGACCAGCGCGGTGCGTCCCCGCCCGGGGCTCACGTACAGACTGAGCGTTCCGGCGTCGAGACGCGCGCGCTGACCGATGTTGAAGCCTTCCATCACGTAGCGGTTGTTGCCGATGAAAACGAAAGTCGTGCGGTAGAGCTGCTGGGCGTCATCGAGGCTCACGCGCACGCTCAGGAAAGGGCTTCGACGCAATGCAGTCAGGGTCGCCCACAGCAGCGCCGGCCATTTCCCGCGTCCGAGCCGTTTTTGCTGCGATTCGCGATGACGCACGATTTTCGGATACAGCCCGAGGCTCGAGTTGTTGATGAAGGTGCGCCCGTTCACTTCGCCGACGTCGACCTGGACGGCATGACTCTCGACGATCGTGCGTACTGCGTCCTGGAGGTCGAGTGGTATGTTCAGGTCCTTGGCGAAGTGATTGAGCGTCCCGAGGGGCAGCACGCCGAGTGCGATGTCGCTGCCTGCCAGCACCGAAGCCACCGCGTTGATCGTGCCGTCTCCGCCGCCTGCAACGACGATCCCGGGTTTTTCCTGCGCCGCACGGCGGGCGATCTCGCTCAGCTCGTCACCCGAGCGGGCGGGCAGGATGCGGGCGTCCACCCCTTCCGCGGCAAACGCCGCTCGCAGCTTGTCGCACTCCACTTCGGTGTGCCCCTGGCCTGCGCTGCCGTTGATGATGACGGGAATGGGCGGGGGCACGGCTATCGTCGCCCCTGCAGGGCGCGCAACTGCACCGCATGTACCGTCAGCAGCGTCAGCGCCAGCCAGGCCAGGCTCCACGCGAATGCCGCGACGACGTCACTGAAGTAGTGCAGGCCCAGGTAGACGCGCGAAAAACCGACGAGCCCGGCCAATAGCAGCCAGACGGTGATCGCCGCAGCGCGCACACGCGTTGAGTGGACCCGGTAGCCCAGGTAGGCTGCGACGAATCCGTAAAACAACGTGGTGCCCGCGGTGTGACCGCTCGGGAAGCTGTAAGTCGTCAGAGTCATCAAAGGTTCACTCAGCACCGGGCGGGCGCGGTGAAACAGGTGTTTGAGCAGGACGTTCACGAGCAGGCCAACGGGCACGGCGAGCACCAGCCCGGCGAGCCATGGCCGATCGTGTCTGCGAAGGAGTACGACCGCTGTAATCGACGCGTAGAGGCATATTGCCAAGGGCCCATGTGTGTAGCTGACCGCCAACATCAGCAACGTTAGTGCCGGGGTGCCGTGCGCGTGGAGCCAGAGCGTGATCTGAAGGTCGAGGTGGACGAGCGGATCACCTGCGGCAATGTTGGCGGCGATGAGCGCGAAAAGGGCGCTCGCGCCGGTTAAAGTGCCGATGGCGAGGCGTTTCCAGTAAGGCACCGTCTGACAGGCGCGCTGATGCGCGTAGGGGTTGGAGTGCGGTCAGTCTACGCCTGCATCACGCGGCGGCGAAAAATCCCCGGCGCGCCCGGCTGCTGAATCGGAATACTTTTGGCGCGCTCGCAGATACCATTGACGTTCGATTCCGGCTGTGGCGCTGCGAATGCGTCCGATGGAAGGCAGGCCGTCATGTCCGTACAACCAAGGAGCGTTCAATGCATTCGTTATCACCGTCGCGCACGGTCGTGCTCGTGGCTCTGCTTCTGCTCATCGCAGGGCATGGCGTTGCCGCATACCCGGAACGCCCGATCAGGCTGATCATCTCGTCGGCCCCGGGCGGATCACCCGATGTCGTGTCACGCATCCTCGCTGCCGAGCTCGTGAAGCAGATGGGCCAGCAGATCGTCATCGACAACCGTCCCGGCGGCGCGCAGACCATCGGCACCGATCTCGTGGTGCGTGCAAATCCGGACGGCTACACCGTGGGCTATGCGAACGTCGTGACGCTCGCCATCAACAAGTCGTTGCTGCCCCGGCAGCCGTACGACCCCGACAAGGACCTGGTGCTGGTAGGCCAGTTCCTGTCGACTTACAACCTGCTCGCGGTGACCAACTCGCTGCCGGTGAAGTCGGTAAGAGGACTCATCGATCACGCGAAGCAGAATCCCGGCAAGCTCTCGAACGCCTCCAGCGGCAACGGCACGACCGGTCACCTCGGCGGCGAGCTCTTCAAAATGATGACCGGCACGCAGATCGTGCACGTGCCGTATAAAGGCAGCCCACAGGGAATCGGTGACCTCATCGCGGGGCAGGTGCAGCTCATGTTCGACAACCTCACGTCGATTTCACCCCACGTCAGATCGGGAAAAGTCCGCGGGTTGGGTGTGAGCAGTCCGAAGCGCTCTCCGATATTCCCGGACATCCCTTCGATTTCGGAAGCGGTCCCCGGATACGAAACGAATTCCTGGGGCGGTATGGTCGTTCCGGTCGGCACGCCGAAAGCCATCGTCACCCGCCTCAACGCCGAAATCAACAAGGCGCTGCAGTCGCCGACGCTGAAAGAGCGCTATGCCGCTATCGAGGCCGAGCCCGTGGGCGGCACGCCCGAGCAGTTCGCGGCTTTTGTCAAGAAGGAGACGGCGAAGTGGGGTGACGTGGTGAAGAAATCGGGCGCCAAGCTGGATTGAAACGTGGCGTGGACATCGCCACGCACGCATCGAGCTTCGGAATAATCCGCAACGGGTCGGCATCACGCCGGGGACAAACATGACTGAAAAACGACATTTCGATCTGATCATACGCAACGCCACCGTCGTCGACGGCACCAAGGGGCCGCGGTTCACAGCCGACATCGGCGTGCTCGACGGGGATATCGCCGATATCGGCAGGCTGGACAGCTCGACCGCCGATCGCGAAATCGACGCCTCGGGCCTCGTCGCCGCGCCGGGTTTCATCGATGCGCACACGCACGATGACCGCCTGCTGCTCTCGGACCGCGACGTGACGCCCAAGGTAAGCCAAGGCGTCACCACGGTGATCACCGGAAACTGCGGCATCAGCCTCGCGCATTCCCCGGTGCCTCAGGGGGCGCCGACTCCGCCTCTCGATCTGCTGGACACCGAAGGCGGCTGGTTCCGGTTCCAGAGCTTTCGCGCGTATCGCGAGACGCTCGAAGCGCAGCCGGCCGCCGTGAATGCCGCGTGCCTCGTCGGACACACGACTTTTCGCGTGGCGACGATGGACCGGCTCGATCGTGTCGCCAGCGCGGCCGAGATGGGCAGGATGCGCGAGATGGCGCGCGAGTCGCTCGCCGCCGGGGCGATCGGGATTTCCACCGGGACCGCCTATCCGCCGGCCGCGTGCGCGAGCACAGAGGAAATCATCGAGGTCTGCCGGCCGCTGAGCGAGCTCGGCGGGCTGTACGTCACGCATATGCGCAACGAAGACGACCACATCACCGAATCGATGGAGGAGACTTTCGCGATCGGGCGCGCGCTCGATGCCCCGGTCGTCATCTCGCACCACAAATGCGTCGGCACCCGCAACCATGGCCGTTCGCCCGAGACGCTCGCCCTGATCGAGGAGAAAAGTCGCGGGCAATCTGTCAGTCTCGACTGCTACCCGTATATCGCTTCGTCGACGGTGCTGCGCTACGACCGGCTCGAGCAGTCGTCGCGCGTCATCATCACCTGGTCGAAACCCCACCCTGAATTCTCGGGCGTCGATCTCGACGACGTCGCGAAACGGCTCGGCATGACGAGGGCCGAAGCGGTCGAGGCGATCAAGCCTGCCGGTGCGATTTATTTCATGCTCGACGAGAAGGACGTGCAGCGCATCCTGAAGTTCGAGGACACGATGATCGGCTCCGACGGCCTGCCGCACGACGCCAAGCCGCATCCACGATTGTGGGGAACGTTCCCGCGGGTTCTCGGGCATTACTCGCGCGATCTGAAACTCTTCCCGCTCGAGACCGCGGTCTACAAAATGACCGGGCTCACGGCGTCCAGGTTCGGGCTCGAAGGCCGGGGCGTGCTGCGCAAAGGCGCGCACGCCGACATCACGTTGTTCAATGCCGACACCATCATCGATGCGGCGGACTTCCAGGACTCCGCCCGGCCTTCGATCGGCATCGACACGGTGATCGTCAACGGCGTGCCGGTCTGGAGCGGTGGCCAGGCGACGGGGGCAAGGCCCGGGCGCGTGTTGACGCGAGGCGCTGCCGGGGCAGGGCGGGCTTGAAGTCGGCCCGGGGTGTAAGTCCCCACTAACTGAAATAGATGTAAAAACCCTTAACACCATCCAGCCGGATGGTGTTAGGATGGTGCATGGATGTAACCCATTCAAAGCAGCCGGCGAAGTCCCCACCGACTACCCGCCTGAAAACCGGCGACACCGAAAAGATTACGGTCAATCTCGGTTTTGTCGACCTGGGCCAGGTCGATCTTCTGGTGAGGGAAGGGTTCTATACCAACCGAACCGACTTCATCCGCACGGCCATACGCAACCAGGTCGCTGCCCACGCCGATGTGCTGAAGCAGACCGTCGCACGCAGGACCCTGGTTCTGGGGATACAGCATTATTCCCGCGCCAACCTCGAAGCCGTGCAGGCTGCCGGAGAAACGCTCGACATCAGGGTCCTCGGCCTCGCGACGATCGCGGCCGATGTCACGCCTGAGCTCGCGCGGGCCACCATACGCTCAGTCATCGTTCTGGGCGCCCTCGACGCAAGCGCCGAAGTCAAACGCGCGCTGGCCGACCGAATCCAATGAGCATGCACCCGTCGGGGCGCAAGCGTCACAAAGGCAAAAATCCATTGAATCTGAAAATCCCCGCCGGTCTGCTCGGCGCCACCCGCCTCGTGCGCGGAGGCAAGCTCATGGAGGCGACAGCCGCCATCCAGCGCGCGCTGGGCATAGGCGCCAGCCCCGGTTCGCCGAATGCCGATAGCGAGACCGACGCGATCGAGGGCAGCAGCCGGCGGGTCGTTGGCGATGCGCGTCCGGCGCGTGCCGCAGCGCGAGCCCTCGACAAGGCGGGCGTCGCCCCGAGTCCGGAGCGGGGCCGCTTCGTCAGCCACAACTACACGAATGAGGCCGGCACACGCGCCTACAAGCTCTACATTCCAGCGGGTTACGACGAACGGCCGATGCCGCTCGTCGTCATGCTTCATGGCTGCAGGCAGAATCCCGACGACTTCGCTGCGGGAACCCGGATGAACGCGCTCGCCGACGAGCATGGTTTGATCGTCGTGTATCCCGCGCAGGCGAACCATGCCAACGTTTCGGGTTGCTGGAACTGGTTCCAGTCCGACGATCAGCATCGCGACCAGGGCGAGCCTTCGCTCATTGCCGGCATCACCCGTGAAGTCATTGCTACTCATCATGTCGACGCCGACCGCGTTTACGTGGCCGGACTTTCGGCGGGCGGTGCCATGGCGGCGATCATGGGGACGACGTATCCCGATCTTTATGCTGCGACCGGCGTGCATTCCGGGCTCGCGTATGCGGCTGCGCAGGATCTTCCGTCGGCTTTCGCGGCGATGCGAGGCGATCCGGTCCAGCGGCCGTCCCGCCGCGGGCGGCATTCATCGGCGCGGTTCCCGCGCACCATCGTGTTCCACGGTGACAGCGATACCACGGTGCATCCGAGCAACGGCCACCACGTGATTGCGCAAGGTGCGGCCCCCGACGAGAAAACGGCAACGCGCGGCAACGCAGCCTCGGGTGCCTGGGTCAAAGTCGAGCGTGGAGAAGTGAGAGGCCGCACCTATACGCGAACGGCGCATCTGAACGGCGCCGGCAAAACGATCATGGAGCACTGGGTCGTGCACGGCGCCGGCCACGCGTGGTCGGGCGGAAGCGCCAGCGGCTCGTTCACCGATGCGAAAGGCCCCGACGCCAGTCGCGAGATGATCCGCTTCTTTCTCCAGGCGCGCTGAGCGCGGGCCGGGCCCGTGCGCTGTGCGCCATCCGGGCAAGGCGCCGCGCCCGTCGGCAACATGCGGGAATTCGTTGCGAACCTCGGTCGATCATACGAACGCGAAGCCGCGGTGATAAAAGCGGCGGACATGCGCCCGAATGAGGTACGCTTCGGCCAGAGTCCCGACCGTCGTCGGGTGCTGCGTCGGTGTGCGAGATCATGAAGAAGCGTCTGAAGGACTTGACGGAAACGAAACCGGGCGCGCTCGCGCTCGCGTCGTTTCTCTATCTTTCGATCATCGCAGGCGACTACTTCAGTCCCGAGCTGAACCTGTCGGGTTTTTACCTGCTGCTCGTTTTCTACGTGAGCTGGAGCTGCGGACGCGTTTGGGGGATGGGTTTTACGCTGCTGTGTGCAGGCACCGAGATCTGGCTGGGGTCGATCATGAGTTTCCCCTACACCACGGCGACATACCTTTATTTGAACGTCCTCTTGCGACTCGCCGCGTATGCGCTCATCGTCTGGATCGCCGCCAGCCTGCGCAGACTCTACGAACGCGGCCAGCACACCGCCCGCAAGGATTTCCTGACCGGGGCGGCGAACCGAATGGCTTTTTACGAAGCGCTCGGCGCCGAACGCGCGCGCCAGCGCCGCAGCAAAAAACCGCTCTCCATCGTCTACATCGACTGCGACAACTTCAAGGCGGTCAACGACCGGCTGGGGCACGCCGAAGGCGACAAGGTGCTGCAGGCAATCGTCACCACCGGCCAAGCGAAGCTGCGCGAGACCGATACGATCGCGCGGCTCGGCGGTGACGAGTTCGCCCTGATCCTGCCCGAGACCGATGGGGGTGGTGCCGCCAAGGCGATCAGCTCACTGCGCGAAGCGCTCAGGGCGTGCATGGAGGCCCACGGATGGCCCGTCAGCTTCAGCATCGGACTGGGCACGTTCATTTCGCTCAGCGAATCCCTGGAAGAGCTCGTCTCGCTTTCCGACGCGTTGATGTACGAAGCCAACCGTCAGGGCAAAGACAAGGTGGTGCAGCGCGAATATGCGCCCGTCGCGAGCGCCGGGGACCCTCACCCGGTCGCATAGCGAGCCCGCCCTTTATCGCACTGTAGGGCTTGCGTCGGGCGTCCACTTCCACGGCGGCACCGGCGCCGTCTCGCTCCACAGGCCTCGTCGTTCGGCTTTTGCGCTCGCCTGTACCGAAGCAAGCGCCGCGATCCCGGGTTCGCCGCGGGAGATCGCCCACGCCATGCCGCGACGCACCTGCTCGGTGCCCACGTCGACGCCGTCGCAGGTCACATGGCCGAACACGCGCTTGCCGCGGCCGATGCCCAGATCCTCCACGGTCGCTGTTTTTTCCTCGCACATCAGCTCGAGAGAGAGCCGAGAGGGTGACGCATAAGGTTGTCCGGTTTCCGGCGCATCGATGCCCGAGAGATCGAGCCTGAGCACCTGGCGATCGATCAGGACCATCAGCGTGTCACCGTCCGCTACATCGACGACGACACCGGTGAACTGTGCAAACCCGGCGCTGGGTAATGCAAGGCATAACGAGAGCAGGATAGAGAGGGTCTTCGGCATGAAATGGCGTGTTCGTGAGTGGAAACGGGGCGGTGGCGGCGCACATCGCCGGCTGCACCCGTATCTTATCTCGCGTGCGCGGGGGAATTACACACTTACCCGTATATATGAAAGTCCGCCGCACAAGCGCTCAGGAAAAAAACGGAGGGAAGTCCAGGGTTCGCGCACGGCGTGCGGCCCAGGCCTCCCCCGCTTCGCAGACTGCCGGTTACGGCAAGGGACGCCCCGGTAGTCGGCTGCGCGTGGCGCGTCCGAATCTCACGGCCTTGCCCGTTTTCCCATAGAGCTTGGTGTGCGGTCCACGCCTTCACGCAGCCCTGACTGCGTGGGCCTGCGCCGATCTCAACTTCACGTCGAGGTCGCGTAAAGCCGTGCGCAGTCCTTCCTCGATGACGGGATGATAGAACGGCATGCTCAACATCTGCTGGATCGTCATCTGATTTTGCAACGACCACGCGAGGAGATGGCCCAGGTGCTCGGCTGCAGGGCCGACCATTTCTGCGCCGAGGAGGCGGCCGGTCGCGATGTCGCCGTAGACGTTGAGCAGGCCTTTGTTCCTGAACAGGATGCGCGAGCGGCCCTGGTTCTCGAAGCTGACCTGCCCGACGACGTAGCGGCCCTGCGCCAGCGCCTGCCACCCTCCGCCCACGATCGCAATCTGCGGATCGGTGAAGACGACGCCCAGCGGCGCGCGGCGCAGGCCGCAGCTCACCGCTGTGCCTGCGGCGATCCGTGCTGCGTTCTCACCCGCGATGCGGCCTTCGTCGGCAGCCTCGTGCAGCAGCGGAATGAAGTTGCTGGCATCACCTGCGACGAATATCGAGCTCACGCCGCCGGCGCGCACGGTTTGCGCCGTGGTCGAATCGAACACCGGCACGCCTGACGCATCGCGGTCGATCGAGGCCTTGTCGAGACCCAATCGCTCGACGTTGGGCGAGCGGCCCGTTGCCGCGAGAACGTAGTCGAAGTGCTCGGTGAATTCGATGCCCTGGGCATTCTTGCGGCGGATCGCTACACGCTCGCCTTCGCGGTCCATGCTGACGAAATGAGCGTCGGGCTCGAGCACGAATTCGTCACTGAACGTTCGAATCGCATAATCTCGGACTTCCGGGTCGTTGAGAGGGCCGACCCGTCCGCCACGCCCGAGTACGGCGACACGCACGCCCAGCCTGTGCAGCGCCTGGCCCAACTCGAGGCCGATGACGCCCGGGCCCATTACGGCGACCGACTCCGGCAGATCGGTCCAGTCGAATACGTCGTCGTTGATGATGAGGCGGTCCCCGAGTTTTTTGAATGCGTCGGGATAAGTCGGGTGCGAACCCGTCGCGATGACGATGCTCCGGGCCGAGATGCGCTTTTCGTCGTCGACGAGCAGCGTGTGGTCGTCCTCGAATCGTGCGTATCCGCGAATGCGGTCGGCTTGCGGAATCTGGTCGATGTCGCTGAGCACAAAACCGACGAAACGGTCGCGCTCGCTCCTCACGCGCGCCATGACTTCGCGCCCGTCGACGCGGATTTTGCCGTCGAGGTGCACGCCGAAGCGCGGCGCGAGCTGCGCCGAGTGCACGGCTTCGGCTGCGGCGATCAGCAGCTTGCTCGGCATGCAGCCGACCCGGGCGCAGGTCGTCCCGTATTCCCCGCCTTCGATCAACACGGCCGAAGCGCCCGCCGCCTTCGCCGCCCGATACGCGGCGAGACCTGCAGTGCCCGCACCGATCACTGCGACATCGACATTCATGATCAGCTCGCTTTTTTTGCCGCGTCGAAATACTTCTGCACGTCGTCCGCATTGCCGATCAGCTTGCCGCCGATGAAGACCTGCGGCCACGTGCCTGCGCCGGTTACCCCGCGCAGCGTGGTGGACGAAATATTCCCGCCCAGCATGATCTCCTCGTACTCGTAGCCATTCGCCTCGAGCAGCGACTTGGCGCGTGCGCAGTGTTGGCAGCCCGGTTTAGCGAAAATAACGACTGGTTCCGGCGGCACGGCTTCCGGATCGAGGTACTTGAGCATCGTATCGGCGTCGGAGACCTCGAACGGATCGCCTTCCTTCTGGGGCTCGATGAACATTTTCCGCACCACGCCGTCCTTGACGAGCATCGAGTAGCGCCACGAGCGTTTGCCGAAGCCAAGGGCGGATTTGTCGACCAGCATGCCCATGCCCTCGGTGAATTCGCCATTGCCGTCCGGAATCACGGTGATGTTCCCGGCTTCCTGGTCGCGCTTCCACTGGTCCATCACGAAAGTGTCGTTGACCGACAGGCACACGATGTCGTCCACGCCTTTGTCCTTCAGTACCGAGGCGAGCTCGTTGTAGCGCGGCAGGTGGGTGCTCGAGCAGGTCGGCGTGTAGGCGCCGGGAAGCGAAAACAGCACGACCGTCTTGCCTTTGAAAAGCTCGTCGGTGGTGACGTCCTGCCACTGCTCATTGTCACGGGTCTTGAATGTCACTTTTGGGACGGTTTTCCCTTCCAGGTCTTTGGCGTTCGGCAGCATGTTTGAATCCTTGTGAGTGGCGGTGGGTAACGGGATTAGTCGGAATGGCGTGCAAGATACAGGCGCGCGCCGCGCCTCGCCACTGAATATCGCTATTGCGACGATAGCTGAAAGCATCGGCGGCGCGGGCTTAGTGCCATAATGAGAGCGCTGTGCCCTCGCCGGTACAGCGCGCAGCCCGCGCATCCAAACGCCAAGGAGATTCAGATGCCCAAAGGTCAACCCCGCAGCAATCGTGAAATCAAGAAACCCAAGAAAGACAAGAAGCTGTCCGTTCCGGCTTCCTCCGCTGTCGTGCCCCCGGCCCGATCGGTGCCGGCTCCGGGAAAGAAGCGGTAGCGAGGCGGGAATCGCCAAGGCGGCCTCCGGGCCGCCTCTTTCATTGCCGACGCTTACTTCTTCGTCGGTGCATTGGCGTGGTTTGGTTCCGGTGATCGCTTAAATCCGCAGCGTTGCCTCGGCCGACATCGGCGTATTCGGCGAAACGCAGCAAAATACGGGCCCTTGCGTGGAGTACGGAGTGGAAGTCCGGCGCGCGTGGTGACCACGGCCCGGTTCACCGGAGACTGCCTGCTTTTGCGAATCCTGAATACGACCCCGGCATGACGATCAAATCCCTGATACGCACCATTGCGCACTACCCGAAGCAGGGCATCATGTTTCGGGACATTACGACATTGCTCAAGGATCCCGTCGGTTTCAGGCTGACAATCGAAAGCCTGGCGCAGCGCTATGCGTCGAACAAGCCGGACAAGATCGCAGGCATCGAATCGCGGGGCTTCATCATCGGCGGCGCCGTGGCGTTCCGGCTGGGCGTGGGCTTCGTGCCGATACGCAAGCGCGGCAAGCTGCCGGGCGAGACTTTCGGCCACGACTACGAGCTGGAGTACGGATCCGACCGCGTCGAAATGCACGTCGATGCGCTGGAGCGCGGAGAGAAGGTATTGCTCGTCGATGACCTCATCGCCACGGGCGGTACCGCCGAGGCGGCGGCCGCGCTCATCGAGCAGGGCGGCGGCACCGTGACCGAATGCTGTTTCGTCGTCGACCTGCCCGATCTCGGCGGGAAACGAAGGCTGGAAGCGAAAGGGTACAGCGTGTTCGCGCTGTGCGAATTCGAAGGCGAGTAGGGCGCCGGTGCTCCTGCAGAGCAGGTGAGCTCGCGCTTTCGCGATTGCCCTATACTAGATTGACAAGAATCGACTGACCCGAGGGAGGATAGAGCGTGACTGCGTCATACAGAACACTGCTGCTTGCATTTACCGCGTTGGCCCCCGCCCTGGTCCCCGCCGCAGCATGGGCCCAGCAGTATCCCACCAAGCCGATCCGCTTCATCGCCCCGTTTCCGCCGGGCGGCACGAGCGACATCATCGCGCGCCTCGCGGCCCAGAAACTGACGGAGACGCTGGGCAAGCAGGTTCTCGTCGACAACCGCGGCGGCGCGTCGGGCACGATCGGTTACGAGACCGCGGCGAAAGCGCCGGCCGATGGCTACACGCTCCTGCTCTGCAGTATGGGTGGTCTGGTGACCAACCAGTTCCTCTACAAGCGCCTGCCTTTCGATCCCATGAACGACTTCGCGTATGTTTCGCAGCTTGCCACGGCGGGCCAGGTGCTGGTGGTGCATCCCGGCGTGCAGGCGAAGACCGTGCAGGAGCTCATCACGCTTGCGAAGGCGAACCCGGGCAAGCTCAACGTCGGCTCGGGCGGGCTCGGCACGACGCAGCACATCGTGGCCGAAGTGTTCCAGTCCGCCACCGGCACCAAGTTCACCCACGTGCCTTACAAAGGCAGCATTCTTGCCGTGACGGCAGTCGTTGCCGGCGAGATCACCATGACGTTCTCGGACATGGCGCCTTCGGTCCCGCACATCAAGGCGGGACGGCTGCGCGCCCTGGCCGTGAGCAGCGAGCAGCGCTCGGCGGCCATCCCCGATGTGCCGACACTCGCCGATGCGGGCATCAAGGACTGGTTTCCGCAGACCTGGTGGGCCATGGCGGTGCCGAAAGGCACGCCGCCCGCCATCATCAAGCGTCTCAACGGCGAAATCGCGCAGTTCATGAAAGCGCCTGACGTGCAGGAAAAGTTCGCGAGCCTGGGGCTGGTCCCGCTGCACAGCACGCCCGAGCGCATGGCCGAGCTCGTCAAAGTCGGCGTAGCGAAAATGGGACAGGTCGTGAAAGCGGCGGGCATACAGCCGGAGTAGCCGTGCGATGATCGCCGTGCCGGTGCAGCGACGCAAACACGCTGAACGCAGGGCCGAACGTCAGGGCGATGCGCGCGTCGCGCTCCACGCGCCGTGTATGCTGCCTTCCCTGCGCCCCTGCATCGAGTCGCCATGCACGCGTCCCGCGTAGTCGACTTCTCCGATACTGAAGCTGATCCGGTCACCGCGCAGCCGGCCGTTTCTCACCGGCGTGCGCGTGCCGCCGGACGATAGCGCGCCCGAGACCATCTGGAACGATTGCTCGAGCGTAAGCTCGCCCTGCGGCAGACGCCAGGTCCCCGCGACCTTGGCAGGGACGATGTAGAGCAGGGCGGTGCACCACGACATGCACTCGCCATCCGAGATGCCGGTCTCGTCGGCGTCCCAGCCGTGGATGCCGAAATGATTCGCGACGATGCGGGTGCCCGGCTTCAGGTCGAGAAATTTCGGCGCGAGCCTCCCCAGGTTATCGGGCAGCAGGAACAAGGCGAGGACTGTGGCCTGCGAGATGTCGGCCTCGTACATGTCGCCCTGCACGAACTTCGCCTTGTCGGCGACGCCTTCCATCTGCGCGGTGCGCGTCGCGAGCGCCACCATGCTCGGGTTGTATTCGACACCGAGCGCGCGCGCGCCGCGTTTGGCGGCGGCAATGATGTTGCGCCCGTCACCCGAACCCAGGTCCATGACGAAGTCCTGGGGCGTCACTTGCGCCATGTCGAGCATTTTCTCGACGAGCACCGGAGGTGTCGGCACCCAGACGACATCCTTGCCTTCCTGGCCGACGACGGGCTGGAAGGTTTCGGCCGGTGCCTGGGCAAGTGCGTCGCCGACCGGAACCGCGGTGAAGGAAAATGCCAGCAACCACTGAAACGCGCGATGTGAAATCTCCACCTTGCAGCTCTTCGTCGCGCTTATTCTATTTGCGCCACGCGGCGCCGCCATCGACGCTGACCAGCGTGCCGCTCATGTACGATGCCCGGCCCGACGCGAGGAAGACGACGACGTTCGCAATCTCTTCGACGGACGCCGCGCGGCCGAACGGGAATGCCTTGGTGAGCTCGGGCCAGCGCTCCGCGTCACCCAGTTCTTTTTTCGCACGCGTTTGCCAGATCTCGATCCCGCGCTCGGTGGCGGTCGCACTGGGGTTGAGGCCCAGAACCCTCACGCCGAACTTCGGGCTTTCGGCGCCGAGTGCCCGCGACATCGTGATGAGTCCGGAGTTGGCGATGCTGCCCGCGATGTAAGCGGCGGTCGGCCGTTCTCCGGCGCCGCCGATGACGTTGACGATCACGCCCCGGCGCAGCTCACACATCCGGCGATAGACCTCGCGCGTCAGATTGATGTAGCCGAACATTTTCAGCTCCCAGCCGGCGCGCCAGGACTTGTCGTCGAAATCGGTGATCGAGCCCTGCGGGATCGCCCCGGCGTTATTGACGAGGATGTCGATGTCGCCGCAGTCGCGCGCGAGCTTCACCGTGTTTTCCGCAACGCCGAGGTCGAGCGCGTGGCAGGTGACGTTCACCTTGTGTGCGTCGGTGATCTTCCTGCGCGCGGCCTCCAGGGCGGCTTCACTGCGAGCGGCCAGATGCAGATTGCAGCCTTCGGCTGCAAAACCCTGGGCGACCGCCAGTCCGATTCCGCGCGAAGCGCCGGTGACGAGCGCCGTGAGTCCTTTGAGTTGCAGGTCCATGGTGGATTGCTCCCTTCATGTGTGACGCGCTGAGTGATGAGCCGTGATCGTTCTCGATCGGTTGATCGGCCCGGATTGGGTGACGGGTAGCGGCCGGGCGGTTGCATCGCCCGCAGGTAAGTGTCGTTATGCTATATCCATCATGCATATGAGCACAAATGTCGCGTCCGGGCGCGTTTCGCTGCGCGCTATTGGCGCCTGAAACGAAACACCCCGCATGAGGCGGGGTGTCGGGGGGCAGCGCTCCGCAGCGACGCAGTAGTGCCGTTGCGGGTGCCTACGAGCAGAACTTGGTCACGGGCACCGGCTCGCGCGCTTCTTTGCCTTCCCAGAAGATCGCTTTTTCGCTCAGCCCTTTCGAGACGAGATAATCCTTCACGGATCTCGCGCGCTGCTCGGAAAGCCCCTTACTGCCGTTTTTCGCTTCGAGGCGGTCGGTATGCCCTGAGAGTATGACGGCGTTGACGTGAACGGCGCGTTTCTGGAGCGTGGCCAGGAATTTCTCGAGCTCTTTCTGGCCGTCAGGTTTCAGCGCCGAACCCTCGGGGTCGAATGCGCTGTTGCCCTGAACATAAAGCGCCTGCTGGAAGGGCACGAGTTTCGGCTTCGGTGGTTTGGCCTCGGGCTTCGCCTCTGCTTTGGCCTCAGGCTTCGCCTCCGCTGCGGCTTCCGGTTTGGCCTCGGGCTTCTTCGCCGGCGGCGGTGCAACCATTCCGACGACATCGACGATGACGCGGCGGTTCGGCTGCAGACACTCCGAAAGCTCCGCTGCGGTCATGGTGGGTGCATCGGGGGTGGTGGCGCATGCGCCGAGCAGCAGCGCGGAAAAGCTCAACATCAATTTTTTCATTCTTCTCTCCTCATGGGACAGGCAGTTGTCGTCCCCGTTTGAAATAGTTAACGATTTCCGTCGCGCGAAATCGTCTGCCCCGCAGGGAATCTAGCCGGAACTGCACGGAATCACAACGGCGATTCCGCAATGTGGCGCGCAGTCGGGTCCAGCGTGCCGGGGCAGCACGTAGTGTCGATCTCGCTCACGCGAGCGGCCGGGCCGGAACGCAGTAAACTTCGGGCTGAGGCCGCAGCAGCGGGTTCGATCCACTTTCAACGCAGTATGAAGTTGCTCTCAATGGAGATGTTTGCAATGGATATCAAAGGTCGCCGGATCGTCACGGGGTTCAACAAAGAGGGAAAGAGCTGCATCAAATGGGACAAGGAAATCGAGCCCATCAATCTGCGGCCGGGTTTCGACAACATTCCGATGTGGGCGACCCGCAAGCTCCCCGCGGAAACGACCGAGGAAGATCCCAACACTTGGGACCTCGGCACGAGCCTGGCCGGCGGTTCTGTTTTCCGCTACGGCCGCTACGAGCCGAACAACATCGCCCGCTGGCACAAGACGGATTCGGTCGATTATGCGATCTGCCTGTCGGGCGAGATGTGGATGGAAATGGAAGACGGCGAAGTCCATCTGAAGCCCGGTGACGTGGTGATCCAGCGCGGCACGCTACACAACTGGAACAACCGCGGGACCGAGCCTTGCGTCATGGCGTTCGTGCTCGTCGCGACCGAAGGGGCGAAAACCACCGGCTGGAACGAGCCGCACTAGGCACGCACTAGGCACTCAGGCGCGCGTCCCCCAGGGGACGCGCCGGAGCCGGTGTCTGCGAGGCCGCGCACCCGTTCGAACGCCTCTCGGCACCTGCCGCACGCAGCGGTACGCAACAGGCGCCAGACCGCACCCCTGTCATGCGGGCAGTGAGACGGTCCCGCTTGGACTATTCGCCGCGGATGCCGGCCTGCTTGATGACCCGCGCCCACTGGTCGGTTTCAGCGCGTATGTGAGCGCCGAACTCGGCTGGCGTGCTCCCCACCGGCTCGGAGCCTTCACCCGCGAGACGCTTTTGCATGTCGGCCGACTGCATGGCCGTTGCCGTTTCCTTCGAGATGCGCTCGACGATGGCTCGCGGCGTGCGCCCCGGCGCGATGAGGCCATACCAGTTGACCACGACGACGCCTTTCAGACCCGCTTCGGCGAAAGTCGGGATGTCCGGAACGGCGGCTACTCTTTTGGCCGGCGTGACGGCCAGCGCACGCAGGCGTCCTGCCTGCAGGTGCGGAACCGAGGAGATGACGGTGGGAAATCCGATGTGGATTCTTCCAGCCACCATGTCGGTGTATGCCGCGCCCATGCCTTTGTACGGGATGTGGATCATGCGCGTGCCGCTCGCCACCTGAAAGAGCTCGCCCGCCATGTGTATCGGGCTGCCGATTCCCGACGAGCTGAAAGTGAGTTTGCCGGGGTTGGCGCGAAGGTGCTGAATGAGCTCGGTTACCGACTTGGCGGGAACGCTCGGGTGCACGGTCATCACGTAGCCTTGCGCCGTAACCTGCGAGACCGGCGAGAAATCGCGCATGAGGTCGAATCGCGACTTGTAAAGCAGGGGGTGGATGACGGGCGTCAGGCTCGTCATCATCAGCGTGTGCCCGTCGGGTGCCGCCTGCGCGAGTATGTCCAGCGCGATCTGGCTTCCCGCCCCCGGACGATTGTCCACGACCAGCGTTTGACCGAACGCGTCGCCGAGCTTTAGGGCCAGGCCGCGTGCCACCGCGTCCATGCCGCCGCCGGGCGAGAGCGGCACGAGTATGCGTATCGGGCGCGTGGGGAACTGCTGGGCATGAGTCGGCAGTGCGGCGAGCAATCCCAGCAGCAGCAACGGGATCCTGAAATCACTTCGGGTCATCGGGTCTCCTTCGTGATCTTTATTGTTGATGCGCCCGCTCTTTTTCCGGTGGGCCTGTGTGCGATCGGGACTGCCGGAATTGCAGTCGCAGTCACATGCGCGGGTTGCGATATGTCGCGCCGCGCAAAAAAAGGCGAGGCGTTGCCTCGACATGTCTGACACTGCGGTGCGCCCGGCTTGCCGCATGATAGCCTACGCACCGACGCGTGCCGCACGACTAAAACAACATCGAGGAATCCGTGTCCAAAGCCACCCCGCTGCACCTGCTCACCGCGTTGAGTTGCCTGCTTGCCGCCGCTCCGGCGCTCGGCCAGTCAGCGAGCGACTACCCGTCGCGGCCGCTGCGCCTGATCGTGCCGAACGCACCCGGGGGCTCGTCCGATTTCGTGGCGCGCATACTGCAGCCGAAGCTGAGCGAGCTCCTCGGCAAACAGGTGATCATCGATAATCGCGGCGGCGCCTCCGGCAATATCGGTGTCGAGGTCGCAGCGCGCTCGGCGCCCGATGGCCACACGCTGTTGCTCGGCAACGTTGGCGCGATGGCGATCAATCCCTATCTGTTCCCGAAGTTTTCGGTGCAGCCTTTGCGCGATTTCATCTGCATCAGCACCGTGGTCGATGTCGCCGGCGCGCTGGCGGTACACCCGTCACTGCCCGTGGCGAATTTCAGGGAGTTCGTCGATTACGCCAAAGCGCGGCCGGGCAAGCTGAGCTACGGCTCGTCCAATGCAGGCGCTGCGCAAAGCCTGATGATGGAATACATCAAGCTCAGGAATAACCTCGACATCGTGAGAATCGATTACAAAGGCGGCGCGGGTCCTGCGACTATCGGTTTGCTCGCGGGCGAAGTGCAGGCGGCGATGGCGACCGGCGCGTCGTACGTGGGGCACGTCAAGGCGGGCAAGCTGAAGATGCTAGCGGTGGTCTCGAGCAAGCGCATTGCCGCGGCGCCCGACGTGCCGACACTGGTCGAGCTCGGCTACCCGGAGCTGACGACCGGGTCGTGGCAGGCGCTTTACACCCCGACCGGAACGCCTCGCGCGACCGTTTCGAAGCTCCACGACACCGTGATGAAAGCGATGCGTGATGCCTCGGTGGCCGAGCGGCTCGCCGGCGGCGGCGCCGACGTGATCACCAGCAAATCAGCTGAAGACTGTGCCGCATTCATGACGACGCAGAACCAGTTCTGGGGGCCGTTCATCAAGCGCGTCGGCGTCACGGCGCCGTGACGCCGTGAGGGGTAACGCATGAAAGTCACCGAGCGCAGTCTGGGCCGCGTCTTCCACGTGCAACTCGAAGCGGGTGAGGATTTCTTCGGCAACGTGAATCCGTTCGTGAAAGAGAAGAATATCCGCGCGGGAACGGTGTTCATCTTCGGGGCGCTCCGAGAGATGGACATGATCACCGGCTTCAGGAGCATGGAGGGCTACGACGTCGACCGGCGTCATTTCGACGACTGGCGCGAGCTCGTGGGTCTCGGAAACATCTCGTGGCCCGAAACCCCGCCGGCCGCGCTCGGTGCAGGCGTGGTGTGGACCGAGCCGCAGCCCTACGTGCACATCCACATGGCGGTGAGCGGCGGGCCGGGCAACACCGACCAGGTCCTGACCGGCCATCTCTCGGACGGCGTCGCCAAAGGCGGCATGCTCGTCACCATCTACGAGCTGATTTAAAGTCCCGCCCCGCGCGGTCCTCGGGATGACCCGGTGACCGGGTCCGCTGCCCCCCCCCCCCCGCGTACGTACCATCCGGCACCCTCCGCGCTGAAGATCCGGCGCTTTAGCCGCCCCCGCGGCAGCGTCCGGCTCGCCTTTTTTGCTCCCCTTCAAGGGCGTCGTGCCCCCCTCCCTGTCCGCTTTCAGCCGAAGTTCGTGACTTTCTAACTTTTTTCTTAAGTCCCAAAAAGGCCTGCCGTTAAACCTGAGGCTGGGCGACGCGGAGTGCTTTGAGTCCGTGAGATTGACTGCGAAGAAGGCGGGGCAGGTGCGCCATTTCGATCAAGCTCATCTTGGTTGCACTGCGCGTTTCGACGTCACCAGGCATAACGCCCGACGCCTTCAGACGCTGAACTACAGGGACGCGATAGGCGCGTCACTTTTAACTTTCTCATCTGGAGCTAATACCATGAAATCGAAACTGGGCCGTATACACCGCACCATCCGATTGGCATGCGCGTGCGCACTGGGCGCGGGCGCCATGTTCATCAGCGCAGGCAGCTACGCCGCGTCGCAGAGCGCCAACGCGACGGCCACCGTCATCACCCCGATCGCCATTTCGAAGAACGCCGACCTCGTCTTCGGCGCGTTTGCCGCGGGCGCAGGCGGCGGCACCGTCGTGATGACCACCGGCGGCGTCCGCTCGAAGACCGGCGCAAACGTCGTCCTGTCCACCGCGACGGGCGGTAACGCGGCGAGCTTCGCCGTCACCGGTGAGTTGAGCACGACCTACGCGATCACGCTGCCGGGCGCGACGACGATTACGCACACCAACACCGTCGACACGATGAGTGTGGGCACGTGGACGTCCAACCCCTCCGGCACGGGCACGCTCTCAGGCGCCGGCGCGGAGACCCTGCTGGTCGGCGGGACGCTGACCGTTGGCGCCAACCAGACTGCGGGCGCCTACTCGGGCACCTTCAGCGTGTCGGTGGATTACAACTAAACTTTCCGGCCTTCCGGGGCCGCGTTTCAAAAAGCAAGGCGGGAGGACCCCGCCTTGCTTTTTTTATGGCATGTGATATATGCACTATAGCGGTTGGCGGACAGCCTGTTTAGGAGCCTTTTCTAAAGTGAGTCATAGTATAGAATTAAGGACTTAACGGGGGTTCTGAAGGAGATTCGCGCAAACGATGGGCAAAGTCATCGGCTGGGCCGGCCTTGCACTCCTCGGGAGCGCTGTGGTGCCCGCAGGGGCCGCTAGCATCACGGTGACCAGCAACCAGCAACTTCTGTTCGGACGCTTTGTTGCGGGGACCGGCGGCTCGATCGCTGTCAACCCGTCAGGCGCGCGGTCCGCGGCGGGCGGTGTGATCCTCATATCGTCGGCTACTGTATCGGCTGCGCAATTTACCGTCAGCGGCGATGCCAATTTGGCTTACTCAGTTTCCCTTCCCGCAAACGGCACCGTCTCCCTGACCAAGGCAGGCGGGCAATCGATGTCGCTCAGCGATTTCACCAGCAACCCGACGGGCACGGGCCAGCTGAGCGGAGTAGGCAAGCAGTTCGTCACGATCGGCGCGACGCTGAATATCGGTTCGCAGCAAGCGCCAGGCAGCTATACGGGAACGTTCGATCTGTTCGTCGATTACAACTGATGCGGGCGACAAAGCCGGCATTTGCACAGGAGCGGTTGATGTTGCGTCTAACAGGTTTCTTCGTCGCGGGCGCGGTGCGCCACTGCGCCAGCAGAGTAGCTGGCCTGCGATGGCGCGCCGCGCCGCGTTACGCGCTGGCGATCGGCCTTGCCGTGGGCTGGCCATTGCACGACGCGCTCGCCGATCTCATGCTCAATCCGACGCGTATCGTATTCGACAGGAATGTGCGATCCGCGCAACTCGATCTGATCAACAATGGCGCCGAGACGGCGACTTACCGCGTCGTCATCGTCAACCGGCGCATGAACGACATCGGGGAATTTACCGATGTCGACGTCCCGGGGCCGGGGGAACTGTTTTCGGAGCCGATGCTGCGCTACTCTCCGCGGCAGGTCACCCTGACGCCCGGCGCCGGCCAGACCATTCGAATTCTCCTGCGAAAGCCGCCCGATCTGCCAGCTGGCGAATATCGGTCACATCTGCTGTTTCAGCGTGTCGCCGAGGGGAAGGACCGACCGGCCGAGGCGGCGGCCGGCGAAGCGCAGGGCGGCGAGCTGAGCATCAAGCTGACTGCCCTGGTGAGCGTTTCGGTTCCGGTGATAGTCCGCAGCGGCGAGACGACGGCAACCGCAGCGCTCGACGCACTGGCGATCAAGAAAAGCGAATCCGGTGAACCGCTGCTCGCACTCGAGTTGCGCCGCTCCGGCAACCGCTCGTTGTATGGCGATCTCATCGTTACGTTCGAGCCGCGCGGTGCGGCCCCGCTACCCGTCGGACGGATCAATGGTGTCGCTGTATATGTACCGAATGACGTAAGGCGTGCGAATTTTACACTGAGACCGCCTGCGGGCCTCGAGCTCGCTCGCGGCGTGTTACGCGTCGTCTATCGCGAGCGGGCCCAGGACGGCGGAAAAGTGCTGGCCGAAAAAACGCTATCGTTGCCGTGACGACGTCTGCTTCGTGCCCGTAGCGGAAACGCTTCGGATCACCGGTAGATTCGTGGTGCGATTCGCCGCCTCCGCGCGAGTCGCATTCACACTGGCCTCCTGTATCGTCGGCCTGGTCGCTGCGTCCGAATGTCACGCGCAGGTACAGAGCAAGCCGCTGCAGCCGCCGTCTGGCGGCAATCTGATCGTCCTCGAAGTGCGCCTCGACAATTTCCTCGTGTCGGACGGCGTCACGGCGTACCAGCTCGGTAACCGCGTTCTCCTGCCGCTGGGTGAACTGTCCAGGCTGCTGACCATTGCCATCCGCACCGATCCCGAACAGGGCACTGCAAGCGGGTTCATCCTGAGCGAGGCTCGGACTTTTTTCCTCGATACCGCAAAGGCCGCGGTGCGCTTCGCGGAGCGCTCGGAGACTTACGATCCGAAGCTCGTCCTGGTGTATCCCGACGAGATCTACGTTGCGACCGAATTGCTCGCGCGTTGGCTGCCGCTCGGGCTCGATGTGAATTTCTCCAGTCTGACGCTTACCGTGCGCCCGCGAGAGATTCTGCCGTTGCAGCGGCGGCTTCAGCGCGAGCGGGATGCCGGCCAGGGCCGAGCGGGCTTCATTACGGATCCGGGTTACCCGCGGCAGGCTTCGCCTTACTCGCTCTGGGGAATACCTTTCATCGACCACACGCTCTCCATGGAACTCGCTCGGCGGGATGACAAATGGAAGATCGGCGGCCGGCAATCGACTTTTGTCACAGGAGACCTGCTCGGACTTGAATCGTCGGTCTTCGTGACCGGCACCGAGCGAAACCCGCTGGAAAAATTCAGAGCGACTTTCGGACGCTACGATCCGTCTGCCCAATTGCTCGGGCCGGCGCACGCGACCGCTTTCGCTTTCGGCAACCTACCCGTGCCCGCTCTTGCTAACGTATCGCGCACCAGCGCAGGTGGGAACGGACTGCTGCTCAGCAATGCGCCGCTGACCCGTCCAACGAGCTTTCGCAGCCAGAGCTTCCAGGGTGATTTGCCGCCCGGGTGGGACGTGGAGCTCTACTTCAATGAAGCGCTGATCGCCTACCAGCAGTCTCGCCCGGATGGCAAGTATGTATTCGAGGATGTGCAGCTCGTCTATGGCGTAAACGAGTTCCGTCTGGTGTTTCACGGTCCGCAAGGGCAGATCCGAGTGGAGCGCCAGAGCTTTCAACTGCAGGACACACTCACTCGACCGGGAGAAGCGCATTACCACCTCGTCGGGCAGCACGGCGACCAGGGCGGCCTGAGATCTTCAGCGCAGTTCGACGTCGGGCTGTCCAACTATCTATCGGCCGCTGGCGGCGCTGTGAGGATACCCGTCAATGGCGTAGAGCGAACGTATACGAATGTGGGTTTACGCTCGCAATTCGCGGGCTTCTTCGTCACGGGAGATCTCACACGCTCTGAAGGCGGCACGCTGGGTGAAGTGGCGGCGCTCACGCGCATAGCGGGCGTGGGCCTGTCCCTCAGTCATGCCGAGCTGCGAAACTTCACCAGCGAAGTCTTCCAGTTCACTGCCGATCCGGTGCGATCGCGCAGCAAGGTCCGGGCGGACGGGTTTTTTCGCGCTCACCCCACAATTCCCATGTCGTACGGATTCGAGCTGCTTCATGACCGCCTGCAGTCGGGAATCAGCAATACCGATGTGAGAGGACGACTTTCCACCTTCGTGAGAGGGACTTCGATCAGCAACAATCTGCACTGGCAGAGAGCCGGTGCGAGTGAGGCCACAGGCGACGGCGCGTTGAATGTCAGCACGCGCTTCGGGCCCCTCGGTGTGCGGGGACAGTTCAACTACACGGTGGCCCCCGTGAGGGAAGTCAGCTCGGTGGCGCTCGCCGGTACGCGCATCCTCAAGGAAGGCTATATTTTCAACTCGGGCGTCACTCGCATTTTGACCAGCGGTGAGATGCGCTATAGCGCGGGCCTCACGAAAAGCATCGGCCGCTACGGCTTCGGCGTTGGACTTGCCTACTCGTCACTCGGGGAGATCGTCGTCGGCGGGCAGATTTTTATCGCGATCGCAAAAGAGCCTCGCGGCGGGGCGTGGGTCTTTGATGCGTTGCCGATGGCGGCCACGGGCGCCGTGTCTGCGCGCGTTTTCGTCGACAAAAATATGAACGGCATCATGGACCCGGGCGAAGAGCCGGTTAAAGATGCGGCGTTCATGGTCAACGGTGGTCGCTATCCTGCTCGAACGGGCGAAGACGGCATCGCATACATTCGCCGGTTATCGCCCAAGGCGCCTCTCGACATCAATCTCGACCCCGGCACGCTAGAGGACCCGCAATGGTCGCCCAGCCCCCTCGGTTTGAGAATCGTGCCACGCCCGGGAAAATCGGTGATTCTGGATTTTCCGGTCATTCTCACTGGAGAAATCGACGGCACGGTATACAGTGTGGATTCGAGGAAAGTAAAGCAACCGGTGGGCGATCTGTCGATCGAGGCGTTGAACGACAAGGGCAAAGTAGTGAGCCGCGCTCCAAGCGCGTCCGATGGCTTCTACGTGCTGACTGCAGTGCCGCCCGGGGTTTACCGCATTCGAGTCGATGCCGGGGAAGCGAGGAAGCGGCGGCTGAATGAGCCGGCGAGCCGGACTGTCACGATAACGGCCGACGGCAATTTCGTGAGCGGCGTAGATTTCACGGTGACACGCGAGACCGGCGCGACACAGACGAAAGAGGAGACCAAGTAGGGCTTCTCGTCACGCCTGCCTCGTCGGCTCGAGCCGCCGTTAATTGAATGAAAGGGCGAAAGATGAGAACGACCGCATTTGCGTGGCGCCGGACACTGGGCATTGTTTCGACGTGCGTCATGGCGTCGCTGCTGGGCAGCGTCGGGCTGGGCCCAAAAGCTTACGCCGCGTCGGCTTCTGCACAAGCCAGCGCAACGGTCATCGCGCCGGTCGTCATCGCCACGGCCGGCACTGCCCGGGTCAGCCCGTCGCCAGCCAATATGACCAGCGTCTTCGTTCAGGGCGTCGGCGGAATGAGCGGGGGCATGGGCGGCGGGGGTGTATCGACTTCTTCTGCTGCTGAAAGCACCCTGGCCAGCGTCACCATTTCGAGCGACGGCAACCAATCATATGCTGTCTCTGTGCCTTCCTCCGTCGTCGCCACCGCAAGCGGGGGCGAGCAGTCGATATCCGTAGCCACCGCGGTTTCGAGCAAACAGGCGGCCGGCGCGCTGTCCCAGACCACCGAAACCGTGCTGATCGGCGGCATGCTCATGGCCAGCCTGTCGCCCTCGTCCGGAAGCTATGCGGGGGACGTCAGGGTCACGATCGAATACAACTGACGCCTGGCGCGGGCTGTATTCTCCAGAAGAATTATCGGCACTGTGCGATGAGCCTTGAATCGTCGACAGTCAGCGGGCGGGCGATGATACGCTTGGCGCGCTGGCGATGCAGTCGCATCGCACCGACGGAGAAATTCATGGACACGGGACTCGCGGGCAAAACCGTTCTGATCACAGCAGCAACATGCGCCGCTTCGCGACACTCGCTTATGCACGCGAATGTGCCCCCCTCGCGATTCGCACCCGCATTGCAAATGACTAGCCCTGAGGTGACATCACCGCCCCCCGGCCATCTCGTGAGCGGGGGCCTGTACTTTCGATAGCGGCGCCGTTTTGCGCATCGAACCCGCCCCGCTCGCCTTCGACGGCAACGGAACACCGTTCTCGCCCGCGTATGGGGACGTCTACCACAGCGCGGAGTCGGGCCCCGGTCAGGCGGAGCACGTGTTTCTCGGCGGCAACGATCTGCCGCGACGCTGGGCCGGCGAGCGCGTCTTCACCATTCTCGAAACGGGTTTCGGCCTGGGGCTGAATTTCCTCGCCACCTGGAATCGATGGCGCAGCGATCCTGCACGCGGTCATCGACTGCATTTCGTTTCCATCGAAAAGCATCCTTTCGAGCGTGATGCGCTGGGGCAACTGCACGCGCGCTACAGCCAGTTCGCTCCGCTCGCCACCCAGCTGCGTGATGCGTGGCCGCCCCTCGTGCCTGGTTTACACCGCCTGCATTTCGAGGATGAAAGACTCACGCTGACGCTCGCTTTCGGCGACGTCGGTGCGCTGCTGCCGCGGCTGCGTTTGTGCGCCGACGCCATTTACCTCGATGGATTTGCCCCTCAGCGCAATGCCGAAATGTGGTCGCCCCAGGTGATGAAACGCCTGGCGCGGCTCGCCCACCCCGGTACTACGCTCGCCACGTATTCGACTGCCGGCGTAGTTCGCCAGGGGCTGGAGGCGGCCGGATTTGTGCTGGAGAAGCGTGCCGGTTTCGGGCGCAAGCGCGAAATGCTGGCCGCGCGTTACGCGCCGCGATGGCCGGTGCGAACCGCTAAACGAAGCGTGGTCGCCGCAGCCAGCCGCCATGCGATCGTCGTCGGCGGCGGGGTGGCCGGCGCTGCTGTCAGTGAGCGCCTCACGCAGCGGGGATGGCGTATCGACCTGATCGACGAACGCCCCCC
>JBKJKJ010000268.1:0-3216 GCA_046597455.1 Burkholderiales bacterium
GCCTCTTCATGACACGGCACGCTACGAACACCCGCCCCCCCTGCAACCCGTTGACTTCGTTCTTGTCGTTTCATTTACATGAACACCGCAGCCGGAGTCAAACCGGGGAGGACGCGCTCGCCACGATCCGGTTAGGCTTGGCGACGCTTGGCCTTCCTGCACGCGGTAATGAGGGTTTGAAAAGGAGGATCGCCATATCTCGCCGGGATCGATCCGGCCATCGCTCAATTCCTGCAGGCAATCGCGTGGGAGACGGCTCAGGAATACTTCGGCAGCGGTGGGTAAGACGAAGCCCGGGTGGCTGCAGCACGCAGCCGCCCGCTATTGACTCAACCGGTGCCGTTGCTCACTCATAAACCACCAGGCACCGAACCTCGATGCTTTCCCGCAGGGGCGCATTCGACGGCGTATGCGGGTGCTCGAACGCCGCGTGCGGAACGAATCTCGGGACGCCGCTCGACTGCGAATCGTATTGCTTGAACACGAGCGCTTCGTGCCGGTCCATTCCAGGGTAGTAGAACCAGCGATGTCGCGGCGAATGCTGTACGAGATAGATCTCGCCCGTGCGCGTCGCGTAGTGCACGTCGCTCGTCACGAGATCTCCGACGGCCACGCTGCGCGCATCGCACAGCGCAAGCGGCGCATCGAGCACCGGCCCCGCTATCGGGCGCCAGATGTTGACGATCGCGTAGCGCCGGACTCCGCCGGATGCTGCCTCGTCCTTGTGCTTGTGCTTGTCTTCGTCTCTGTCCCCGCTCTCCTCCGCCAGCACCAGCGCACGCCGCTTGGGGCCGGAGGCTTCGGTGTAGTCATTGTGCACGCGGCCGTTGGCCGACGGCCTGCCGGCGGAAACGCGCCGGCCGAACGACATCGCGGCGGGCCCCGCTTCACGCTTGCGCACGAGGTGGTCGAACACGTAAGCGCGCTTCGCACCGGTCGCCGCGCGCGCGATCTCAGCCGCCTCGCCGTAGTAGACGCGCGTGACGGCGTCCTCATCGTAAAAATCGCGCACGCCTGACGGTGCCTGCCACAGCGCGAATCCGCCCTCTTCGATCGACGGACGCGCGGCCAGGCCACGGGCATCGGTGATCCGCACCGCCCTCGAATCGGTCTCGTAGTTGTGCCACGGCACCCCGTTCGGCGGCTCGCAGGCGTAGTCGTACGGCCGCGCGTTGGCCGGCTTCAGATAGCCCAGTTGGGCGATGACCGATTCAGCTTCGGCGCACGTGTCGAGCACGACGTCTGGAACCATCAAACCTCCTTGCCTGCAGTGGCTGGAACGCGCAGACGCCTCAAGATTGCAAGCGTCCCCGCCCAGAGCTTCGAAAATGCGTACGCCACACCCTGTGCCTGCGCCTCTCTCGCCCGTCTGGTGAGGGCTTCGAGCGAGTCTATTCTCAGCGTGCCGGGTGCCATGCTGTGCGCGGGCTCGACGATGACGGCGGCAGGTCCGTCCAGCGCCCCGAGCACGGCACGCCCGCCGCGGTCGACGCAGAACGATACACCTGCAACCAGCCAGTGGTCGCGCGCGTCACCTTCCTGGGTGAGCCAGATACTGCCGGAGACGCAGCGGATTGCAGCACCCACACCCACCTGGATCGACGCGGCAGAACCTGCTTCGATTGCGATGCGGCTGGATACGGCGTGCGCGTACGTGGTATTCATAAGCCCTCCGGTGATCGGCGTGACACGACCACACTATCCACTTCGCGTAATGCCCCGACAAACGATCATTGCGCATCCAATGCATTCCCGGAGCGCATGAATCCACGCACGCCGCACCCTTCGCTGGATCTCCTCGCGACCTTCGAGGTGGTCGCACGGCACCTCTCGTTCACCCGGGCCGCAGTCGAGCTGCATCTGACTCAGTCCGCCGTGAGCCGGCAGATCAGGCAGCTCGAGACGCACCTGGGCGTGCGCCTCTTCGAGCGCCGCACGCGTGCGGTCGTGCTCACCGACGCAGGCTATCGCTATCACGCCGAGCTCGCGCCGCTGCTGCACGAGATCGGTGCGCTCACGCAAAGAATTACAGCCGTGCGTGCGGAGAATCGCGTGCGCGTCACCGCCACGCTGTCGTTCGCCTCGCTATGGCTCGTGCCGCGGCTCGCCGCATTCCAGGAGCGTCATCCCGACGTGCATGTGCACGTCGTCGCCGACAACCTCGTGCGCGATCTGGTGCGCGACGACTTCGACCTCGCGATCCGGTACGACACCGCCGCCGGTGCCGCAGACGGTGCAGTGAAGCTTTTCGGCGAGCGGCTGACGCCCGTGTGCAGTCCGGAGCTCGCTGCGGGGCTGGTGAGCCTGGACGACCTCGACCGCTTCGTGCTCATTCACTTCAACGACCTCGAAGGTCGCGCACCGTGGCTGTCGTGGGACGCGCTGTTCGCGCAGGCGAAGCACGCCGACATGCGCGGGAAAGGCTCGGTGTATTTCAGCCACTACGACCAGGCGATACGCGCGGCGCGTGCCGGACAGGGCGTCGCGCTCGGGCGCCTGCCGGTGATCGACGCTTCACTTGCGGACGGCAGTCTCGTCGCACCGCTCGAAGGCAGCGCGGTCTTCGAGCTTCCCGATCGCGCATACTGGCTCAAGCTGCCGCAACCGAACGAGCCCCGTCCTGAGGTGGCGCTCTTCTCGAAGTGGCTGCGCGCAGAGGCCGGCAAGAGCGCCCTGCCGCGCCCGCTCGAGCGGCGACGCCGTCGCGTCTGAGCACCCGCATCACGTGCGCCACGGGATCGCCGCGGCGCTTCGCACCTCGCGATGACCCCACCCTATGCTGTCCTTGCGAGGAGGACGCCGACGAAGCAATCCCGTTGCGAACGCAGCGTCCTGCGCGGCTGCGCTATTCCTTGCTTTCCGGAACCTGCTCGGCCGCCGCCTGGAACCCGATCTTCGAATGCGTGCCGTCACAGAAAGGCTTTTTGCTCGACGCACCACAACGGCACAGCGAAAAATAAGGACCTGCGGGAATTTCGACTTTCTGGTCGTCGTAGTAGAGCTCGACTGCACCTTCGACCCTGTAAGGCCCGTTCTTGCGAGCAGTGATTTTCACGTCAGCCATGGCAAGCTCCCTTGGGTTGATCCTGAACCGGCAAGGCCCAGTTTAAGCCCGAAAGGCCGCGCGGGTCGCTCGCCCTGTTAAAAACCGGAGCCGCCCGCATCGTGGGGTCTGCGCGACTGCGGCACTCGTGTGCCGACGCGTTGCGGTTTCAT
>JBKJKJ010000600.1:0-11505 GCA_046597455.1 Burkholderiales bacterium
AATAGGCCGCTTCGCCCATATCGTGCGTGACGATGACCACGGTCTTGCGCAGGTCCTGGAAGATCGCCTTCAACTCCGCCTGCAGCTCGTAGCGGGTCACCGGGTCGAGGGCTCCCAGCGGCTCATCCAGGAGCAGCAGCGGCGGATCGAGCATGAGCGCGCGCATCAGACCGACCCGCTGGCGCTGACCGCCCGAGAGCTCCTGCGGATAGCGCGCGAGCGCATCGGACGGGATGCTGACGAGCTTCCGGAGAACGTCGAGGCGGTTCTCGATCGCCGCCGGCGACTGCCCAAGGTGCCGGGCCAGAAGCGCCACGTTTTGCGCTGCGCTCAGGTGAGGAAAAAGCCCGCCGTCCTGAATGACGTAACCGACCCGGTGCCGAATCCGCTCGATGTTGTCCGCTGTCAGGACCTCCCCTTCGACACAGACGCTGCCGCTGTCCGGGCGCACCAGCCCGATGATCATCCTGAGCAACGTGGATTTGCCACATCCGCTGGGGCCGATCAAGGCGGTGATCCGCCCGCGGGGAATTTCCAGGCTGACCGGCTGTAGGGCGACACGCCGCCCATATGTCTTGGATACGCCGTCGAGCTTGACCACGCGCGCTACGACCTTCCCGCTACGCTAGTGGTCACGCCGGGCGTATTCAGTGGCTGCATTTTCGAGCGTCATGAAAACGGCGCCGTGGTCTTTGAGCGTGCATATCAGCTTGTCCAGCATGACCATTCGATGGCCGCGTCCGATGACGAACGGATGAAAAGTGTAGGTAATGATCCCCCACTCGAGGTTCTGGCCGAGATACAGAAAATCGTCGACCCAGTTGCCGAGGACGTTATTGGCATTCATATTTCCCGGAAGTATCGTGGTCGGCGTGCGCAGAAACTCGAAGTGCGGATAGTCATCCAGCGTCCAACTGATGGGCATTTCGATAAGGCGCGTCTCCGGGCCGAACACGGCTGGGCTCTGAAGGGCGATCACGTCGCCCTGCCGCACGCGATAGGGGCCGTAATCGTCGCCCATCATACTGCTGTCGTACAGGAAATCATGCTCGAGCAGGAGCTCGACCGAGTGCGGGCTCAGGTCCCACGACGGCGATCGATACCCCCGTGCGTAGCGGCCCGTGAGGCGATGGATCGCCTCGTTAGCGCGCTGAAGCTCGTCTTTTTCGTCAGTGCGACTGAGGGTGGCGGGGGGTCTGTGCGTCCAGCCGTGATGACCGATTTCGTGGCCGGCGTCCGCCACGCGACGGCACGCCTCAGGATAGGTCTCCAGGGTGTGCCCCGGGATAAACCACGAGCTCGCTACGTCGTGGCGCTTCAGGAGGTCGAGGAGGCGTGGCACACCCACATTCGGCCCGAACTCACCCCGGGAAATGGGGCCGGGCGATGTCATGCCGCGCGCGATCCAGCCCGAAATGGCATCGAAATCGAAGGTGAGGCAGACAATGGATTGTCCCATGCGGATCAGACTTTCTTGTGGCCTGTATCAGTGATTTCGAGAGTACCGTTCCCGACGGCCCCCCGCCCGAAAGCGGGCCCGTCGCTCACCGTAAGTTGCTACCGGTTCTAACGCTGCACTCCACTAGTGTCGTGATTCATAAGTTCGCTTCACAATCCGTTCGTCCTGAGCGTAGGCAACGGGTGCCGAAGTCGAAGGATGAACGACAAATAACGCCCTTCATGCTTCGACTTCACAGCGTTACGCTCAGCACGAACGGAAGGCGAATATGATGCGAATTTCAGCATCACTACACTAGTAACGCCCGGTCGCAACCGCGTTCTGCGATGTGCTCGATCGCCCCTGATGCCGCCCTGATTTCAAGGCCACGCCTCTCGGCAACCTTCATCGAGGCGCAACATCCGGGATCATCCCGGACGAAACAACTGACTGGGAATATAACATTGGTCCCGGAGCCGGCATCCATCGCCGCATGTGCGCGCCACGCATTCGCTCTCCCAGTGGCCGGGCCGGCGCGCCACTGGCACAATAGTGCCTCCCGAATCCGGCACCTTCCCCATGAAACCCAAAGACTACGACCTCGATCCGTTCTGGATGCCGTTCACAGCGAACCGGCAGTTCAAGAAGTCGCCTCGCATACTCGTATCGGCCCGCGACATGCATTTCGTTGCCGACGACGGTCGCAAGATACTCGACGGCACATCGGGGCTGTGGTGTTCGAATGCCGGTCATTGCCGCCCGCAGATTACGGAGGCGATCCGCCACCAGGCCGGTGAGCTCGACTATGCCCCGATATTCCAGATGGGCCAT
Organism: Burkholderiales bacterium; assembly: GCA_046597455.1. Classification (GTDB taxonomy): domain Bacteria; phylum Pseudomonadota; class Gammaproteobacteria; order Burkholderiales; family SG8-41; genus JAQGMV01. The sequence goes on from JBKJKJ010000600.1 coordinate 2,270, forward strand.
CCGGGACCGTTCAAGGTAGCCGAGCGGCTCAAGACGATGCTCCCGGGCGATCTCGATCACACGTTCTTCACGAACTCGGGATCCGAAGCGGTGGACACCGCGCTGAAAATTGCCCTCGCCTACCATCGCGCGCGAGGCGAACCCAGCCGCCGCCTGCTCATCGGACGCGAGCGCGGCTATCACGGCGCGAACTTCGGCGGCATCTCCGTCGGCGGGATTCCCGCCAACCGCAAGACCTTCGGCAACCTGCTGCCGCACGTGGATCACCTGCAGCACACGCACAATCTCGCCGAGAACTCGTTTTCTCGCGGACAACCCGCCTGGGGTGCGCAGCTCGCCGACGAGCTCGAGACGCGTATCGTCGCGTTGCACGATGCCTCCAACATTGCAGCGGTAATCGTCGAGCCGATGGCGGGTTCCACCGGGGTTCTCATCCCGCCTAAAGGTTACCTGGAGCGGCTGCGCGCGATCTGCGACAGGCACGGCATCCTGCTGATATTCGATGAGGTGATCACCGGATTCGGCAGGCTCGGCGCTGCGTTCGCAACCAATCTGCTGGGCGTCGTGCCGGACATGGTCTGCCTCGCCAAAGGATTGACCAATGGCGCTGTGCCCATGGGTGCGGTCGTCGCGCGCAAGCCCATTTACGAAGGGATGATGGCCGCCGCACCCGAGAACACGATCGAGCTCTTTCACGGCTACACGTATTCAGGACATCCACTCGCTGCAGCCGCCGCGCTTGCGAGTCTCGACGTTTTCGAGCAGGAAGGACTGTTCCAGCGCGCGGCAGAGCTTGCCCCTTACTTCGAAAGCGCGGTGCACTCGCTGCGCGAGCTGCCCAACGTCATCGATGTGCGCAACATGGGGCTCGTGGCCGGCATCGAGCTCGATCCGCTGCCGGGCAAGCCGACCGCGCGCGCGTTCGAAGCGTTTTTGCGATGTTTCGACAAAGGTGTGCTGATTCGCACGACCGGCGATACCATCGCCCTCTCCCCGCCATTGATCATCAGCAAGCAGCAGATCGACGAGCTTGTCGGCACGATAGCTGGAGTACTACGCGAAGCCGGTCGCCGCTGAAAGCGATCGACTCCGACGCTCAAATACGCTGCATTTCCCGGTCGCCCAGCTTCACGAGGCAATGATCGATCCACTCGGCTGTGAGCTTCTCCTGGGCGCCGTTCTGCTTCAGGCGCACTTCTAGGGCTTTCCAGTCGACCGCGTCGAGCGGCTGGTCCTGGTTGAAGCACGAGAACACATAAGTCGTCTTGCCGGTCTCGGGATCTACCTGCGGCTGCAGGCATTGCGCGCAGATCTCTTTCATCATGCATTGCATCGGCGAGTTGATCGAGCCGATCGCAAAGTGATGCGGCTTCATGAAAGGCTTCAGGACCTCGTGCCGCGCCCGCGCAACCGCCGCCATCATGCGATCCGATCCAATGGCGATGATGCGGTCGGCATCGGCAAACGGGATCGGCTGGGGGCCCAGTGCGTCGCTCGCGTACGCGTGCATCGCCTGGACGATATTGCCGACGAAAGTCTTGTCCTGCGGCCGATCGGGCGTGAATCCCGGCTCCTCGTCACTGCACCAGATCACGGCGTCGGACGCCGCTTCGATTTCCGCGATCTTGTAACGATCGTTCATGTGCTTGTAAGCCGCGAAATACAGCACGCGGCTGCCGGCCGCACGCATCGCCTGGCCGATGGAGAACAGAACCGCATTACCCAGCCCGCCGCCGGCAAGCACGACGGTTTCATCGGTCGGTATCTCGGTCGGCGCACCCGTCGGGCCCATCAGCACGACCGGCTCACCCGGTTTCAGAACCGCGCACAGATCGGACGAACCGCCCATCTCCAGCACGATCGTCGACACGAGTCCCTGCTGCCGATCGACCCACGCGCCGGTCAGGGCGAGCCCTTCCATGGCGAGCCGCGTGCCCTCCGCGCGCGGCGCGAGAACCTCGAAATTCTGCAGTCGATAGAACTGTCCGGGTCTGAAGCGAAGCGCCGCGAGCGGCGCATGCACCACGACCTCGACGATCGTGGAGGTGAGCCGCTCCACCTTGTGCACCGTGGCGCGCAGCATGTCGTTCAACTGCGCAAGAAAGAGCGTATCCGACTCGCCTGAAGCCGGCTCGACGTGACTGAGCACGTGGCTCACGACCGGATAGCCTTGCTTGGCGGAACCGATCGCCTTCACGACATTACCGAAAAACGACGGGTGCACGTCCCCGAAAAAGCTCGTGCAGCGCCCATCCGGGCGCCGACTCAAAAGCACGCGCACTTCATTGGGTTTGGAGATGGCTTTCTCGGGCCGAACAGGCTTGCCGTCATCATCAACGGCCTGGAAATAGCGTCCGTCCAGCGCGAAGTGCTCGGCGTCTTCGCGCGCAAGCACGGTGTTGGGCTGCGTTCCGGCTGCGACCAATATGGTTTTCGCCGGGAGCGCCACCTCGCCGCATTCGATCCACTTCCCGTCGTCGGCGCGGCGGTGGATGCCGAGCCTCAGTGCACGGGCGTGGCCGTAAGCGTCGAGTTCCACGCGCAGTGGTGTGAGGCCTTCGGAAAAGAAAATCCCCTCCTCCAGCGCCTTCTGCACTTCCTCGTGATTGAGGGTATAGGAAGGACTGTCGACGAGCCTTTTGCGATAGGCAATCGTTGCCCCGCCCCACGACTTCAGAAGTGCGACGATGCGCGGTACACGTTGCTCGCCGGCCGCGGCTGCACGTTCCGCACGGATCGAGCGCGCGTGCAACAGGAATTCGTCAGCCGTCTCGCGTTCTTCGTCCGTCCATGCGATCCGTGCAGCCGCTTCCCCATGCTCGCGCGCGAGTTGTTCGTATCGCGCAAGAAATTTCTCGACCTGCACCGGATAGTACGCGAGCGCCTCGGTCGCGGTGTCGATGGCCGTGAGTCCCCCGCCCACGACGACCACCGGCAGACGTACCTGCATATTGGCGATCGACTCGGCCTTGGCTGCGCCGGTGAGCTGCAGCGCCATCAGAAAATCCGACGCGGTGCGCACGCCGCGCGCAAGGCCGTTCGGCATGTCGAGCACCGTCGGGCGGCCGGCGCCGATGGCGAGCGCGATGTGATCGAATCCCAGTGCGAACGCTTCTTCGGCCGTCACCGTCCCGCCGAAACGCACGCCGCCGATCAGCGCGAAACGGCTGCGGCGCTCGATCAACAGCCGCACGATTTTCAGGAAGTTCTTGTCCCAGCGAACCGTGATGCCATATTCGGCGACGCCGCCAAAACCCGCCATGACGCGCGAATCGAGCGGCTCGTGCAGCTCCGCGATATCGCGTATGGGTTTGAACGGCACACGCACGCCTCCACGCCCTACACCCGAGATTTCAGGCGCGAGCGGCTCGATTTTCAGGCCGTCGACACCCACCACGGTGTGGCCGTCGTTCATGAGGTAATGCGCGAGCGAAAAGCCTGCCGGTCCCATACCGGCGATCAACACGCGTTTCCCGCTCGGCGCTTTGGCATACGGCAGGGCCAGGTTGAGCGGATTCCAGCGCGTCAGCAGTCCATAGATTTCGAACCCCCATGGCAGCGCGAGGACGTCCTTGAGCGTGCGCGTCTCGGCCTGCGGGATGTCGACCGGCTCCTGCTTCTGGTAAATGCACGCCTTCATGCAGTCGTTGCAGATGCGATGCCCGGTCGCCGCACACATCGGGTTGTCGACGGTGATGATGGCGAGGGCGCCGATGGCGTATCCCTGGGTCTTGGTCTTGTGGAACTCCGATATCTTTTCGTCGAGCGGGCAGCCTGCCAGCGTCACCCCGAAAACACTTTTCTTGAACGACGCCTCGCCGCGACCGGTCGCCCCTTTTTCACGGAGTCCTTTCGAACACGAGTCTTTGCCCTGCTCGTGACACCAGATGCAGTAATGCGCCTGGTCCAGCGCGCCGGTGAGGTCGGTCCCCGGGTCGGTGAGCCTGAATCCTTCGCGCAATCGAAGCTGGTCATCGCCGAGCCGGTAGGTCGGATATCCGTGCGTCTGATCGACCTGCGAGGAGACGAGATGCAGCGCGTCGAGCTTATGCGGCGCCTTGAAGAGCACGCCGGCACGGTGTTTTGTCCGGCCCGCCGCGGAGAGCGCCGCCCACGCGGCATACTGCACTGCGAGCTCGAGCGCATCGCGGTTCACCGCCTCATCCTGCTGCCAACGGGTAACGTGTTGTGCAAACGAGAGCTCCGTGAGCGGCTCGTCGAACAAGGCTTCCAGTCTGGACGCTAATTTCGGCCCGTCGATCGCCTCGGCCGCTTCAGCCTTCACTTTATGCATCGCTTTACGCTGCACGAAATTGCGCTTCACGCTGAAAATGGGGGTGAGCTCGTGGTGTCGGGCAGACAAGGCCGCAACTTCCGCTTCGATGCCGAAAAACCACGCCACGAAATCGTCGACGTGCGGCGCGAGGGCGATCAGCAGCTCCGACTCCTGCTTAGGTGCAAGGCCGCCGGGGCGCGCGCGCGCGAAAAGTAGCGCTTCATGCAGCGCCGGATCGACGGGATGCAGGCGCGCGAGGAACAGCGCGTCGACTTTTCGCAGGCCGGCGTGCTCGTACAGGTCGAGAAACGCCAGACCCGATGCGGGAACAGGAATCGTTGATGTGTTCACAGGCTTAATGCAAAAAGATGCAATTATAGCAATGGCTTGCGGCGCGCTTAGGTCGCCAGGCGCTATCGATATGCATCGTGAGGATGGGTTGGGGAAGGCTCGCTGCGCATGCGATAATCGACACGCGCATGGATAACGGTATGAACGATATGATCCCGCAAGGTCTTAACCGCAGCCCCGCGCCCGGAATGTTGGGACCGCTGCAACGCCGACGCGTCGCGATGTGGCTGATGCTTGCGGTGATGGCTACGCTGGTCGGATGGTTCGGCGTTCGCGGCTATCTCAATCCTGATCTGCTATTTCACTTCGCAAACGCGCTTTACTGCTAGCAGGGACTTCACGCTGACCTGACGTGTTGCTGGCGCTCTGCCGCGAGCACCGTGTTGGCCACCAGCATCGCAACCGTCATCCGACCCACCCCCCCAGGCACGGGGCTGATGGCACCAGCCTTGGTTTTCACGCCTTCGTAATCCACGTCGCCGGCGAGCTTCCCATCGGGCTGGCGATTGATGCCGACGTCGATCACCGTCGCGCCGGGCTTGACCATGTCAGCCGTCACCAGCCCCGCCCGGCCCGCCGCAACGACGAGCACGTCCGCAGTGCGCGTGTAGGAGGCGAGATCAAGCGTCCTGGAATTGCACACCGTCACGGTCGCGCCGCGGGCAATGAGCAACAGCGCCATCGGCTTGCCCACGACGCTGCTGCGTCCGATGACGACAGCGTGACGGCCTTCGACCTCGACGCCCGCGTAATCGAGCATCTGCATGACCCCTAGCGGGGTACAGGGCACGAACTGCGGATGACCATCGACGAGCGCGCCCAGATTGCTCCAGTTGAACCCGTCGACGTCTTTGTCGAGAGCAATCGACTGGAGTACGCGTCGCGCATCGATCGCAACGGGGAGTGGCAACTGGACGATGATGCCGTGGATCGCCGGGGCGGCGTTCAGCGCCGTCACTTTCGCCATGAGCTCGTCCTCGGAGCAATCCGCGCCGAGTTCGTGCACTTCGGCGTGCACCCCGGCCTCGGCACACGCCCGGCGCTTGTTGCGCACATATACGCGCGAGGCCGGGCTGTCGCCAACCATCACCGTGGCGAGACCGGGCTGAATACCCGCGTTGCGCAGCGTTGCGACACGATTCTGGAGATCGGAGAAAACCTTGAGCGCCATCGCGGCGCCGTCGAGTACTAGAGCTGTCATTCGGGACGGTCGGGAGTTGAGGGTGTGTGAAATCCGAGCGGCGGCAGTGAACCGATCGCCGCGTGCAGATGATTACGGTTTTTTGGCGCTACGAGCGGGTTCCTCCAGAACCTGGAAGAAAATCTCGTCCTGACGAACCATTCCGAGCTCGCTACGCGCGCGCTCCTCGATGGCGTCGAGCCCTTGCTTGAGATCGCGCACTTCAGCATCGAGCGCGCCATTGCGTGCTTTGAGCCGGGTGTTGATTTCGCGCTGCGCGACGATCTGTTTGTCGACCTCCCAGACGCGCAGCCAGCCGCCTTTTCCCAGCCATAGCGGATACTGGATCAGGGCAACGAGCGCGACCAACGCGAGCGTCAGCCACTTCATCGCCGAGTGCGAAAGGAGAGAAGCGAGAGAAGCGGGGAGGAAACAAGTCGATCAGCAAGCACCGTCGCGTCATCCATTCAGCGCTCCCCTGTCTCCTCTCAACGCTCTAGCTGAGCTGGTAAAACGCGCTGCGTCCGGGATACGTCGCCGTCTCCCCGAGATCCTCTTCGATGCGCAGCAGCTGGTTGTACTTGGCGAGACGATCGGAGCGCGACATGGAGCCCGTCTTGATCTGCATCGCATTCGTCGCCACCGCGATGTCGGCGATCGTCGTATCCTCGGTCTCGCCCGATCGGTGCGACACCACAGCCGTATAGCGCGCGCGCTTGGCCATTTCGATGGCCGCGAGCGTCTCGGTCAGCGTGCCGATCTGGTTGACCTTGATCAGGATCGAGTTCGCCACGCCTTCCTCGATGCCCCGTTTGAGGTATTTGGTGTTGGTCACGAACAAATCGTCGCCCACGAGCTGCACCTTCGATCCCAGGCGCCGGGTGAGCGTTTTCCAGCCGTCCCAGTCGTCTTCCGCCATGGCGTCCTCGATACTGAGTATCGGGTATTTGTCGACCCACGCCGCGAGGAAATCGGCGAACTCCTCGGCGCTGGCGTGATGCCCTTCAGCGCGCAATACGTACTTGCCGTTTTTGTAGAACTCCGAGCTGGCGCAATCGAGCGCGAGCGCCACATCCTCCCCCGGGCGATACCCTGCCGCCTCGATCGCCTGGATGATGAGCTTGATTGCGGCTTCGTGATTTTCGAGCCTCGGGGCAAAACCGCCTTCGTCCCCCACAGCGGTGGAAAGTCCCCGGTCGTGAAGAATTTTCTTGAGCGCGTGGAAAACCTCGGCGCCGCAGCGCAGCGCTTCGCGAAACGATTCCATGCTGAGCGGCAGAATCATGAATTCCTGCATGTCGAGGCCGTTATCCGCATGCACACCGCCGTTGATGACGTTCATCATGGGCACCGGCATCGCCATCGGCCCCGCGCCGCCCAGATACCGGTGCAATGGCAGGCCGGATTCTTCAGCAGCGGCCTTTGCAACGGCCATCGATACCGCGAGGATCGCGTTCGCGCCGAGGCGCGACTTGTTCTCGGTCCCGTCGAGATCGATGAGCGTCTTGTCCACGAAGCTCTGCTCCGTGGCGTCGACGCCGATGATCGCTTCGCAAAGCTCGGTGTTGACGTGCTCGACTGCCTTGAGCACGCCTTTGCCGACATAACGGCGCTTGTCGCCGTCGCGCAGCTCGATCGCCTCGCGGCTGCCAGTCGACGCGCCCGAGGGTGAAGCGGCGCGGCCCATCACACCCGACTCGAGAAGCACGTCGGCTTCGACTGTGGGATTGCCCCGCGAATCGAGAATCTCTCTGGCTATGACGTCTACGATCGCACTCATGCTTTTCCTGTTCTAAATTTGATTTGAGGACGTAGCGACCAATGCTTCTGCAAATCCGGAGCGCTTGACGGCCTCATCGAGCTGTTTCAACGTCTGCAGCAATTGTTGCATGTACTGCAGCGGCCACGCGTTGGGCCCATCGGACAGCGCCTGCGCCGGGTTCGGATGCGTCTCCATGAATACGCCTGCGACGCCGCTCGCGATCGCAGCCCTCGCGAGCACCGGAACGAATTCGCGCTGGCCGCCGCTCGACGTACCCTGCCCGCCCGGCAGCTGAACCGAATGGGTCGCGTCGTATACGACGGGGCAGCCGGTATCACGCATGATTGCGAGCGATCGCATGTCGGAGACCAGATTGTTGTAGCCAAAGGAAGCCCCGCGCTCACACACCATGAGATGCTCGCCGGCGTGCGGATCGTCCGGGCGGTGCTGGCGCGCCGCCTCGCGCGCTTTATCCACGACATTTTTCATGTCCCCGGGCGCGAGGAACTGGCCTTTCTTGATGTTGACCGGCTTGCCCGCGACCGCGACTGCACATATGAAATCGGTCTGGCGGCAAAGGAACGCCGGCGTCTGCAGCACATCGACAGCGGCCGCCGCGGCCGCGATCTCGTCAATTTCGTGCACGTCGGTCAGCACGGGAACACCGAGAGTCTTGCGCACCTCGCTCAGGATCTCGAGCCCTTTGTCCATGCCCAGCCCACGAAACGACTTGTTCGAGCTGCGGTTGGCCTTGTCGTAGGACGATTTGTAGATGAAGGGGATGCCGAGCGCCGCTGTCATTTCCTTTAGCGCACCGGCGGTGTCGAATGCAAGCTGGCGCGACTCGACGACGCAGGGGCCCGCTATCAGGAAGAATGGCCGATCAAGGCCCACTTCGAATCCGCAGAGCTTCATTGTGCGCTCAAGCTATGTTTTGCAGCCGCCCGGGCTCAACGGGCTGCGCCGGTTCCGCGCCGGCATGATCCAGCGCCGCCTGCACAAAAGCGTTGAACAGCGGGTGCCCCGCACGCGGCGTGGATGTGAACTCCGGATGGAACTGGCAGCCGACGAACCAAGGGTGATCCGGAAGCTCGATCATTTCGCAAAGCCCCTCGCGAGTCGACACGCCACTCGGTCTGAGCCCAGCGGCTTTCAGCCGCGGCAGGTAATGGTCATTCACTTCATAGCGGTGGCGGTGTCGTTCCACGATGCGCTCGGCACTATAGATACGTCTGGCGAGCGACCCGTTTTCCAGCCCGCACTCCTGCCCCCCCAGGCGCATCGTGCCCCCCAGATCGGATTGCACGTCGCGGCGCTCGACACGACCGTCGCGATCCTGCCACTCCGTGATCAGGGCGACGACCGGGTGCGGCGTTTCGGGCTCGAACTCGGTGCTATGCGCGCCCTCGAGACCCACGATATCGCGAGCGAATTCGATGACTGCGAGCTGCATGCCGAGGCAAATCCCGAGATACGGAACCCGATTGACACGCGCGTAGCGAATCGCCTGTATCTTGCCTTCGACCCCGCGCTTGCCGAACCCGCCCGGAACCAGGATTGCGTCCATGTTCTGCAGCCGCTCCACCCCGTCAGCCTCGATCGACTCGGAGTCGACGTAATGGATCTTGAGCTTCGAGCGGGTATGGATCCCGGCATGGATCAGCGCT
>JBKJKJ010000122.1:0-2706 GCA_046597455.1 Burkholderiales bacterium
GTGCCTCGGGGATCACGTGGCTGAACCGGTTGGGGAAGAGGCTCGAGCCGATGGCGAAAAGGAGGTCGCACTTCTCCAGGTAGTGCGCGGCGAGCGAGCCGCGCACGCCGACCGAAAGCGGATGGTTCTCGGGAAACGTGCCCTTGCCCTTGAGCGTAGTCAGGACCGGCACCTGCGCGAGCTCGGCGAATTGCAGGAGCTCGGCGGTGGCGTCGGCGTAATAGACGCCTTCGCCGACATAGAGCAGCGGATCGCGGGCCGCGCGCAACACCTGGATCGCAGCCTTGACGTCGTCCGGATCGGGACCGCTGCGCCAGCCCTTCACCGGCGTGTACGGATACTGGTCTTCGTCGTACTCACCGAGATCGCGCGGCACGACGAGCAGCACCGGACCGGGGCGACCAGAGCGCAGGTGCGTGAACGCGCGGCGCATGTAGTCGGGAACGAGGTCGGCGCGATCGATCTCACCGACCCACTTGGTGACGGGCTTCAGCGCGTCCGCGATGTTGAAATGCGTATGACGGCTCTGACCCCGGCCGAGGCCCTCCACCATGATCAGCACCGGTGACGAATCCTCCCAGGCCTGCGCGATCGCGCCGAATGCCATCTGGATGCCCGCGGCGTTCAGACCCGCCATGGCCGTGCACGCGCCGATCTGCCTGCCACACGTCACGCGCGAATAGGCGTCCGCCACCGCGATCCCGAAACGCTCCTCACCCATCATGTAGATCGGCACGCCTTCCTCGCCGAGCGCGTTGTTGATGGGGCTCGTGGGATAGCAGCTGATCCAGTTGACGCCCTCGGCCTTGAGGATCCGTGCAACGCCATTCATCGCTTCGATCTTCATGAGACCTCCTTCGCGGATTAAATCTCGATCACCTGGAACTGGTCGACCTGATGGAAGTGCGCATTGGAAATCTTCGCGCCTTCGTAGCGATTGAGCGCGGCGGTGGGCGCATCGGGCGTGTCCGGCGTGGCCCTGAAGAAAGTGGTGCTCAGCGCGCCGGGGCTGCCCGGAAGGTTCTTGCCGGGCTGGTTGACCTTGTTCGCGGGTATTTCGGACATTGCGACGACTCGAGGCATGGGCACTCCTGTCGAGGATCAGGCTGCGTTATTTCAAAGATGCGGGCTGGGGCAACTTTCCCTGCCGCAAAGCCCGCAGCGCATCGTAAATTTTCCGGTCGATCTCGATGCCTTCCTTCAGATTGCGGACGCGTTCGCGTGCCGAGCGCTCGCCCGGAATGCGGATCTCGTCGACGCCCGGCTGGCGCGGCGTTGCCTTGACGCGCGCAAGCATCGCGGAGGTGTCGCGCCGGAAATCATCCAGCGCAAGCATCTGCTCGGGATCGATCGCCATGATCAGGTAGCCGTACGTCCGGTCATCGCCGAGCCCCGAGCCCGCCAGCACGCCGAGCGCCTGCATCGCCAATGACAGGGCAAATCCCTTGTAGCCGCCGAAGGGCAGGATCGAGTGCACCTTCGTCGGGTCCCGCGTCGGGAGGCCCTGCGCGTCGAGCGCGACACCTTCGGGCAACACCGCGTCGCGGCGCTCCTGGAAGATGAGATCGGTGCCCATGAAAGCGGAGGTACCCAGATCGATGACCAACGGCTCATCCAGCGTGGGAAATCCGAACGCGATCGGATTGGTGCCGGTCGCGGGCTCTCTGGATCCGGGCGCGGCCACGTGGATTCTGCTCGCGACGCTGTGGATACCCACGAGACCCGCGCGGGCGACCATCTCGACATAGTGCGCGCTGCGTCCGCTCACCCATGAATTATTCACGCCGACGACCGACATGCCGTGCTCTCGCGCCTTGGCGATCGCGACCTGCGTCGCGCGATACATCGCAACCATACCGCAGTTGTTGCCGCCGTCGAACAGCGCCGACGTCGATGTCTCGCGCAACGCATGCATCGGCCGGCGCGGCTGCTTCAACTGCCTGTGCTCCGCAACGTTGAGTATCTTCGGCAGCCCCGAGTATTCGTAACCGCACAACGCCGCATCCATCACGTGATCGGCGATGATGCGAGCCTCCTCGGCGTCGTAACCGATTCTGCGCAGCGTCTCTTCCGAAAGCGTTTGTGCCTCGCTTGCGCTCAGCCGGACCCTGTCTTTGGAAACTTCGTCCACTCTGACTCCATTAGTCCGTAGCGGCGGCAGCCGCCTAAGCCACTTCTTGCGCTCGAGCGAAGCGACGAGCGCGTTGTAGTTCCTATTTCGGACCTATCCCCGCACCCGCGAGCACCTTCGCCAGCCGTGCGGTCTCGGCTTTGATGGCAGCTGCAAACTGCGCCGGCGTGCTGCCGACCGTCTCCACGCCCGTTTTGAAGAACCGCTCCTTCACTTCGGGCTGATTGAGCACCCGTACTGCCTCCTGATGCAGCTTTGTCATGATGGCTGCGGGCGTCCTGGCAGGCGCCCACAAGCCATAGATCGCTTCGGAAGAATAACCGGGTACGCCGGAGGCCGCTAAGGTGGGCAACCCCGGCGCCAGCGCCGAGGGCTCGGCGCTGGTGACCGCGAGGGCCTTCAACCTCCCCGACTGCACGTGCGAGGTCACCGAGCCCGACGTCGCGAACATGACTTTCACCTGACCGGCAAGCACGTCGTTCAGTGCGGGGCCGCCGCCCTTGTAGCCGATGCGCACGAGATCGACCCCGGCCATCGCCTTGAACACTTCAGCGGCGAGGTGGATCGAAGCACCG
>JBKJKJ010000165.1:0-11664 GCA_046597455.1 Burkholderiales bacterium
GTTTCATGACGAAGCCGGACTGGTAGACAAACTGGTTCAGGCTTTGGCGATACGCTTCGATATCGGCGATGGGGCGCGTCGCTACGCCGCTCTCCATCGCGGCCTGTGCAACCGCAGGCGCGACCTTGCCGATGAGCCGGGGATCGAATGGCCGGGGAATGAGATAGTCCGGCCCGAAAGACAGGTTCTGCTCACCGTACGCCTGCGCCACGATGTCCGATTGTTCGGCCTGCGCGAGCTCGGCGATGGCGCGCACCGCCGCAAGCTCCATCTCGCGATTGATCGTCGTCGCCCCCACGTCGAGCGCGCCCCGGAAAACGAACGGAAAGCACAGGACGTTGTTGACCTGATTCGGGTAGTCGGAGCGCCCGGTCGCAATCACCGCGTCAGGCTTGGCCTGGCGCGCGAGCTCGGGAAGGATTTCAGGTTCGGGATTCGCCAGCGCAAGAATCAGGGGCCGGTCTGCCATCTTCGCGACCATCGACGGCTTCAATACGCCACCTGCTGAAAGTCCGAGAAAAATATCGGCGCCTTCGACGACTTCGCCCAGCGTGCGCGCCGCCGTGGAAATGGCGTAGCGCGCTTTCTGCGGATCCATGAGCTCCTGGCGGCCTTCATACACCACCCCGACAATGTCGGTCACCACCATGTTCGCGCGCTGCAAACCCAGCGCCTCGAGCAGCTCGAGACAGGCGAGCGCAGCCGCACCGGCACCGGAGACCACCAGTTTCACCCGGCTGATGTCTTTTCCGACCACTTTCAGGCCATTCGATATCGCGGCGCAGACGATGATCGCCGTCCCATGCTGGTCATCGTGGAAAACCGGGATCTTGAGACGCTTGCGCAGCTGACGCTCGACGTAAAAACACTCGGGCGCCTTGATGTCCTCGAGGTTGATGCCGCCGAAAGTCGGCTCGAGGCTCGCGATGATGTCGACCAGCTTCTCGGGATCGAGCTCGTTGATCTCGATGTCGAAAACGTCGATGTTGGCAAACTTCTTGAACAGTACCGCTTTGCCTTCCATCACCGGCTTGGCCGCGAGCGGGCCGATCGCGCCCAGACCGAGCACCGCAGTGCCATTGGTGATCACGGCAACGAGATTGCCGCGCGCGGTCAGGTTGCGCGCTTCGCCGGGATCGGCCGCGATCGTCTCGCACACCGAAGCGACACCCGGCGTATACGCGAGCGCGAGATCGCGCTGATTGATCAGGCCTTTGGTGGGGGTGACGGCGATCTTGCCCGGTGTGGGCAAGCGGTGATACTCGTGCGCCGCCTTGCGCAATTCTTCGTCCATGAACTTCCAGCGGCCTTCGGGTGCGGCGCGGCGCTTAGAGCGTACGCATCGGAAAGCGGGGCAGTGAACCGGCCTCGATTATAGCGCACAGATCTTGCATGCTCGGACGATGGCCGTTCGTTGCTGGCCCCGTTTGGTATCCTGACCGTGGCTGCCGCAAGAAAAGCCTGCCAGTGGTTTTTTGCGCGATTTTCTCCCATTTCCCTTGTGAGGTCTTAAGATGCGCGGCCTGATGCGCATATTCGATACATTGAGCCTGCTCTCCGTGGCGTTTGTTGCCACGGGCGCGCTCATTGCGCCCCGTGCGAACGCACAGTCCCCGGCTGCCCCGTCGCAAAGCGCTCCCGCCACGCCCGCCTCCGACGCGCCCACAAGTCTCGTTGCTGCCGAGCCACTCAACCCGGAGGCCGCGCCGGTGCATTTTCGCGTCGTCGTTGACGCGCCCAAGCCATACGAAAAAATGCTCGAAGACGGCCTCGACCTCGTTCGCTGGCAAAACGACCAGCGCCAACCCATTACGGTGCCGGTCCTGGAGCGACTCGTCGAGGAAGCGCGCAAAGCAGCCGCGGAGGCCCTGGCAGCCGACGGCTACTTCAAGGCCGATGTGCAGACCCGGATCGACAGGCCGAGCGCCAAGGAAGCAGTGGTTCACATCGCAGTGAAGCCGGGGACACGGACGGTGGTGAAGGACGTCGATCTGCAGTTCCGGGGGCCCGTGCTCGACGACGGCGAAGGCCGAAAACGAATCGATCTCATCAGGCAGACGTGGGGCCTCCCGCCCGGTGAGCCTTTTCGCCAGGGGCAGTGGGACGAGGCAAAAATCGACGCTCTGAAGCGGCTGGGCCGCGGGCGTTACGCCGCGGCGAGCATCGCGGAGAGCGAAGCCCGCGTCGATCCGCAACAGCACCGCGCAGACCTCAGGCTGAAGCTCGACAGCGGTCCGGTTTTTCACGCAGGCCCGACGATCGTCAGTGGGCTGCGCCGTTATCCGCCTTCGGTGGTCGAAAATCTGAATCCGATGAAGCCCGGCGAGCCTTACGACGCGACCAAGCTCGACCTGTTCCAGCGCGCGCTCCTGCGCACGGGTTACTTCAATGCCGTGAACTTCGCCATCGATCCCGATCCCGCGCAGGCGGATGCGGCCCCTTTGCAGGTTGCCGTGATCGAAGCGCCGTCTCAGCGTATCGACACGGGCATCGCGCTGAGCACCGACACACGGCTCGGCGTGACCGTGGACTACACCAACGCCAACATGTTCGACTCGGCGTGGCGGTTTCACCCGCAGTTGAAGCTCAATGCGAAGGAGCAGGCGATCAATGCCGCAGTCGACTCGCCGCCGCGCCCGGGTGGGGTATGGGACACCTACAGTGCGAAGATTCAGCGGCGCGATATCGCCGGTCTGGTCACGCAGGAAGCCGTCGTGGGTTACGCCTATAACTGGGGCCTCGAGCAAACTCCGTCGCAACTCGTGCTGGCGGGGCATTTCGAACACCAGGCCGTGGCAGGATCGACCACCGAAAACAACTACGCGCTCTATGCCGGCTACCGCAGGGTATTCCGCACGACTGAAGATCTGGTGTCGCCCCGGCGCGGCGTGCTCGGGACGTTCGAAATCGGCGGTGCCGTGCCCGGCATCAATACCCGCGATTTCGGTCGCGTGCGAGGGAAAATCAGCTGGCTCATTCCCGCCGGGCTGCGCAACGACTTTCTGATTCGAGGCGAAGCAGGCGTAGTGCTTGCGACCTCCCGTATCGGGATACCTTCATTCTTTCTCTTTCGGACCGGCGGCGACCAGACCGTGCGCGGTTACGCTTACGAGTCCCTGGGCGTGCCGCAGGGTGAGGCAATCGTCGGCGGGCGCTACCTCGCGGTGGCCAGCGCCGAATACACGCGCTGGGTGACTGAAAGCCTGGGTGCGGCCGTGTTCGTCGACGCAGGCGACGCCTTCGATCAGCTCAACGCGTTCGACCCCGCGGTCGGTGTCGGTGTGGGCGTGCGCTATCGCTCGCCGATCGGGCCGCTGCGCGCGGATGTCGCCTACGGCGAGCGCACCAAAAGAGTGAGGCTGCATTTTTCCGTGGGGTTCAATTTTTGATTAGCACCCGCCGCATCGCACGCCGCCTGCTGACCGCTCTCGTCCTTGTCCTCGTTCTCGCGGCGGCGGGTGTAGGGGGCGCCGGCGCATGGTTGCTGTACACCGAAAGTGGGCTCAGATGGCTGACCACCCGCGTCGCCGGTTTTGCAGGCGAGGGGCTGTCGCTGGACGGCGTCGCCGGATCGCTGGCGGGCGGGGCTCGCGTCAAAAACATCCGCTACGCCGGGGCGGATATCGAAATTCGCGTGGTGGACGCCTATCTCACTCTGGCACCGTTTTCACTCCTGAGACTCAGACCCCACATCTCAGGTATGCAGGCGGCCGAGATCGCGGTCGTCACCAAGCCTGGAGAGCCGCGAGGCAAGCCGCCCGATACCCTGGCGTTGCCTCTCGGCTTCGAGCTGACCGACGCCTACGTCCAACACCTGAAAATCGACATGGGTAAAGAACCGATTGAGCTCACCGATGTCCGGCTCGATTTCACGGGTGGCCTCACCAAACACCGGCTGCGCGACCTGAGCCTGAATGCCTTTGGTCACGCCATCGCCGTGCAGGGTGAAATCGGCGTTGATGCCCCGTTCCCGCTCACGGCCTCGATGTCCGCCGTATCGCGCCAGGCGCCCGGTGCGGTTGTGTATGCGGCCGCAAAAGGCAATCTGACGCAGATCGCGCTCGAGGGCGGCGCCCGAAGCGCGGGCGCCCGCGCCACCGCCACCGCGAAACTCAGGCCGTACGACGAACTGCCGCTCGTGTCGATTGCGGCGCAAAGCACCGGACTGGATCTCAGCGCATTCGTGAGTGGGCTTCCGCGAACGGCGATCGACAGCGACCTCGCGCTGGAGCGCAGTAAAGAACTCTATACCGGGCATGTGCGTCTCACCAACGCCGCCGCCGGAACCTACGATCAGGGACGCCTTCCGCTCACCGCTTTGCGTGCCGAGGTGCGAACCGACGGCGAGACCGCCCGGTTGAGCGCGCTGGTCGCCGATTTCGGCAAAGCCGGAACCGTCACCGGGTCCGGCGAGTTCGATCGCGAGCGCGCGAAGCTCGCGCTCACGACACGAAAGCTGGATCTTGCGGGATTGCACGGGCGCCTCAATCAAACCCATCTCGGAGGCCGCGCTGACATCGCCCTCACCCAGGCGCGTCAATCGGTCACTGCGGAACTTGCGCAGGACGATATGGCGCTGAAAATCACCGCACACCGCGAAGGCGATGAGATCGAGGTCCCGGCTTTCGTCGCGCGCGCGCGAGGCGGTGAAGCCCGGGGTGAGGCGCGCATGAAGCTCAGTGCGGGGAACCCGTTTTCGGCCAAGGCGTCGCTTTCGCGATTCGATCCGGCTGCATGGGGTAGCTTTCCTGCCGGGTCCATCAACGGCACGCTCTCAGCCGAGGGTGCCATGAAAGGGCCTGAAGTCTTCGCGAAATTTTCGATCCGCGACTCGCGCTGGCTGAATGCGTCGCTCAGTGCGCGCGGGGAAATCGCGCTCGCCGGCGAACGCTTGCGCAATGCCGACATCGACGCCACCCTGGGCGGCAACAGCCTGGTCGCCAAAGGCGCGCTCGGCGCCGCCAAAGACACGCTCACGGTGCGCTTCAATGCACCTCGCCTCGCAATCGTCGATCCGAGCCTGCAGGGGGTGGCGCGCGGCAACGTCCAGTTGACCGGCTCCTGGCGAACGCCGGGGGTGCGCTTCGACATCACCGGCACCAACCTCGCACACCAGGCTTACGGGCGAATCAAGGCGCTGGACGCCCGCGGCACCCTGAGCGCCCAGGCCGACGGTGCTTTCGACGTCGACGCGACGCTGCGCGAGGTGAGCACCCCGCAGATCACGCTGAGCTCGGCAAGCGCAAATCTCAAAGGCACGCGCAACGCCCACACCGCGCTCGTCAACGCGCGGGGTGATCGTATCGACTTCCAGGCGCGCGCCGCTGGCGGGTGGCGTCAGGGCAGCGGCTGGTCAGGCACGCTGCAGGAGCTGATAAACCGGGGGGACGCCGAGGTGCGCCTCATGGCCCCGGTCTCGATCACCGCAGGGCCGCAACTCGTGAGGACGCAACCTTTCGAGCTGCGGGTCATCGGCGGCACGGTCGCGGTGAAGCAGCTGGTCTATGAGAAGGGGAAGCTCTCCACTGCCGGACGCTTCTATAACTTGCCGGTGCGGCCGATGCTTGCACTCGCCCGCGCGCCCGCGGAGATGGCCGGGACGTTGCGACTCACCGGCAACTGGTCGCTGACGAACCAGCCCACACTGGCGGGCTCGATCTCGATCAGCCGCGAATCGGGAGATGTCGCGCTCGGTGCTGACAAGTCCCTGCGCGTCGGCCTCCAGACACTGTCGATCGATACAGACATCGGTGCGAGCGGCGCGACGTTCCGGGCGCGCGTGCGCTCTGCACTCGCCAACGCCAGCGCCGATGGCCGCGTCACTGCGCTCAATGGCGATTACAGCGGTGCGTCGCCGCTCGTGTTTGCCGCAGAGGTCGACGTCGCGCGTCTAGAGCCTTTCGCCGGGCTGATCGACACGACGGTGCTCATCGCCGGCGAAGCGCACGCCAAGCTGCAGGGCCGGGGAACACTGTCCGACCCGCAGATCACCGGTCAAATGACCGCAGACCGGCTGGCGGTCGCGCTGCCTGCAGAAGGCATCGATCTGCGCGGCGGCACACTCAGGGCGCAGCTCACCGAGCGTCAGATTCGGGTCGATTCGTTTTCGATTCGCGGCGGCGAAGGCGTCCTCAACGCCGAGGGCACGCTCGCGCGCGCCGGCTTCAACGAGGCGTCAGTCGACTGGCGCGCCGAGCGCTTCATGGTTCTCACGCGCCCGGACCGACGGCTGGCCCTGTCCGGCAAAGGCAATGCATCGTTGCGCGCCGGCAAGCTCGCGCTCACCGGAAACCTCAGGGCGACCGAAGGCCTGTTCGAAATCGGGACCGTCAAGCTGCCGACGCTGGGCGATGATGTGGTCATCGTCGGTCGCGAATCACAGCGCGCGCCGCCTAGCGAAGCAGGCAAACTGCCTCGCACCAGCGTGGATGTTGCGATCGATCTGGGCAACAACGTGCACGTGCGCGGCAGCGGACTCGATGTGTGGCTCGTCGGGAACGTGCGGGTCCAGACCAACTCCCAGGGCGAGATCCGCGCCACCGGCACGGTCGATGCCCAGCGCGGGACTTTTGCCGCCTACGGCCAGCGCCTCGACATCGACCGGGGCCGCTTCTACTTCAATGGCCCGCCTTCGAACCCGGGTCTGGACATCCTCGCCATGCGCAAGCGCCAAGCGGTCGAAGCCGGCGTGGCCGTCACCGGCACGCTCAACCGGCCGCTGGTGCGTGTGGTGTCCGACCCGCCGCTGCCTGAAGGCGAAGCGCTCTCGTGGCTCGTCCTGGGACAGGGTCCGGGCACTGCAAGTGCGGGGCAACTTTCGGCTTTACCGCTCGCTGCCGGGGCGCTCATGGGCAAAGTCGGCGATCCTCTGGCCAAGACCTTGCGGCTCGATGAGGTCGGCCTGCGCGGCAGCAGTAATGTGTCAGAGCAGTTTCTGACTGTCGGCAAACGCATCACCGATCGGATCTATGTCGTTTTCGAGCAAAGCCTCGGTGGCGCGGAGAATCTGCTGCGGCTCGAAATGACGCTCACCAAGCGCATCGCTTTACGCGCACAGGCTGGACAGACGAGCTCGGTCGGCGTGTTCTATCGCTTCGGCTGGGACTGACACCGGTTGGTCGACCCCGAGGCCCTGTTCCGCGAACTACCGATCGCGCGATAACCCAAGTATTCTGCGCACATGGCTGATCAATCTCCTTCAATTCGCAGCGGGCTCTATCCCGAAATCGAGCCCTACGATTCCGGTCTGCTGCACCTGGACGACGTCCATGAAATGTATTGGGAGGAATGCGGAAATCCTCACGGCACGCCCGTGGTGTTCCTGCACGGAGGACCGGGCGCGGGATCGGCGCCGGCACACCGGCGTTTCTTCGACCCTGCGCATTACCGCATCGTCGTTTACGATCAGCGAGGCGCGGGCCGCTCGCGACCGCTGGGGGAGCTCGAGCGAAATACGACTCCGCTGCTGGTCGAGGATCTGGAGCGCCTGAGGCAGCACTGCGGCGTGGAGCGCTGGCAGGTTTTCGGCGGCTCGTGGGGAAGCACGCTTGCGCTCGCTTACGGCATCGCGCATCCCGAGCGCTGCACCGCCCTGATCCTGCGGGGCATATTCCTGTGTCGCAGGCGCGAGATCGAGTGGTTTCTTTCCGGCCTGCGCAATCTTTTTCCGGAAGCGTGGCGGGCTTTCGCTGCCGCGATACCTGAAGGCGAGCGTGACGACCTGCTGGGTGCTTACTATCGCCGGCTCACCGATACCGATCCGGCGGTGCACATGCCTGCGGCCCGAGCCTGGAGCATTTACGAAGGCTCGTGTTCCACTCTGCTCGCGAGTCCCGAAACCGTCGCCTATTTCGCGAGCGACGGGGTCGCGCTCGGTCTCGCAAGGATCGAAGCGCATTACTTCACCCACGATATTTTCATGCCCCGAAACGCGCTGCTCGACCAGGTCTCGCGGCTGCGCGACGTTCCTGCGGTCATCGTTCAGGGGCGCTACGATGCGGTGTGCCCGATCGTGACAGCAGACGATCTGCACCGGGCGTGGCCCGAGGCGGAATACATCATCGTCCCTGACGCGGGCCACTCCGCCTGGGAGCCGGGAATCTGCGCCGAGCTGGTCAGAGCGACCGAGCGCTTCAAGACTGCCGAGCGGTCCGTGGCGCAGAATGGACAACACAGCAGGGGGCAATAAAGGGGACAGGGCGACCCCCAGAGCCGGGCATCATGAAGGCCGGCCTCTGGGCTTTCAGGCGCGCCCGTCAGCCTTTCTTGTTTTTTCCCGCCGTTGCGGCGCCGAGGGACTCTAGCGCGGCTTTCTGCATTTCCAGCGTCTTGATCGTCATCTGAACGGTGCCCACGCTCATGGTGAGCCAGGTCTCGACCGCTTTGAGCTCACGGATCTTGTTCTGAATCTCGTCCGGATCGGCGGTGGGCTGCAACATGCCCGGGATGGGGAACGCCATCGGGTTCCACATCTTCTGCATCCACTCGAACAGATCTTTGGGCAGAGCGGGCTCAGCCATGGGGCGTCCTCGATGCGTGTGCGGTGTGGGTGAACACTGCGGGGGTCAGAGCTGCGGTGAGAGACTCGCGAGGCGCTCACCCGTGATTGCCGCTTCGATGTCATACCGGCGCGGGAGCGGCTTGCGAAGCACCTGCTGCAGGCGCTGCTTTTCAGTCATGACCTTACCGATGTACGGGTCGTCCTCTTCGCTGGACGCGCCGACGTAAAGCTGCAGTGCGCTGTTCAGACTGCCGGTCTTGGACAGATAGTCTTTCAGAATCTGCGTGCCGACCAGAATGTTGGTCTCGGGGTCGAACACCGCATACTTTTCTCCACCGAACGCCCGGAATTTGTCGATGTGGTATTTCGGGATGATCTGCATGAGGCCCTTGGCGCCCATGACGCTTTCGGCGATCGGGTTGAAGCGCGATTCGACCGCGATGACTGCAATGATGAGTAGTGGATCAAGACCGATCTGCTGTCCCGCCGCATGGGCGATCGTCACCAGATCGAACGTGATCGCCTGCGAAACCTTGTAGCGTTTCGCGAGAAATTCGCTCAGGGCCCGCAAGCGGCCGGTTTCGGCAGCGGATGCCGCGTCAACCGGAGTCGCCACTGCGGCACGATTGACGCTCTCCGCGTCGTTTTGTACCGGCGCCGGGGGCGTTAGGGCAACCGCCTCGCCGTCGTGCTGATCGAGCAAGTACACGGCACTCGCCATCACGATGGCGAGGATCAGGAGCAGCAATGTGCGCGGAGAAAGCGTTGCGCGTTGCGACGGTGAAGCGGACGGTGAAACCTGGAGGAGCTGCGGGGCTGATTTTGCGGTCATGCAAAACCTCCTTGTTGATGAGAACCGATTGCGCAGCCGCGACCGGGTCAGCCTGTTACCCTGGGAGGTAACCGTTAAATTCCGTCTCCAACGCAAACCCGGCGAGCCTTAGGCCGTGAGTCAGGAGCAAACGGGCGGATTCGTCTGAGTCGGGCCTGAGGAGCGCGACGCGGTGTCGTGCCTCAGGCAAGCAGGGGTAGATATCGAATGGTGCAATGCACCATAACCCGGATTATTCAGTGTGCCGGGTTCCACGTCAACACCAATTCCCCGGATCGGCACGAAACGGCAAAAATACCGCAAAAACAGAATGTTGCCGCGTTAAAACGGTTCTTCATCGAGTGAGAACGGACGCATTGTAACCGCAGATTGCGATTACGCAAAGCCGGGGCGCAGGAATCTCAAAACGGGGAGCCGCGTGACTTTTGGCGCGCTTCCCATACACCCAGCGCCTCCTCGTAACGCTCGAGCGCCTGCCAGTAGAGGTCGTAGACGCAAGGGTCACAGCCGCTGTGACAACATTCCCACGTCTCGGGCGCACGCGGCGGCTGCGGTTGCGGATCGTCCTCCGAGCGTAATGCAGATGTCATTATCGCAACGAAGGCGGAAGCGCTTCGTCCGGGTAGCGGCGTTTGAACTCCGCGAGCAATGCGTCGGCATCCTCGGCCCGGCCATCCCGGCGCAGCTCGAGGACGCGCTCGATCCAGCGCGCGGGCTCGTGCGCCTCGAGGTCGGCGATCAGCGCCGCGACTGCAGGCGACATCCCCGGCACGGCCTGACGGCCGGGGCGCTTGGCTGCCGCCATCGGTGACGATTCGGACGACGCGGCTTCGGCCGGTGTCGCTTTCGGAAACGCGCGTGGGGAAGATGGCGGCGCAACAGCCGACGGGGCTGGCTGGGCCGACTTCGTGGCAAAGGCGGGCTCGGATGGCGTCTGGCGTTCGGACCCCGCAACGCCTTCCACGGAAGAAGCCGCTGTCTGCTCGCGGCTGCCCGTGCCCGCTAATGCATCGCGTGCCGCCTGCGGCCCGGCCCGGCTCTTACGCGCGTCACGTTCGGGCGCGTCGCGCACCGCAGGTTCGGTCCGAGGCGCCACGGCGCTTTGCGGCGCACCGGAGATCATCGGGCCGTCCGCTCGGGAAGCGCGCTCCCCGGGCTCCGCGCGTTGCATCAGGCGCCCGGTCGTCGTGGTCTCCCCTGAGCCTGCTGTGGGCTCAGACGACGCGGTCTGCGGCGACGCCGGTGCCGCCGTCTCCGCCGCGGGTGGCGGCAAGTCGCGTTGCGCAGCCCCGGGCGCCCTGGCAACCGGTTCCAGCGTCAAAGGATCTCCCCCTTCCCGCTGCATCAACGTCACGACGCTGACGCTCAGAACGGCGACGGATGCCAGGGCGAATGGCACCCGCCAGGTCTGCCACCAGGCATTTCGCTTTTCCCGCGCCCCTGAGCGCTCTGTGGAATCCCCTGCCGCGCTTCGGATCAGCGCGTCCAGGCGCGGCGGCGGTTGCTCCACCGCAGCCTCCCGGTACAGCGCCGCGATGCGCCGCTCCTCTGCGCGCCCCGCGTCGGTGTCGTGTTCGTTCACAGCCATCCGCGCATCCCCGAGCGCAATTTCACCATCGCGTACCGCAGCCGGCTTTTCGCCGTTTCGTGCGTGACGCCGGTGACCGCAGCGATTTCCTCCACGCTCATGTCCGATTCCTGCTGCAGCACGAAAGCCTCACGCTGCGCTTCGGGCAACGCATCCAGCAGCGTCAGCAGGTGCGCCGCCTGCTGCTTCACGTCGTAGCGCGTATCCGGCCGCTCCTGAGCGGGTGCGGCAGGCTCGGGCACTGAGGCATCGTCGTCATCGTACGAAACCAGCGCCGCAGGCACGCGTCGCCGATAGTGATCGATCACGCGATTGTGCGCGAGACGATAGAGATAGGTCGAGAAACGAGCCGAGACGACATAACTGCGCCGCGCGCGCACTAGATTGGCCCAGATATCCTGAAACAGATCTTCGGCGGCGGCGGCGTCCCGGCACTGGCGAAGAAGGTAGCGATAGAGCGGACCTTTATGCCGCCGGTAAAGCGCGTCAAACGCACTTGCGTCGCCGTCGCGGTAGGCGAGCATCAAGACTTCGTCGCAGGCAGGCTGATCCCGGGGCATCACGGGGTCGCAGTATGCGTGAGCTGCGCGACCAGGTAAACCGCAGGCAATCGAGTACTCGAGCGCGAGTGTCATAGCAGGATTAGAACGCAGCAGCGCGACTTGCGGGGTCAACCGGCATTGCTTGTAAGCTTGCGACGCGCACGTTTATACTGGCTCGACCCCTGTCCTCACGCTTGGGCCG
>JBKJKJ010000297.1:0-3911 GCA_046597455.1 Burkholderiales bacterium
CAGCGCTTTCGCATCCTGCCGGTCGGCGTGACCAAGACCGAAGCGACGATCGCGACCTGCGAGCCGTTCGTGCACGACTGGGAGGAGAACTTAAAGCAGGTCCTGCGCCTCGACATCAAGCGCGTGATCGCTAACCCGGTCGACATTCAAAACTACATTGTCGAATTCTTCAATCTCGCCAAGTCGGTGAAGTTCGCGAGCGAGAAAGACAAGGGCGCCTACGGCAGCATCGGCAACTTCGAGCAGTTGGTGCAGCTGGGCAAGAGCGGCAAGCTCGATGCCAACGACCAGCACGTGGTGGTCATCTGCGACTGGCTGTTTACTTACGCGTTCGAGCAGCGCGCAAGCGATATCCATCTCGAACCGCGCCGCGACGCGGGCAACGTGCGTTTCCGCATCGACGGCGTGCTGCACGACGTCTACCGGATCCCGACCCCGGTGCTGGCCGCAATGACGAGCCGCATCAAGCTGCTCGGCCGGATGGACATGATCGAGAAGCGCCGCCCGCAGGACGGACGCATCAAGACGGTGACGCCGGAAGGCGGCGAAGTCGAGCTTAGGCTGTCAACGATGCCGACCGCCTTCGGCGAAAAGCTCGTGATGCGGATTTTCAATCCCGACGTGCTGGTCAAGGATTTCGCCGAACTGGGCTTCTCCGAAGAAGATCTCAAGAAATGGAGCGGCATGATCGCGAAGCCGCACGGCATCGTGCTCGTCACGGGTCCGACCGGCTCCGGCAAGACCACTACGCTCTATTCGAACATGAAGCACCTCGCCACACCCGAAGTGAATGTGTGCACGGTCGAAGACCCGATCGAGATGGTCGAACCGCAGTTCAACCAGATGCAGGTCGTGCAGAACCTCGGCGTCGATTTCGCCGCCGGCATCCGCACCTTGATGCGCCAGGATCCCGACATCATCATGGTCGGCGAGATCCGCGACCTCGAGACCGCCGAAATGGCGATTCAGGCGGCGCTGACCGGCCACCTGGTGATGTCCACCCTGCACACCAACGACGCGCCGTCGACCATCACGCGCCTGCTCGATCTCGGCGTGCCGTCGTATTTGCTGAGTTCGACCGTACTCGGTGTGATGGCGCAGCGCCTGGTGCGCGTGCTGTGCCCCGCGTGCAAAGAGCAGGCGCCGCTCGAGGATTCGGCGTGGGAACTGCTGGTGTCGCCGTGGAAAGCGCAGAAGCCGGAGACCACTTATATCGCCAAGGGCTGCCTCGACTGCCGCATGACGGGCTACATCGGGCGCATCGGCATTTACGAAATCATGGTGCTCAACAACGAAATCCGCAACATGATCAACGACAAAACCGACATGGACCGGCTGCGCGAAGTGTCCTATCGCGAAGGCGTGAAGCCGCTGCGCATCAGCGGCGCGATGAAAGTGGCGGCCGGCGTCACCACCGTCGATGAAGTCATGAAAGTCGCCCCGCCGATGCAGGACCGGCGCGCGCTGCCCCGCTGATCGCGGTGAAAGGTGAAAGGTGAAAGGTGAAAGGTGAAAGGTGAAAGGTGAAAGGTGAAAGGTAGAATTAGAATGCGGTAGGTGTAGTGGTCTACGGCAGTTTCCTCCTCTCTCCTCTCTCACCTTCCTTTACTCAAGTACCGCATGCCGCGGTCGAGACCGCCGATGGTGAGCGGGAACATGCGCTCGCCGATCAACTCGCGCGTCACCCGGATCGACTCGTGATAATCCCATACCGATTCGGGCTGCGGGTTGAGCCAGATCGTATCCTTGTAGACTGACAGCACGCGCTGCATCCATAGCGCGCCGGGCTCGGGATTGGTGTGCTCGACACTGCCGCCCGGATACGTGATCTCGTACGGGCTCATCGTCGCGTCGCCGACGAAAATCACCTTGTAGTCGTGCGGGTATTTATGCAGCACGTCCCAGGTCGCCATGCGTTCGGTCGCGCGCCGCCGGTTGTCCTTCCACACGCGCTCATACAAGAAATTGTGGAAATAAAAATACTCGAGATGCTTGAATTCGGTGCGCGCGGCGGAGAACAACTGCTCGCACACCGAGATATGGTCGTCCATCGACCCGCCGATGTCGAAAAACAGCAGCACCTTCACGCTGTTGTGCCGCTCGGGCACCATTTTGATGTCGAGATAGCCGGCGTTTTTCGCCGTCGAGCGTATCGTGTCGTCGAGATCGAGCTCTTCAGGATTGCCTTCACGCGCGAACTTGCGCAACCGCTTTAACGCGACTTTGATGTTCCGCGTGCCGAGTTCCACCGAGTCGTCGAGATTCCTGAATTCGCGCTGGTCCCACACCTTGACCGCGCGGCGATGCCGCGACTCGTGCTGGCCTATGCGCACGCCTTCCGGGTTGTAGCCGTAAGCGCCGAACGGACTGGTGCCGGCGGTGCCTATCCATTTGCTGCCGCCCTGGTGGCGCCCCTTCTGCTCTTCGAGCCGCTTTTTCAGCGTCTCCATCAACTTATCCCAGCCGCCGAGCGCCTCGATAAGCTTTTTCTCTTCCTCGGTCAGGTTGTTTTCGGCGAGTTTCTTCAGCCATTCTTCCGGGATCAGCGCCTCCGCCCCTTCCGGTAGCCCCGTGATGCCTTTGAAGTACGCGCCGAACACGCGGTCGAACTTGTCGTAATTAGACTCATCCTTGACCATGCAGGCGCGCGACAGATAATAAAAATCGTCAACGCTGCCGCTGATCACGCGCTTGTCGAGCGCCTCGAGCAGCGTCAGGAATTCGCGCACCGAGACCGGCAGGCCGCCCTGCTTCAGTTTGAGAAAGAACTCGATCAGCATTTTTGGGGAGAGGCGAGAGGCGAGAAGCGAGAGACGGGGCAGACCAAATCACTCTCGTGGGCTGTTCGATGCGGCGACAGGATGCCGCGCCACTGCTTAAGCTTGTCCTCGAACCGCATCGTGTAGGCAGGACTCGATGACGGCAGCACCAGCGTCTCGTATCCCCATTCGAGAAAGAGCGGCTCCATCTTCGCGGCGGTCTTGCCGTTGAAGCACACCCTGCGCAGTTTCTTCGCGACGCTCGTCACCCGCGCATAATCGTTATGGCGCGGATTACGAATGTTCGAATCGAGACTGCCCGGACGCACGCACGTTCCGATAATGTCCCACAAGCCGATGCGGTGCTTCAGCAGCGTCTTGAGGCGCTGGGCATATTCCATTTCGGGCAACGGCTCGTCGATCACCGTGCCGACCAGCCGCCAGAAATGGTTCTGCGGGTGCCCGTAATACTGCGCTTTCACGAGCGAGGCGACGCCGGGAAAGCTGCCCAGCAGTAGTGTCTCGCTTTTCGCATCGATGACCGGCGGAAACCCGGTGGCCGGCTTACGCACGCTCAAATCAGCCCGGCTTGCGCCGCGACATGAATACGAGCCGCTCGAACAGGTGCACGTCCTGCTCGTTCTTGAGCAAAGCACCGTGCAACGGCGGAATAATTTTGTGCTGATCGCGGCTCGCCAGCGCTTCGGGCGGTATGTCTTCGGCCATCAGCAGCTTAAGCCAGTCGAGAAGTTCGGAGGTCGACGGCTTCTTCTTGAGGCCCGGCACGTCACGGATTTCGAAGAACGCTTCAAGCGCTTCCTTGAGAAGCGCCTTTTTCAGACCCGGAAAATGCACGCGCACGATTTTTTCCATCGTCTCCTGATCGGGGAAACGGATGTAGTGGAAAAAACAGCGCCGCAGGAAAGCATCCGGCAGTTCTTTTTCGTTGTTGCTGGTAATGATGACCAGCGGACGGTGGCGCGCCTTGACGAGCTGCTGTGTCTCGTAGACGTAGAACTCCATGCGGTCGAGTTCACGCAGCAAGTCGTTGGGAAACTCGATGTCGGCCTTGTCGACTTCGTCGATCAGCAGCACCGACTGCTGTTCCGAATCAAACGCGTTCCACAACATGCCGCGCACGATGTAATTGCT
>JBKJKJ010000305.1:0-11916 GCA_046597455.1 Burkholderiales bacterium
CGCGGCGGCACCGGTATACGACACAACGCGCCTTAAGCTCGAGCACGGTGTTCATGTGCATGCGCGCGCGAGTGGGCAAGATGCGAAAGCCATCGATGGCACGTATAGGCGGGTCTCGATGAATATGCGCGATGGCTTATTCAGTGAGACGTATGACATCTCAGAACTTGACGCCATCTACTTCATGGTGTCGTCGGTCTTCGGCCACACCACGAAGTTTATTCAATGTAGCCTTTGCGGCTATCCCCACTTAGACAAGGATTGGTTTAGTGTTAATTCGCATGGACGACATCTTTGTTCCGGTTGCGGTGGATACTTCCGAGATACTGAGCGTGCTGTTGGCAATCCTGTCGCAAGAATTCGTTCCCTTTTGAATTCCAAGGGAAACCACAGGCGGCCAGCCGAGAGACAGCTCGACATTCGGCAGGCAGATTACCCGGGAGGAGTGCAGATTTGGGGCTCAAATCCGGCGATTGTATGGACTGCGCCTCGGCCGGAAGAAGAGGGTATTCACGTTCATGCGTTTTTGAACGAAAGTGAGACGCCGGACATCGATGACACATTTGCGTCCGTAACCATTGACGGTATAACCCTTGACCCGCACGCGATCCGGGCCCTAATGGCGCAGAATGCGCTACCGCATTTGGCTGGGCGCGTGGTGAGTGCGGCATGTCCGAATTGCGAGGAGACGCTTCACAATTGCTGCAAAACTTCTTATACGCCGCATGAGGAGCACACGTGTGGTGCATGCGATAAATCATTCCGCGCTCGCACCAGATTACGTCTCACGGTTACCAATCCCATGATCGATGCTCTCGCAAAGATAGCCACATCGGCTCCGTCGCCACGGCGGAAGCACGAGAACTGGCTTCTGTCGGAAATGCTTTAATGCTGAGTGGGCATGCTGAGAGCAGCTTCCAACGACGAACGAGGCCAACGTAGCTTTGCTGACATGTCGTCTAGAGACACGCGGCCGGTTCTTAGGCCATCGCGGATGGCCATCGCTGCACTGGTTGGAAGTCCTTCTACGGCAAACTGCGGGCGCGCCGGCAACCCTAAGCTATCGGCTCTCTCCTCTGGTCCCCCGAAGGACTTGCATAAGAACTGGTACAGTGCGCTTGATCCTCCTTTGGGTAGTAGATGGGCATGTTCGCAGCGGCGCGCCATGCTTAAAAACGACACCCCGAATATGCGTGCCAAGTAGAGCAGCTCGACGTCACCAAGAGCCCCTGCCTTTATCTTCAGTGCAGCCCTCACCTGCTTCAAAGCAATGCCCAAGCCGCGCGTAGGAATTAGGAGCTCGGCCGCAAAAACGTCTGCAAATCGCTCGTAACGCCCCGTCGGTGTTCTTCGCAGCTGTTGCCAAGTCTCGATTATCGCGCCAGCATCCCCACGACTACGTGCTGGCAGCAGTAGCAAGTGCCCGAAGATCCGCGCGCACGCGCGCAGCGCATCGACGGAATCGTCGTTAGATATAAATAACACCACAAAGCCGTTCAATCGAACGCCCGCGGACGCAATGCCCGGTGCGGTCTCGGGTAAGACGAAAACCTGAAGCTTCGACGAGAGCAATCTGCCAAGGTGATATAGCGGCTCGACGTCTCCGGCGTTGATCTCTCGGCGCATCGCTGCTGCATACTCGGCCGCTTTATCGGGTGAGAGTTGCGGCGGCACTGTGGCGAAAGTGGCCGGCTGATGCCCCGCGTGGTTTAGCAATTCAATCGCGAATTCAGTGCGATTCGCGAACGACTCAAGCACGTACGGCATTATTTCAGGACAGCGCGCGGCTGCTGACGTCAAGGCTACAAGCGCTTTAGCTTTCCACATTCTTACAATTTCTTGCTTATAGAGGCAGGTCTGATTCTCAAACACTCAGGGGACGGACCACTAAGAGGGGCGCCTAATCCGCGCCTTAGTGTTCTGTCCCCTAAGCTTCTCCTTTTCGCCGTGAACAGCACCGCTTAACGTTCAGAAGCGGCTATCTCACCGCCGCTCCGTTGTCCGACTCCGGCGCGGGCTGCTCTTGCGTCAAGCGCATTATTTCTGTGCGACGATGAGCTGGATCATCTAGGCGCCGCAACAGTTCCGCATCTTCTGCCTTAGTCCCTGCAATGCTACAGCGCTGGCCGTCGCCAAGGCTCATGAAGAAGCCTTGGTACTGCTTGGGGGCTCCCGCCCGTTCGATAAATTGTACTTCTCCATACCCCTCGAGTCTCGCTTCTCCCTCAGAAGGTTGCGTTGAGTGTTTGAACTGCAGCACCGGCCAGTCAAGACGAACGAAGTCGCCTTTAAACGTGCTGGCAGCAACGCCGTTCGCGTCGTAATTAGCTCCTGATACAGTCAAGCCGTAGTCGATGACGCCGATGTGGACTACCGCTGTAGCAAGAACATGTCCTTGCTGGCGAACGATCACAAGCCAAGTGCCCTCGACATGCATTCTTCCCAAGAGTATTCGGCGAATGACAACGCTTGAGTCGAAAACGAGGTCGAAAAGCAAAGCAACCACGTACGACGCGCTGGTCACAGCGACAACAATCGCGAGCACCGCGATACTATAGTCAAGCTTCTGCGAGACGATCCAATCGTTCACATATTTGGCTGCGATGATCGAGACCGCCAATGCGAGAGCCTTGGAGGACTGGGCGGCTACTTTGTACCTGTTCATGGTGCGATCCCAGAGACGTTATGCGGTGTGCTGCTGCACTTCATGCGATCCGCTGCGCATCGAGACATGCTTCGCGCCAGTCTCAGCCGTTGAGCGGTTCCACCAACTGCGCGAGAAGCTGCGCGGCTTTTTCATGCACTGCCTGCCGGAACCTTCCTGTGTCGTCCAGGGCTATCGCTTCTGTTAACGACCAAGAATACTCACAGATACGCTCGGGTCTCAGCGTCGCTGTTTGAATCTTCGAACGCTCAGGAGGCAGACCACTGAGAGGGCACGTATTCCGCGCCTTAGTGTGCTTGTCCCCTAAGGTTTTCGAGATCACCGCGCTGCGTTCAGCTGAATGGGTTGTTCGTCCTTCGACTTCGCTGCCGCTACGCTCAGGACGAACGATTTGCGTGCGTTA
The DNA here is from genome assembly GCA_046597455.1 of Burkholderiales bacterium. GTDB lineage: Bacteria > Pseudomonadota > Gammaproteobacteria > Burkholderiales > SG8-41 > JAQGMV01. Next base: position 3,069 of record JBKJKJ010000305.1, read on the forward strand.
CGGGATTGCCACGCCTACCGGCTCGCAATGACAAGAAGTTCGAGGCCTCGCTGCTCGCTCCAAACCCGCGCCGGCGTAAGCGGCATGTCCAGGCTTTAACGCCGAGCGAGCTCACCGCACCTTTACGACGCAGCCTCCATCATCCCCTTTTGCAACAGCGGCGCGGCCTCCGGCGAGGTGACGAAGCTGATCAACGCCCTGGCCGCCTCCTGTTCCTTCGACGCCGCGACGATGGCGATTTCGAACACGACGTATTCGTGCAGGTCGTCCGGGAGGTGGCCCACGTAATCGGTGCCGGCAACCGGCTTACTCACGTTGATCTGCTGGATCGCCAGTTCCGTTTCACCGCGCGCTATGTAACCCGCGGCGGGACCGCCTTCCGAACGAACGGTCTTGGACTTCATCTGCTCGGCGATGCCGAGCTTTTCGATCGCCCGCGCTGCGACGTTGCCGCTTCCGCCATACGAATAAGCGATCGAGCTGGCATCGAGCAGCGTCGTCTTGAGGCCCTCGGGCGTGCTGATGTCGGGCCAGGGCGCGCCGGACTTGACGGAAAGGCCGACCGCCGCGCGCGCGAAGACCGTGCGCTCTACGACCTTGCCACTCTTGACGACGCGCTCCATTGGGTCCCCGTACAGCGCTATCAGGTCCCCGGGCGTATTGGAGGCGAGTGCTTGATCCAGTGTCGCTACCGTCTCCTGGGTGACGGTCACCTTGTGGCCGGTGAGTCGGGTGAACGCGGGCGCGAGCTCGTCCCACGCCGTCCTCGATCCCATGGACGCCCTGACGATGAGCTCGCTCATACGTCCATTCCGAAGTGCAGGCGCCGGTACGGGATGCTGATGACGTTGCGTGAAATGCGCAGGTCGATCACCATCGGCCCCTCGCCGGCGAGGAATTCGTCGATCGCGATGCTGAATTCGTCCAGCGTGCGCGCGGTCGCGCCGCGGCATCCGAAGTTCCGTCCGAGCCCTGCGAAGTCCGGTGAGCGCACGAACGAAAGCATGGGGTCGCGTTCGTGGGCGCGAAGCTTGTGGTATTCGGCCCCGTAGGCTTCGTCGTTCACGACCACGTACAGGAACTTGAGCCCCAGACGCGCGACGGTATCCAGCTCCTGGATGTTCTGGAGCGCGCTGCCGTCGCCCTCGACGCACACGAGCGGCTCGCCCGTGCCGAGCGCAGCGCCGACCGCCGTTGACAGCGCCTGCCCGATGCAGCCGAAAGCGGTGCAGAAGATCTGCAGCCCGCGCCGCCGCTTCATCAGCATCACGCGAAACGAACACGCATGGGCATTGCCGGAAGAAACGAGGTGCATTTCGGGAGGCAGTTTTTCGTCGAGTAATGACACCGCTTCGCGCGGGTCCACCGTGCCGTCCTCGATCTCGAATTCAGCCGGATCGCGTCCCGCGCCGCTCAGAATCCGCCGCACTTCGGGCGTATGGAAGCCCCGGTTCTTCACCTCGTCACGTGCCAGATGTTCGACGAGCTCCTGCAGGGTTGCTGTGGCATCGCCCTGGACGTAGCAATCGGCGCCACGGTCGTTCCCCATCACCTTGTGCGATTCGATGTCGATGTGGATGAAGCGCGCCTTCCCATATAGGTAGCCGCCCGCCAGCGTGTGCGTGGAGAGCCTCGCGCCGACGGCCACCACGCAATCCGCCTCTTCGAAAAGCTGCATCACCTCGCGTGCGGAGAACAGCCCGGAGACGCCTGCGTAGTACTCTGAATCCGCGAGCGTCCCTTTTGCGACGAGCGTGGTCGCGACCAGCGCACCGATGCGCTCGGCGAGCTGGTTTGCCGCGGTCTGCGCTGCGGGCGACATCGCGCCGCGGCCGAGAACGATGACCGGCTTTTTGCTCTGCCTGATGATGCCTGCGGCTTCGTGCAACTGCTCGAGGGCCGGGCGTATCGCCTGCTGTCCCGGGAACATTTCGCTCGAAGGCTTGTAGTCGTCGCCGTCGGCATCGCACTCGAGCTGCTGTACATCGAGCGGCGCGCACAGCACGATGGGCCGCGACTCGCGCCGCGCGCGATAGAACGCCTCCCTGACCGCGTCTTCCGCGTACGACGGTTTCAGCACTTCGATGTAACCGGCGCCGGTCGCGGTGACCAACTGATCCTGGTTCATGTACTGAACGAGGTGTTCGTTGTTCGAGGCCGTCCTGCTGGTGTACACGACGAGCGGCGTGCGCCCGCGGGCCGCGACGATGAGGGAAGTGGTCATGCGCGCGAGGCCGGGCCCCTGTGTCGCGCTGGCGACACCCACCTTGCCGGTGGCCAGCGCCCAGCCTTCGGCCATGGTGACCGCGCAGCCCTCGTCGCGGACGTCGACGATTTTGAGCTCCGGATATTTCGACATGGCCGACCACCATGTCATCTGCCCGTCGCCCAGCAGGCCGAAGAGCGTCGTGGTGCCTTCCTTGATGAAGGCGTTCGCCATCGCGTCGTACACTTTCATGGGGCCCCCTTAAGCTAACGCTGTTCGGGATTACCGCCGCAGCCTGCTTTCGCAGGCCGTCGGCGGGGGCGGTCAGGACGGCCTGGTCAGTGCGCCGCCCCTTTAATCGCCCCCCACACCCTCGCCGGCGTGAGCGGCATGTCGAGGTTCTTGATGCCCAGCGGTCGCACCGCGTCGAGCACCGCGCCGACCAGGACCGGAATCGAAGCCGTGCAGCCGGATTCGCCGACGCCTTTGACGCCGAGCGGGCTCACCGTGCTTTTCGTGGGATGTTCTTCCCCGCGAATCTCGGGGATGAGGCCCGCGCGCGGCATGTAGTAGTCCATGAACGTCGCCGTCAGCGGTTGTCCCGTCTCCGGGTCGTAGACGACCTGCTCGCCGAAGACCTGTCCTGCACCCTGCACCACGCCGCCGTGCAGTTGCCCTTCGACGATGGCGTGGTTGATGACGACGCCGACATCGTCCACCGCGCAGTACGAGACGACTTCAGTCACGCCGGTTTCGGGATCGATCTCGACTTCGGCGATGTGGCAGCCGTTGGGATACGTCGAGCCGAACTTGCCGTCCGCCATGTAGGTGAGCGTCTTCTCTTTCGCCAGGTCCGCGAGTGTCACGATGCGATCCGACGCGTCGGACTTGAATTCGCCTTCCGCGTAAGCGACCTGCGACGGCTCGACGTCCAGCTCGAGTGCGGCCAGCGCTTTGCCTTCTTCGACGAGCTTCTGCGCCGCGATGTGGCACACGCTGCCCGCGCCCACCGTGCTGCGCGAGCCGCCGGTGCCGTTGCCTTTCAACGTCGTGCCCGGCGCGCACTGCACGATCTTCACTTTCTCGAGCGGGATGCCAAGCGCATTCGCGATGATCGTCCCGAACGTGGTTTCGTGGCCGTGTCCCTGGGTCTTGGCGACCATGAACGCCGTGACGGTTCCGCTCGCGTCGAGCTGGATCTCGACTTCGTCAGCGGGGGCGTTGCCGAGGCCGGTGTTCTCGATGACGGTCGAGACCCCGATGCCGCGAAGTTTCCCGGCGGCTTTCGATTTCGTGCGGCGCTTCTCGAAACCTTTCCAGTCGGCCAGCGCGAGTGCTTTGTCGAACATGCCCGGCAGATCCGCCACCTCGTACTCACCGCCGGTCGGCGAGGTGTACGGAAAGTCCGACGGCTGAAGGAAGTTGCGCCGGCGCAGCTCGGCCGAGTCCATGCCGATCTCCGCTGCGGCCTGGTTGACGAGGCGCTCGACGGCGTACGCGATGTCCGGGCGTCCCGCACCGCGATAGGCGCCGATCGGCGTGGTGTTCGAAATCGGTATGCGGTAGCTCGCGTAGAGCGCCGGGATCTTGTAGACGCCGGTCATGCAGTTGGTCGTGTTGCGCACGTGCCCCTGCGCGCCCGGCGAGAGATACGCGCCCAGGTCGACGATCCAGTCGATGCGCATCGCCAGGAACTTCCCGTCCTTGTCGAGCGCGAGCTGGCCGTGGGCGATCATGTTGCGCCCGTGCGTGTCGGTCAGGAAGCCTTCCGTGCGCGTGCCGGTCCACTTCACGGGTGCACCTAGCGCTTTCGAGGCGATCATGAGCGCCGCGTATTCGGGATACGCGCCCGAGCGCTGGCCGAAACCGCCGCCGACCTCTTGCACTTCGAAGATGAGTTTTTCAGGCGGCACTTTGGTGTAAGCCGAGAGCTGCGAACGGATCGTGGTGATGCCCTGCATCGGCGAGTGGATCCGATACGATTCGGTCGACGCGTCGTAGGCGACGAGGCACGCCCGCGGCTCCATGGGACTCGCGGAGACGCGCGTCGAGATCACTTTGGCTTTCGTGATGTGCGCCGCGGCGGCAAAAGCCGCATCGACGGCTTTCTCGTTGCCGACCTCGGATTCCCACGCGAGATTGCCGGGCACTTCGTCGGAGAGTTGCGGCGCGCCATCGGCGAGCGCGCCTTCCGGATCGGTGACGCTCTCGAGCTCGCGGTACTCGACTTCGACGAGATCGGCGGCGTCCTGCGCGGCGGCGGCGCTGTCGGCCACGACCAGTGCGACGGCTTCGCCGACGAAACGGACTTTCCCGTGAGCGAGCACCGGGCGTCCTGGCGATCGCGCCTTCATGCCGTTCTTGCCGACGAACTGCATGGTGTGCGGCGCCTTGACGTAGCCGGCGGCGACTGCGTCTTCGCCGGTGAAGACGCGCTTCACGCCAGGCGAGGCGAGGGCAGCCTTCGAATCCACTGAGAGAATTTCCGCGTGCGCCCGGTCGGATCGCACGAAATGGCCGTAGAGCTGGCCGGGCGCGTTCCAGTCGGAGGTATAGCAACCCGCGCCGGTGATGAGACGATGGTCTTCGACGCGTTTGCCGTCGTGATGGTGATGGGTTTCGGTGCTCATTGGATTCCTTTTTTATTCACGAAAGGAAGAAAGGGAGAGCGGAATCTGCCGGCCGCTTTTTCGTTTTCGGTTTTACCGGCTCAGACTGGAGAGTAAACCATTTTTCGCACGCTCAGGTCGTGGGTGGTGCGGCCTCGCCCGGCTCGATGCCGAATGCCCCTGCGACCCGATTCATGTAAGCGAAGAGCGACGTCACGTGGACCGTCGCGACGATCTGCGGATCGGTCCATCCCTTGGATCGCAGTCCGTCGATGTCCGCCTCGGTCATGTCCCCCGGGGCGCTGCTCAGTTTCCACACGTAGTCGAGTAGCGCGCGCTCCTTCGGGGAGAGGTCGGCACTGCGGTAGTCGCGCAGTATGCCGTCCGAGAACGCCTGGTCGCCGGTGATTCGCGCGAGCTGCCGCGCATGCGCCGTCTCGCCGAAGGTCGAGCCGTTCGCAACGGACGCCACCGTGGCGATCATCTCGGCAAGCCGCCGATCGATCGAAGCGCACGCGTAGTTATTTTCCGGGAAGAAAGCGGCCATGCCTTCGAGGGCTACCGGCTCGCCCGCCATGACCGAACGGATTTCGGGTATCCGGCCTCGCGTCGTCTGGATTTTTGCGTAGGCGCGCTTCAAGTCGCCGGTGGCTTCGTCCGGCGGCGCGATGTGGATCCACGGTCTCGTCATTGCCCCTCCAGCGACCCCGCGATGTTCAACAGAAATCCACTAGAGAATAACAGGGGATGGCCACGTCGGCCCTGCCGCCGCCTCGCGATGACACCCCCGCGGGTTATTCGAGAAGTGCTGCGACGAAGCAATGCAAGGTCATCAACGACCTCCGCATCAGGGTCGGGTCGTTCAGTCGCGGGCGACGGCGACCTCCGCCGGTGTGCTCATGCGCGCGGGTGACAGCCAGCGCTCGAGGATCGCGCGCATCTGAACGCGGCTGTAAGGCTTGGACAGATGGTCGTCCATGCCAGCCGCGAGGCACTCGTCGCGGTCATGCTGCATGGCATTGGCCGTGAGCGCGATGATGGGTATGCGCTGCAGTTCATGCTGCGCTTCCCTCTCGCGTATCCTGCGGGTGGCCTCGAACCCGTCCATGTGCGGCATGTGGCAGTCCATGAGGACGACGTCGAAAGCGGATTTAGAGTACAGATCGAGCGCCTCGACGCCGTTGTTCGCAACGGTCACGTCGTAGCCTTCGATGCGCAGCATCCCCAGCGCCACCTGCTGGTTGACCCGGTTGTCTTCCGCCAGCAGGAGCCGCCCTCCCGCGCGATGCGGCGCTGGAGGAGCGGGTGCGACAAGCGCCGCGCAGGCTTCGGTTGTGCCCGTCAGTGGGCCGAGGAGACTCTCGTAAAGTGCGGCGCGGCGCACCGGCTTGGACACGCACCTCGCCCTGCCGGCGTGCTGCGCTTCGAACGTCGCGCCCTCGCGTCCGACCGGGATGAATACCACCAGCCGTACGCTTGCCAGTGCCGGCGCTGCCTTGATCGCGCTCACGAGTCCGGCGGCGCCGGGCCCGGAGAGCGTGCTGTCCATGATCACCACTTCGTACGGGGTGCCGCCAGCCGCCGCTTCGGACATCGCCTCGAACGCCTCTTCCGCCGTCGCCACGTTCCTGTGGTTCATGCCCCAGTCGCAGGCGTGGGCATGGAGCGCAAGGCGGGTGGTCTCACCGGGAGCGACGAGCAGCGCCCTCATGCCTTCCAGCCTCGGGTCACGCGCATCGTCGGCGGGCGCCTGCTGTTTACCGAAACGGGCGACGAACCAGAACGTCGAGCCGATCCCCGGGGTCGAGTCGAGTTCCATGGTGCCGCCCATCATTTCGACGAGCTGCCGGCTGATTGCGAGCCCGAGACCGGTGCCCCCGTGCTTGCGGGTCGTGGAGTCGTCGGCTTGCGAGAAGTCCTCGAAAACGCGCGCGCACGCTTCCTTGCTGATCCCCGGTCCGGTGTCGGTGACCGCGAAGCGCATGAGCGTGTTCTGTGGCGCGTCTTCCAGACAGCTCACCGTGACGCTGACTTCGCCGGTCTCGGTGAACTTGATGGCGTTGCCGACGAGGTTCAGCAGCACCTGGCCGAGCCGCAGCGGGTCGCCTTTGACGCGCGTCGCGAGGCCGGGGGCGAGCGCGCAGGTGAGCTCGAGGTTTTTCTTCCGGGCGCGCTCTGCCAGCAGCTCCAGGGTGTCCTCGACCGTCCGGCGCACGTCGAAATCGATGACCTCCAGATCGAGCTTGCCGGCTTCGATCTTGGAGAAGTCCAGGATGTCGTTGAGGATGCCAAGGAGCGCCTTGCCCGAGCGCTGCGTCGTCTCGGCGAATTGCCGCTGGGGCGGCGTGAGCTCCGTCTCGAGCAGGAGCTCGGTCATGCCGAGCACGCCGTTCATCGGCGTGCGGATTTCGTGACTCATGCGGGCCAGGAAACTGCCTTTGGCGTGGCTGGCCGCTTCCGCCGCCTGCCGCGCGGCGTGCAGCTCCTGTTCGGCGCGCTTGCGCTCGCTGACGTCATGCGCGAGCCCGATCGTGCCGACCGCAACGTCGTTCTCGTCGTACAGCGGCGCCACCGCCACCTCGACGTCGATTTCGGCGCCGCTCCGGGTGAGGGCACGAGTCTCGTAGGAAAAGGCTTCGCCGGCCCTGATCCTCGCGCCACGCCCATCGTCCTCGGCGGACGAAATCCCCGCCTCGAGCTTCAGTGGAGTGCCGATCACCTCGTCGGCGGTATAGCCGAGGAGCGCGGCGGCGCCGGGGTTCCAGGTGGTGACGCGGCCTGTAAGGTCTGCGGTCCAGATCGCCTCGCTCGACTGCTGCACGATCGCGGCCAGCCGGCGATTGTTGCGCTCGCTTTCGCCAAGCGAATCGATGAGGTTCTCGATGTTGTTCGCCATGTCGTTGAACGCCACGGCCGCGGCGACCACTTCGGGCGCGCCGCCGGGTTGCACGCGTGTGGAGTGATCCCCACGGCTGAAACGGTTGGCACTGACGGCAAGCATGCGCAGCGTTCCGAGGTTGCCCCGGAAGATCAGCCAGATGAGCTGCAGCATGAGCAGCAGCGTGACCGAGAGCGTCTGCACGTGCCTGATGAACTCGGTCCACAGGAGATTCGACGCGCGACTTCGCGTCATCTTGCCGTAGACGCTGCCATACCCGACGCCGCCGATGACGATTTTATGCGTGGCTTCGACGGCGTCGATCGGCGCGATGATCGAGAACCACGCCGGCGCCTCCGAGCGGGTGGGGTCATCCTGCGCGGACAGTTTGGCACCGCCCGCATCCGTCCACGAAAGGACCGCCAGGTCCTTCTTCTTTCGAACCTGGGCGCGGAGTAACTGCTGGATCGTGTCATAGCTGCCGATGACCGCCTGATCGGCGACGAGCGGCGCCAGGATCTCCAGCGTTTCGGTGAGCTCGTCGCGATGACGCTCGGAGACCGCGGCCGCGTTCCCTGCGACGTTCAGATAGGTTTGTATCCCGCCGCCGAAGGCGATGGCGAGACCGACGCCGACCATCAGCCGCGGGACGATACCCAGTCGGTTCCAGATGTGACCCAGTTTGCCCGGCTTCATCGCAGCTCGCGTCCGTTTTTTCCGCAGCATCGCCACATGGGCGGTTAGTCCGCATGAAGACGCCGTGAGGCGTCAGTTTTTGCTGTGGTGGTCCCTGACGAGGGTGTTCCTGTAGAAGCTGCGGTAGTTGTCATAGTCGCGGTTATCAGACATGACAAATCCGAGTTCGCCGCTCGACTTCAGGAGCTCCGCGCCGGCCTGCAGGATCTTTCTGCCTTCCGGATCGCTCGCCATGCCCACCAGCGCTGCCTGCACCGCGGCGACCGTCTCTTTCGGCACCTTCGGCGCCGCCATGATGCAGAGCTCCTTGTACGACTCGGATGTCCAGAGCACTCGGTAGTCGAAGTTTTCGCGGCGTGCGTAGTTCTCCAGCGCCACGCTGTTCACGCCGGCGGCGGCGACTTTGTTGACCCGCAGTTGCCCGAAAGAGGCTTCCTGGCTGCCCGTGAATGCGGGTCG
>JBKJKJ010000357.1:0-2526 GCA_046597455.1 Burkholderiales bacterium
CGGCCGCGCGAACTGAATTGCCAGCGTCAGGAGCAACGCGCCGAACAGGCCACCCAGCAGCGACGCTGAGAAAGCCGCGCCCAGCGCGCGCGCGGCCTCCCCGCGGCGCGCCAGCGGAAAGCCGTCCAGGATCGTCGCCTGCGCGCTGGAGGTTCCCGGTATCCCCAGGAGCACGGCCGGAAACGTGTCCGAGGTATTGGTGACGGCGAGCAGGCCGATCATCATCGGCAGCACGAGCGTCGGGTCACCGCCGTAGACGAAAGGCAGCAGTAACGACAGACCCGCGATGCCGCCCAGTCCCGGCAGGATACCGACGACAAGCCCGAGCAGCGTTCCCAGGAGCAGGAACAGCAGGTGCTGCACGCTCAGGAGCGTGAGCAGCGCCGGCAGCAGGTGCTCCGACACTTACTTGATCGTCACGTTATGGTCGGTCTGCAGGTAATTCTTGATCCAGCCCCACACAGCAGGCGAAAAGGTGGTCGCATCCTTGATGATCGGCCGCGCCGCTTCGCCGACGAACTGCGGGTAGCCTTCGATGACCTTGCCCGCGGTCTTGTCGAACTCCGGATCGTCGAGCATTTTGCGCACGGCCGTGCGCCACGCTTCGACCACGGGTTTGGGCGTGCCCGCCGGCAGCATCAGCGCCTTGTTCACCATGACGAGCATCTTCATCACTGAAAGCCAGGCGTCGTAGCCCTGCCCCGACGGCTTCTTGCCGTGGACCAGCTCGTAGGCTTCCGCAAAATTCGGCATATCGGGGAAATTCGGATCGCGTATCAGCGCGCCTTTATCGTTGAGGACACCGAGCGCATACAACGGCACCGCCTTGCCGGCTTTCACCAGCGCGCTCGCGTTCTTGAGATAACCGGGCGTGGAATCGTAGTTGATGTTGATCTCGCCGCGCTCGAAAGCCAGGCGCACCGGACCGCGGTTCAGGCCCCAGACGAACTTGGATTTGAGTCCGAGGAGCTCGAAGGTGAGGATCGCGCGCAACTCGGCGCAGCTCGCGCACTGGCCTCCGAATACGAGCGGCTTGCCTTTCAGCTTGCCCACGTCCTTCGGCCCGCTCACACCGAGCGAGGGCGAGGCATAGACGACAGCACCCTGCGGCGAGAGCAGCACCGGCTCCCACTTGTTCAGGTCGTATTCGACCTTGGATTTCTGGAACACGAAATTGGCAACCGTGGAGGCCGATACGATGATCGCATGCAGGCCGTCCGGATTTGCGCGCGCCTGAAACTGGTTGGCGCCAGGGATCCCGCCGGCGCCGGGAATGTTGCGCACGATGATCGTCGGCTTGCCGGGCAGGTATTTTTCGAGATACGGCTGGAGCGATCGGATGTAGACGTCGGAACCGCCCCCGGGAGCGAAAGGCACGATCACTTCGATGCGCTTGCCGGCGAAGCTGACACTCTCCGCGGCCATGGCGCACGCCGGGGCGAAAGCTGCACACGCAAGAAAGAACACAGCGCGCTTGACTGCGAGAACGTTACGCATCGTCGTCTCCTCGTTATATTTTTCGGGCCGTGTGACGCATTTGCCCGCGACCACTATAAACCGCCTGAAGAGACACGCAAAGCGTTTCGCGCGTCGAGAGCGCGCGGACAATGAACCGCGCACCATGCTTCAATCTTCGATCGTTCTCTTATTGCGATGGCATACGAGTGAGCACAGCAGCGAGCGGAGCGAACCCGAACCTGCCGAGCCTCGAAGCGCTGCCTGGGGCATTGCAATTGAATTATTGCGCGGCACGCGAAGTCAATGCAGATAGGCATGACGTGGAGTTTGTGCGTCGCGCGTGCCGACCGTGCCACACCAGGTAAACCAAAAGGAGGACGCATATGGACCCACGTCTCGAGGAGCCACGTCTCGAACCATCGGCAATCGCCGAGGAGGCCGTCCCGTTCCGCGCAGAGCCGCCTGCGCGCAAAGGCGCGATTTGGCTTGGGTGGGGGGTACTGCTGCTCATGCTCGCGGGCGGGGCCGCCTATTACGGCTACGACTACTGGCAACGCGCGCGGGCACCCGCCCCCGCGCCGCCCCTGCAAACCGAAGCGCCGGCCGCACCGCCCGCAGCCAGCGCCGAGCCTGCGGTTCGCCACCCCATCGAGATCGAAGCGACCCCGCCCGTGCTCGCGTTGAACGACAGCGACGCCGCGATGCGCGATGCCCTCGCCGGTGTGACCGGTGAGCAGGCGCTCGCGAAATTCCTCTATCCCGATTCGATGATCCGCAGGATTGTCGCGACCATCGACAACCTGCCGCGCAAAAAGGCGCCGCTGCGCGTGATGCCGGTAAAACCCGTGGCTGGCGCATTCGCGACCGCCGGCGCGCGCGGGGACCTGCTCATCAGCCCGGCCAATCCGCGGCGCTATGCGACTTACGTGAGCATCGCGCAGGCAGTCGACACCGCGAAGCTTGTCTCGATCTACGTCCGGTTCTATCCGTTGTTCCAGCGTGCCTACGAAGATCTCGGATTTCCGAACGGCTATTTCAACGATCGCCTGGTCGAGACTCTCGACGATC
>JBKJKJ010000432.1:0-9092 GCA_046597455.1 Burkholderiales bacterium
TGCATCCCGTCCATGACGTTGCGGTCCATGTTTCCCCGCCGCGGGCTGCGCCCCGTGTAGCTGAACGGGTGTATGAGGCCCGAGGGCGTGCTGACAGCCGCCTCCATCATCGACAGATCGATGTGGCCGCCTTCGCCAGTCTGCTCCCGTCGCAGGAGTGCAGCCATGATGGCGATGACGCCGTTGCGCGCGGCGGTGAGCTCCATCTGCTGGAGCGCGGTGCCCATCGGTGGCCGGTCCGCCGAGCCCGTCACCGCGTAAAGATAACCCCCCATGGCCTGGCGATGAGGTCGTCGCCCTTGTAGTGGGCGTACGGGCCGTGCTGACCGAAACAGGAGATCGAAAGCACGATCGTTTTCGGATTCGCCGCGTGCAGCACTTCGTATCCCAACGCCAGGCGGTTCAGATGCTCCGGCTGAAAGCTTTCGATGATGACGTCGGCGTCGGACGCGAGCTGCAGGAAGAGCGACCGGCCCGTCGCGTGTCCCACGTCCAGGGTGATCCCGCGCTTGTTGGTGTTCAGCGCGAGGAATGTGGTGCTCCGGTCAGGATGGGGTTCGCCGCCGATGAAAGGAGGTTCGTGGCGGGCCTGATCTCCGCAGCCCGGCGCTTCCACCTTGATGGTGTCAGCACCCTGATCGGCCAGCAGCTTGGCGCAGAATGCCCCGGACGGCGCGTGAGCGAGCTCGAGCACCTTGACCTCGGAAAGTATCGCGTCCATCCCTACGGCCTCTGCTCGTCAGCTCGCGGCCGGTCGGCGATCACACCGTCGTGTGTCAGCTCGCGCAACTCTTGTTCGGATAACCCGGCCACCTCGCGCAAGACGGCTTCATTGTGCTCGCCCAGCCTGGCGGCATGCCGGATCGCCATCGGCATCCCGGACAGGCGAAACGGTCGTCCGGCAAATGTCCGAGGGCCCGCCGCAGTGGACGCTTCGAACGCCTGGAGAAACCCTCTGTGCTTCAGATGCGGGTCGTCGACCAGGTCCGCCGCAGTCAAAGCCGCGCCCGCACAAACACCGTGCGCCTGAAGCAACGCGGCCAACGCCTTGTCGTCCTGAGTCGCGGTCCACTGCGCCAGATGGGAGTCGAGCTCGTGCCGGTTCTGCCAACGGCCGTGCGTCGACCCGAACCGGGAAACCTGCGCCCATTCAGGCGAACCCATGACCTGCTTCAAAGCGGACCACTCGGCTTCGCTGGATACGACAATGGCGATCCAGCGATCGCTGCCCGCGCACGGATACACGTTGTGGGGAGACTTCCAGAGGTGTCCGCATCCCGATCGCGATCGCTCGATACCGCGCTGGGCTTCCAGGATGGCGGGTCCTATGCACGAGACCCCGGTCTCGTGCATGGTCAGGTCGATGCGCACCCCTTTGCCGGTCCGGTTCCGACGGAATAGCGCCAGCAGAAGCGCATAGGCCACGTTGTTGCCCGTGGAGTGGTCCATGTAGTTGTTGCTTGCCCTCACCGAAGGACCGCCTTCATAGCCAGTGAGGTAAGACATCCCGCTCGTCGCGTCGACGGTGCGCGCGCGGGACCCGGCTCTCGCCCACGGGCCGGTGTAGCCGTAAGCCGTGCTGCTCAGGGTGATGATGCGGGGGTTGAGTCGGGCCAGGCTTTCGTGGTCGAAACCGAGGCGGTGCATCGTGCCCGGCCTGAAATTGTCAGTCACCACGTCGCATTTCTCGACCACTTTGAGGAAGACCGCTTTACCGGCGGGTGTGTTGACGTCCAGACAGAGACTTTGCTTGTTGCGGGTGCCGAAGTACGCGAGGTTTCCACCCTCGTTCCACCACTCCCCCCCGGGCTTGCCGTCGGCGAACGGCCCGGCCTTGCGGTCCTGGAGATGTGCGACACTTTCGATGCGGATGACTTGCGCGCCCAGGTCCGCAAGGAAGGCAGTGCCCCAGGGCAGGGCATGAACCTGCTCCAGCGTGATGATCCGAATCTCCTCGAGCGGCAACGGTGCAGACATTAATATCCTCTCAACGAAACGACCACGATCGTGCGGCAGCGTCCTCGCGGTCATGAACATCGAGGCGAAGTTGTTGCCCCAAGTTGTTGCCCCAAACCGGCGTCCGCATGATGCGGGCATCCATCACGCGCAGGCCAGTTTTCCAACGTGTGCTTCAGTGCTGTGCGCGCTCACACCTGATCCAGGGAGAATCGAATGGCGCAGCTAAAAATCATCAAGTCCAACGAGGTTCAGCCACAGAATATACGCGGGTTCGGAAAAGAAGCGGGGCAGATAAAGAGAATCATCGCCACGGAGAAGTTCTTTTTCAACGTGGATGAAGTCAGTCCCGGCTTCAGCCCGCATCATTGGCATACGCATACAAAATACACGGCAGGGGGTTACGAAGTCGAATACCCGGGCGATTTCGAGGAGATTTATTTCATACTCAGCGGGCGCGGCGTTATGCAATGGAAGACCGACAGCGGCGAGATACAGGAGCAGGCGGTGGGCGCGGGTGACACGATACATATGCCGCCCGGCGGGGTGGAGCATCAACTGCTCAATAACGGGACCGAAAAAGTACGCCTGGCTGTCGTGGGCGTCCCGCCTCCACGGCGCACGCCGATATGAAGCGTGTGCGACCAGCGGGGAGTCGTGCTCGTTTGCGCGATTGACACCCCGGACCGCGCGCGCTACGGTGACACAGGAGGAGGCCATCATGATTACAAATCGTGTCGGATGCTGCTTCATCGCGCGGCTGGTCAGCGCCGCAATCTTCCTTCCCCTCGCCGCGGGCACCGCGCTCGCCCAGAGAACCGATGTCATCTTCAGCGCCGGCCCCACCGGCGGCAGTTGGACGCCCATGGCGGCGGCGGTGTCGCAGGTCGTCAACAAGCGCTACGCAGAGCTGAACGTCCAGGTCGAGCCGGGCGCGGCGCTGGTGAACATGGAGAAGATCCGCATCGACAAGGCCGATATCGGCTGGTCGATGACCACCGTCATGGCCGATGCCCAGGCCGGAACGGGCCAGTTTGAAGGCAAGAAGACCGACAAGGGGCTGTATGTCGCGAACTTCTATCCCAATGTCTGGCAGATGGCGGTCCCCGTCGACAGCGGCATCAAAACCATCAAGGACCTCAAAGGCAGGCCGGTCGCGCTGCCGGCGCGCGGCAACACCAGTCTCGTCGCGGGTTGGGAGTATCTGCTCAAGGTCAACGGGATGACTTTGAACGACCTCGGTGCCAAGAGCTACGGTCCGCTGTCCTCGAACACAGAGGCCATGAAGAATCGCCAGGCGTACGCATCCGGCTGGTTCACGGTGGTGCCCGCGTCATTCGTCCTCGACCTGGGTTCGTCGATGAAGGTGCGCATACTTTCGGTGAGTGACGCCGAGTTCGCCGCATTGCTCAAACTCAACTCGGGCTTCGTTCGCCACACGATCAAGGCTGACGTCTACAAGGAGCAGGGCGTCACCGAGGACGTCCACACCTTCCAGGCGCCGACGGTGCTGATCGCCTCGTCCAAAACCCCCGCCGACGTGATTTACAAGGTCACTAAAGCGATCGTCGAGGGAAGAGACGAGTTCGCCAACGTGGTGAGCGTGATGAAGGGCATCAGCGCCAAGGATATGGCGCAGAACTACAACATGGCCTATCACCCCGGCGCGGCCCGGTACTATCGAGAAGCGGGTCTCCTGAAGTAGCGCGCGCGGGCCCGCCGCAGTGCGCAAACTCGTTGGATACGCCGGCCTTGTGGTCGGCGTGGTGGCGGTCGCCATGTCCGTCTACCACGTCTACGTGCGGCTCACCACGTATGCACCGGATCAGTACGCGCTGCTGTTCATCACCCTCGCCTTCAGTCTCGTTCTTTCGTTCCTGTTGTGGCCGCGCCGGGACGGCTCGACGCCCGATCGCATCCCGTGGGCGGATCTCGGCCTCGCGATGCTGTCCCTCGCCTGCATCGGCTACATGTTCGTCAAGTACGACTATGTGGTGAACCGCTTTCCCACGGCGCATCCGCTCTCCGCGACGGACATGGCGGTGGGCGTGCTCGCCATCCTCCTCGTGCTCGAGGCGACGCGCCGCACGATCGGCGCGTCGCTGCCGATCGTCGCGATCGCATTCATCGCGTACGCGCTGGCTGGGCCATGGCTTCCCGGCTGGCTCCACCATCGCGGCCTGACCCTGGAAATCGCGGTCGACCAGACCTACTTCACGACCGAAGGCATTTTCGGCGTGCCGCTGTCGGTCGCGGGAACTTACGTGATCCTGTTCATCATCTTCGGCGCCTTTCTCGAAAAGTCCGGCGCGGGCCAGTTCTTCATGAACTTCGCCAACGCGATCGCGGGCGGCGCGCGCGGCGGCCCGGGCAAGGTGGCGGTCGTCTCCTCGAGCCTGTTCGGCACGATCTCCGGATCGGCGGTCGCGAACGTGATGGTCGATGGCTGGCTCACCATCCCGATGATGAAGAAGACGGGCTTCAAGCCGGAGGCGGCGGCGGCGATCGAGGCGGTGGCCTCGACCGGAGGGCAGATCATGCCGCCGATCATGGGTGCGGCGGCCTTCGTCATGGCTGAATTCATGGGCGTGAGCTACACGCAGGTGATGGTTGCCGCGACGATTCCGGCGCTGTTCTACTACGGCGCGCTGTTCGCCGCGATCCATTTCAACGCGGTGCGCTCCGGCCTGAAAGGCATCCCGCGCGAGGAGCTGCCGCTCCTCGGCGCCATTATTCTGCGCCAGGGGCACCTGTTCCTCCCGGTCATCGTGCTGCTGGTCCTGCTCCTCTACGGCTACACGCCGACCTATGGCGCGATCGTGGCCACGGTCGCCGTGATCGCCATCTCGTGGGTGCGCCGCGAGACGCGTCTCAACTGGAAGACCTGCATCGCGGCCCTGCGCGAGGGGGCGGAGCACACGGTGCCGGTGGCGATGGCCTGCGCCGCGGCCGGTATCGTGATCGGGATCGTCCTGCAAACAGGACTGGCGCTGCGCTTCACCGCTTTTCTCGTGGACATCGCCGGCGGCTCGCTGATGCCGGCCCTGCTCATTACGATGGTCGCCGGCATCATCCTCGGCATGGGCATGCCGACCACGCCTGCTTACATCATGCAGGCAGCGCTACTGGTGCCTGCGCTCATCAAGCTCGGCGTCGCGCCGATGGCAGCCCACATGTTCGCGTTCTATTTCTCGTGCCTCTCGGCAGTCACACCACCCGTCGCTCTCGCGGTGTACGCCGCGGCTTCGATCGGCGGCGCCGGCTTGTGGGGCTCGGGCTGGCAGGCGCTGAAGTTCGCCGCGGCCGGTTTCATCGTGCCCTTCTTTTTCGTCTACAACCCGGCGCTGCTTTTCGCGGGCACCTGGATGGAGATTCTGCGCGCCCTGCTCACTGGAATGGTCGGCGTGATTGCCCTCGCAGCCGGGCTCGAAGGCTACTTTATGCGCCTCGCGAACTGGCTCGAGCGCGCGCTGTTCCTCGCGGCCGCGTTCCTGCTGATCGACCCCGGCGCGGTCACCGATCTCATCGGTGCCGGCGTGCTCGCCATTGCGATCCTCATGCAAAAGCTGCGCCCCATGCCGCAGGCCGCTGCGCAGGATATCCGCGCGTGAGCCGGTCGCAGCTCGCCGCGCTCACGTTGATCGCGGCCGTGATGGTGGTCGCGACGGTGGTCTACGGCGTATTACGGCTCTACGCCTGAGACTCGCAGCGTCAGGTCGCACCCCACAGATGATCCACGGAAGTGTCGGGATAGAAATACGCGAACCCGTTGCGTTCAGCGTAATGGCGGTCGATGTTCGTGTCGCCGATGTGGAAGTACTGTTCAGCGCTGAACTCGGCCTTGACCCGATCGAGGTGGTGCTTCAGTACGGTAAATGCGACGGGAATGTCGTGTTCCTTCCACATCCGCTGCTGATGGCTCACCGGTCGATCGGAACAGCTCCCGATGATGTATCCCAGCGCCAGCGCTTCTCGCACGCGCGCCATGGTGATGCAGCCCGGCGGGTCGCCCGTCTCGAGCGTGCCGTCGATGTCGAAACTGATGAGCATTGCCAATGTCGGTGCTCCCGATGCCTCGTTTTTACGGGTCGACCCACTCGACCCGACGTGCGCATCCCGTCTGCCTCGATGGGCGAAGGCGTTTATCTAATGGCCTGTATCCTTGATTTCGAGCGTAATCGCAAGTCCGGCAAGCTCCTAGTCAGCGTGCTTGCCGAACATGATCCAGCCGCCGCTGGGGGGCGTGGTAAACGCCGCCAGCGCAGTTTCCGCCCGCACCGTCACCTGACGCTCGCCGGCGGTGCCGCGGAGTTGTTCGATGCTGTCGGTGTACATGGCGCTGCGAACGCGTCCCGTGCCGAGGTTGCCGCCGCTGGAGCTGAAAGGATGCGGTCCCTCGACACGGATGTCGCCGGCGTAAAACCCGAAGGCCTCCCCGCGCTTCACGCCGTGCCACTGGAAAGCCTCGAGATAGAACTGGGTCATCACCGCGTAGCCGTCATAGGGGTTGAAGATATCGACGTCCTTCGGGCCCAGCCCGGCGCCCTCGTACATCCGCTTGGCCGCGCGGTCGGTCCACATCTCGATCAGATCCAGGTCTGCCTGCGTGCTGGGCTGCTTGAAGTTGTGCTGCGAATGATTGAGCACGTAGACCGGCGGCTGCCGCATGTCCTTCGCGCGATCAGCGGTGGTGAAGAGGTACGCGGTCGCCGCCTGCACCGGGCGGTCGCAATCCCATATCCGCAGCGGATTCAGGATGAAGCGCGAGGTCTTGTAATCCTCCACGGTGATCGGCTCGACGCCGTGGGTGGCGTTGAAGCCCCACGGTGTCAGCATGCCGTTGCGGTGCTGATTGATCACGAACGGTGCGAGATCGTCGTGGTGGCCGCCGTATTTCAGGCAGTACTGGTTGTGCGGGAAGGTGTTGATGAAGTCGTTCCCCCCGTGATTGCCCCACGGCACCGTCCACTGGCGGGCGCCGCGCGCATAGTCGTCGGCGTTTTCGCCGCCGCGGCGATACCGCCCCTCGAGGTTGCCGCAGGGATAGATCATCAGACACGTGGTGCACACGCCATCGCCCACCGCCTGCGCAGCCATGCCGATCATTTCACCGATAGTCGGCACTTTGGTGGGGGCGAACTTGACGTTACGCAGCCCCATCGTCTTGACGAGCCACTGCGCGTTCACCAGCGTGAGTCCCAACTCGGAGTCGTAGGGGGGATCGAAGTACGGGCGCGGCGCCCACTTCGACGCGGAACCGCCGCTGGGGCCGGCGATGTGACTGTCGCAGCAGATCACGCCATCGACCTGATCCGCTGTAACGCCGGCTTCGTCCATGGCTTTCTGACACGCGAGGATGCAGTAGGCACCCAGCGTCTTGTCCATCGAGACGCCGTCCCAGCGCCGATCCACCGGGGAATGCCCGTACCCGGCCACCGCGACTTTGCCGCGATGTTCCCAGACGCCCTGACCGTCTTTATCCCTGCGCCATGCGTAATTACCCGGAGTAGCCATTCGTCATCCTCCCACGCGCCATTCGTGAATCAACTGGCCCGGTGCCACTTCCTCGAATGTGACTTCGACGGCAGCGCCCACCGGCACCTCGTAGGGCGGGGTGCCGGGAAGGTTGGAGTAGAAATTGACGGTCGGATCCTCGTCGAGGGTGACCATTGCCAGGTTGTAAGGCTGGTCGGGCATGCGCCGGTTGAGCCGGCCATCCTCGATGACGATATACGTGGCGATGTGGCCTTTGCCGCTGACCTCCTTCCATGCGAGCTTCGCAGCAGACCCGCAGACCTGGCAGGTCTCCTGCGGCGGATACTGCAGCTTGTCGCAGCTGGTGCAGTGCTGCAGGACCAGACGCCTGGAATTGACCGCATCCCAGAACGGCTTGCTCAATTCATCGGGTACCGGAATCAGCTTAGGCATCGTGTCACTCCAGGCTTCGTCCAGGGCAGGGGCGTGTATCTGCGCAGCCGCTCGAGCGTTCGTCGCCGCTCGTTCGGTGCGGGTTCAGGGTTCAGAGCGTTCAGCGTTCCAGCTTTCAGTACCCGCCGGTGTTGGGCCCGCTGGCGGGGAGTGGTGTCCAGCCGGTCAGGCGCCCGACCTCCGCCTTCATGTAGCTCGACATCGCCCCGCGGTCGGTTCCGAGCATCACCATCTGGAAACCCTGATCCAGATAGCGCTGCGTGAACTTCGAGCTCGCGGTGTGGATGCCGGCGATCTTCTTGTGCTTTTTGCAGGATTCGAGAATGCGGTTGACGGTCTCGATGTGTTTCGGCTCGTCGTTGTCCATCACCGGCGCGAGTCCTAGGGCGAGCGCGAGATCGGTGGGCCCGATATAAGCCGCATCCACGCCGGGCGTCGAGATGATCTCGTCGAGCTTCTCGATGCCTTCGAGCGTTTCGATCATCACGATGCAGGCCACTTCGTCGTTCGCATGCTTCTGATAGTCGGCCCCCGCGTAAAGCAGCACGCGATTCGGTCCGTTGCTGCGCATGCCCGCCGGCGGGTAGCGGCATGCGGCGACTGCGCGCTCGGCTTCCGCCCGGTTGCTGACCATCGGCACGATCACGCCGTAGGCGCCCGCATCCAGAACTTTCATGATCATCGCCGGTTCGTTCCACGGCACGCGCACGATCGGCGTGACATTCGTCGTGGAAATCGCGGTCAGCATCGGCACCGTATCGGAATAATCGATGCATCCGTGCTGCATGTCGATGCACAGCCAGTCCAGGCCGGTATGGGCCATCACCTCGGCCTGCACGCAGTGCGGTATCGAAAGCCAGCCGCCCACGGCAGGCTTGCCTTCACGCCAGAGTTTTTTCAAGCGATTCATGCGCATGTCGTTCTCCTCCCCAAGATTGATGCTCCCGCGAGCTGCCCGAGTATAGCGGGAGGCGTTTTCACGCGGCTTCAGTCGAGAGGCAGGTAGACCCGGCGACCTTCGCGGCTCGAGATGTGAACCGCTTCGGTGAAATCCATGTAGTTGACCGCATCGATGAACGAGGTTCGGCGGACCTGCTCGTGTCCGCGAATCGCACCGATGAATTCCTCCTCGACCCGCCAGCGGTAAATCTTGTCCTCGGGGATGGGAATCCGGGTCATCTCCTTGTCCCCGCGCCGGGCGCCCGAAA
>JBKJKJ010000477.1:0-6248 GCA_046597455.1 Burkholderiales bacterium
AGCGCGCCTTCCAGCACGTGCACGATGCCGTGCAGCCAGGCCGCGTCCTGCGTCTCGTGCTGCTGCACAATGGCGTGCGCCTGCTGCCAGTCGCCGCGCTCGAGCAGCGCCAGCGCTTCGAGAACCTTCGCGTCTGATTTCATTTTGGTCTCCCAGCGGCGTGCCGGCGAGTGCCAGCCGCGATGCGTTTCGAGTTCGGGCGTTATCAGGAGCGCGCGATACTGGCGCGCGCACGGGCAATCTCCGCTTCCTGCGCGACCCGGCCGGCCATGCCGCTGCTCTTGTCACGAAGATAGCGGGAAAACGCGGTGGCATGGCGATGCAGGCAGGCGCTCTCTCCGCCGGCGCAGAGGTGGGCGATGCCATCGGCGATGACGAAATCCCGCGGATCGAACAGCGGTCCTTCACTCACACGCTGGTTAGCCAGGAGCCAGGAGCCAGGTTGGGAGTAGGTTCGGCAGGGAGCGGTTGGGCGTTTATTTCCCGCGCCCGCTTTTCTAATGCCGGGAGGACGGCAAACACGACAGCCTCGTCATAGTCCGCCGCCACGCCGGGGTAGCCAGCTCGCTGGATCATGTCGCGCAGCTTCCCACCCTTGAACTGCTCCAGCGTCCACTCAAGTGGGTCGGGCACCAGCGTCTTGTCCCAGAAGATGCGGTGGTTCTTGTTCCGCGGACCATAGTGATAGTGGGGGGCTTCGCGGAAGCAATCGAAAGCCAGTAATTCGGTTTCTTCCATGTAGGTGCGACCTGGCGTGCCCGCCAGATCGGCCAGCACGTGGATCGCCAGACCGCCGTCTCCTCCGGCCTGCTTGCGCAGCTCCAGGCCAAACCGAAAATTGCCGGCCTCGAACATCTCGGTGCCTCGGTTGTGCTTGACGGTGTTTCTGCCACTGGCAAACAGTGCCCGGGCCGTGGATTCGACCTCGGCCAGGGTGCTCGCGACCGCCTTCACATCGACCTCTTGCGCTATGTCCTCATATTTGGACCTCCGGAGCATGTCAGGCAGCCGGGTCCTTATCTGCTTCACAGACCAGCCGATCGGGTTGCCGTCCACCGTGGGATCCATACGGCAGAGTCTGTTCAGGCCCTCAGGACCATACACATAGCTGCGCTCCAGGTCGAAACAGTTGAACCGCAGCAATGTCGTGTCTTTCCCGCCAGCCTGTCCAACGACCAGGATGGCCACACCCTGGTCGGGGTGGTCATCGATATTCCCGTCCCACAGCTCGTGCTGGACGGAGAAACGCACATTGCCCGCTTGGAATGTGGACTTGCGACCGACTTGTGCCATGACGAAATCTCCTAAACAGGATCAAGGAAAATCGTTAGAGGGCAATCTATTCCAAGCGCCAGAACGAAGCAAGACCTTTCCCGGCACCCACGCGGACGGCCCGGGTCATACGCGAATCCGGCGCACGTACTGACCAATCTTACGAAAGGGATTACGATGAATTTCACAATTTCATTGAGATCCTGCGACCGCACAAGGACGCTGGCCTACATAGAATGGAAATTACCAAACGCCTGGAACAGATGCGCGCGAGCAAAGGACTGCCTGAATAAATCACTCCCACACCCGCAAGCAAACATTCCGTAGTAGATCGCATCGCAAGAGACTGCTCTCTCAATCGGCTGCCCGCCATACCACCGCGCCGTGTCGGTTGCGGCCTTGGAGCCCTTACGAGGCGCCCTGCGAGGCTCGTCAACGGCGGGGTTTCGGGTGAGGACTGTCGAGCCGCGTTGTCGCGTCTACTGGCAGAGTGGTGGCTTGTAGACCATGTTGGATTTCGTAGAGCTGGTGCGGCGAGTTCCGCAACCCGCCGCCGTTGACGAGCCTCGCAGGGGATACCGCTACGCACGAGGAGTGCAATAGCGCTGCTCGTCAATAGCGGCGCCGGAACAGGGCGTCAAGGACGCAGCCGGGACGGCGCTTCGAGAGTTTAGAAATGGATTCCGGATCGCTTCGCGCTGTGCGCGGTCCGCTATGACGACGTCACTCCTGCGGACTATCCGGCGTAAAGTGGTGAACTATCCGAGCTAGCCGCGGATCGCCTTCATTGCATCGCGAAAACCGTTGGCAAGGATTTCGACTTCGCTCTTGTAAACCAGCAGCAACACGCCGGCTTCCTTCCACTGCTGCGCCTGTTCCTGGCTGCCGACCAGCATGGCGCAGGTCTTCCCGTGCTTCTTCGCGGCGGCAAGAATCAGGTCGCGCCGTTCATCGAGAACCTTGCCCATTTCCGGCTTGCCGAAGACGCCGAGGTTTTGCGCCAGATCGGTCGGCCCGAGGGTCAGCGCATCGATGCCGTCGGTGGCGGCGATTGCATCAAGATCGTTGAACGCTTCGTCGGTTTCGAACATGACCGTAACGTGCACCTGGTCGTTGGCGAACTTGTTGCGCTCGAGTGCCGGTTTGAATTCGTACTCGCTCGATGGGCTGGTGCCGGACATGCCGCGGTTTCCCCGTGGCGCATAGTGCGCCGCGTCCGCGATCTCGCGAGCGTGAGCCAGGTTTTCCACTTGCGGGCAGTGCAGGTTCCACACGCCGCAATCAAGCAGCCGCGTGATCCATTCGCGGTTGGCATGGGGTGGGCGCACGGCGATAGGAAACTCGAGTGCACGCGCGAGGAGCGCCATGTCGGCGAGACTTTCGATCGACAGGGCTGAATGTTCCATGTCGATGCGGGCAAAATCCAGGCCGGCGTTCTTCAACAATGTCAGGATTGCCGGATTGCGCACGAGGTTGACCCAGGTACCGATCTGTAGCTCGCCGCGTTCGACAGCGGCCTTCATGGGATTGATATGCATGCGATCGTTCCTTAAGTGTTGGGAAAAGCGAGGTTACTGAGGGAAACCGTAGAAGGAAAGGAGGTTCGTTACCGGCCGAGGTGGGCTGCCGAATGGCGGCCCGAGCGAAGGCGAGCGCCGCCCACTCATAGCGACGCCGCCAGGTTGATAAGGCCGTAGTTCAGGCGTCCCGCAGCGATCTCGATCAGGGCCTCAGGCAACCCTTTGAAAGCCACGTGCACACCCTTGATGCCGGCGGCCGTGTTGAATATCTCGGTGGTCATGTGGGTGCCGCTGCCCGCCCCGGACGTGCCGAACAGGAGCTTGCCGGGCCGCTGGTGCGCAAGCGCAATCAACTCCTTGGCCGACTTGACGTCCAGCGACGGTGTGACGACCAGGGCGGTGGTGGTGATCCCGATCTGGGTGCCCCTGGTGAAATCCTTGAACAGATCGTACAAAGGTTTCTCAGGCAGCACCGCGTTGACCACCATAGCGGCCGACTTTATCAGGAGCGTGTAGCCATCGGGCGTGGCCTTGGCGACCATGACGGTGGCGAGCTGGCCGCCGGCTCCCGAGCGATTTTCGATGATGACCGACTGCCCCTAGATCTCGCTCAGCCTCGGGGCTATCAGGCGCGCCGTGGTGTCGGTGCCGCCCCCGGGGGAGAAGCCCACGACGAGGCGCACGGGGGTTGGTGGGGAACTTCTGCTGCTCCTGCGCGAGGGCAGGTGCAATCGCGACGGAGAGCCCAGCCGCGATGACGGCTGCGTGTACCGCAACTTGCCATGTGCGCATAGTGCCTTCGGAATGTTCCGCTCGCAGCGTAGAGCGATGCCTACGTCTTGGCAAGACGAGTTGTGATCGGCTCCGCACTCTGCTTGCCCGGACAACATCAAGGTCGAAGACACGCTTGAGCAGGCGCGCCCAACTCGGCACCAGAGTGGCCAGCCGTTGCATGAATTCGTGTAGACCGAGTCCGCTTGGCTCGCACGAGCGCCGTCGTCGGCTGCGGCAGCGTCGAGACCGCTACTTCTGCGTAGCGGCCAGCAACTCGGCCGGGATCGCGCACTTCGTCTGTGTGGACTGGAGCTGTTCGAGCTGAGCTCTCAACGAAGATGCCATCCCGAGGCGCATCTGTCCCATCACCTGCGGGTGGTTGAGAAGTTTGAGGAACTGGTTGACACGTTCCGTGGTGAGCCCGCACTCCCCGACCATGAATTCGGAGAGTACCCAGTCCTTCACGACGTAAGCGCGCGGCCCATTGATTCCAAATGCATCTTCTTTCCCCATAATGTTGAGCGCGTCCTCGAAGGCTTTGCGGCCCTCGTCCGCTTGCCCGGTCATGAAGAGGAGGCGCGCCCTGTAGCGATGTGCCTCCGACTGCATGGTTGGCACCGCCGTCTTGATCGCGACGGCGCGGTCGACCAGCACCCGCGCGCTCTGCCAATCGTAGATGTTCATCGCCTCGTAGATGAGGACGATCAGCTGCGGTATGCCGACGTTATCTTCAAGCCGCGGAAGGAGCGCAGTAGCGTACTGGATGTTCGCAAGGATCTGAGGCATGACCATCGAATTCATAGCCTCGATCATCTGCGGGTTAGATGTCTGGAACTGCAGTTGGGCCGCATTCTGGCGAAGGCTCGCTACGGCGTTCACGGTCTTGTTGAATTCCGCCATGTCGCGGAAGAGCGCCTCGCGCGGTTTGCTCCAGAAGACGTCGAAGAGAGAAAAGCCGCTCAGCACGATGCCGATCATAAGCGCGATGAAGCTCGCTTTTTTCTGTACGCTTCCGAAGATCGTCTTGTCCTCGATCTTGTCCTCGATCTGCTTGATGCGCGCTTCGTGTGCCGCCAACGACGTGGCCAGGAGGGCGCGGTCGGTGACGGAGTCGCTTCGCGGTTCTTCTTGCGCCATGTCGCTATCCTCGATTCTGTATTGGCAGGTGGGTTTCGGTATGTCGCGTGTCAGGGCTGGCAAACGCCGCCGCCGACGTTTCCGTACGGCGTCGCGCACCAGCAACTCGTTCCTACAGGTTGCGGCGGCAGGTTCATGAACGGTCCGCAGCGCGTGACATTCGTGCAGCAGCTTCGGCCAACGACGGGTTGGGAGACGGGCGGATTAGCGATCGGCCGCGGATCGGCTCGCGCGCTGCCGCCACCGCTCCGACAGTCCCGACCGCTGCATTCAATCTCGTGGATGGTTTCGCGCCACCGCAAGGCATTGACGAAGCGCGTATAGGAAATGCGATACCGCCCCGGCTGCACCATCGAGGCACCCGCGCGAATGTAGGGATCAGCCACGAAATACTGCGCCTGATAAGGGAACGGATCATTCACGATCAGATCGTCGTTGTCGTATCCGACGATGAGCGCGACGTGCTCGGATACGCTGGCGTACACCGTATAGCCGCTCGGGGAAATACCGGTGACGATCGGACGCTCCGCCCTGATCTCTTTCTTGACGTCCGAAAGATCGAGCGCGGAGCGGTCGACTTCGGTCGTGATTCGTGTGAGCCTGTTCGAAACACGGTTTGCCGTCTGCGGATAACGGGTGAGCATCTGGTCCATGGTTTCGAGGCTGCCCGCCGGCACGACGCAATTGCCGCAGTTCATGTTGCATGCGGGATGAAGCAGCGCAACGATGCCGCACTGAAAAATCCCCGCGGGGTTGATGTTCGCGACGCCGTAATACTGGAACACCATCTCGCCGACTGCGGCCCAGCACCATACCGGCGTGCGTTGTGCCACGGGCGGAATGTCCAGCACCTTCCGCGTCTGGGAGTGCCCCGTCAGCGGCACCGCCAGGATTGACAGAAGACATATGTACAACGCGTGACTTCTCATGGCGAAACCTCCCCATTTGCTGGACTTGAATCTGGTCCGCCGCTTTGCTGATCGCGGCTAAGGTATTCTTGCCGAAAGGCAGGGTGCCCTGTCCATAGGAGCAGAGGCCGATGCGAGGAACGAAGAAGTGGCTCCAGGCAATCGCCCTTTTTCTGGCGTCTCTGCCCCACGCCATGCACGCGCAGCCCGCCGGGTGGCTTCCATCGAAACCGGTCGAGCTCATCGTCGGCGTGTCGGCGGGCGGCGGCATCGACCGCACCGCGCGCATCATTCAGAAAGTCAAATGGTGCTCGTTAACCTGAATCCGCCCCGGAGGCACAGACGACGCCCGGCGGGCTGGTAAAGTGGGGCCTCGACAACCTCAAACAGGGAGGCAGGAGGTGGCCAAGAAACCGCGTACCCGCAGCCGCATTCGCCAGAGCCGCCTGTCGGGCGAATAGGAAATTTAAACCACCCCTTTCACTATCCGCGACTGTATCGCCGGTCGGGCAAAGCGGTCAATCGCACGGTATTGGGTGAAAATTCACCACTCGCGATGAGTTTCGAACTCTTCATCGGCCCGCAGCGCTTGATACCGAGGCAGTTAGACCGCATTGCACGAGCGCGGGCCGAGCGG
>JBKJKJ010000535.1:0-7822 GCA_046597455.1 Burkholderiales bacterium
CTGATCGAAGGCACCATCGCTTCGGTTCCGCCACAGGGCGGCCGCAAGCACCCGAATCAGGAGTTCGTGCAGGTCGACACGACGAATATCCTTTTCATCGTCGGCGGGGCTTTCGACGGCCTGGACAAGATCATCCGTGCGCGCTCGGAAAAAGGCGGCATCGGGTTCGGGGCCGAGGTCCGCTCCAGGGACAACCGCAAGGATATCGGCAAGGCGCTGCGCGATGTGCAGCCCGAAGACCTGATCAAGTATGGTCTGATTCCCGAGTTCGTCGGGCGTCTGCCCGTGGTGGCGACGCTGGAGGAACTCGACGAAGTCGCGCTGATCCAAATTCTGACGCAGCCCAAGAACGCGCTGCTCAAGCAATATCAGAAGATGTTCTCGATGGAAGGTGTGGAGCTCGAAGTGCGTGAAGCAGGCCTCAAAGCCGTTGCGCACAAAGCGCTCGAGCGTAAGACGGGGGCACGCGGCCTGCGCTCTATCCTCGAGAACACCCTGCTCAACACCATGTTCGACCTGCCTTCTCTCGAGAATGTGGTGAAGGTCGTCGTCGACGAAGGCACCATCGTAAGCGATGCGCCGCCCTTGCTGATCTATTCCGACCAGCCGAAAGTCGCTGGGTCGACTGTTTAGTTCATCTAGGCATGCGCAGGCCTCCGGACATCTGCTTCGGAGGCCCGTCTCCGGTTGAAAACCGGGGCGCTCTCCCCCATGTATCTACGTTGCCCGACATTAAGGTGAATTTCGATGTCCCTTCCTGAAGAAGCCAGCACCAACCCCTCACAGCTGCCGTTGCTTCCGCTGCGTGACGTGGTTGTCTTCCCGCATATGGTCATCCCGCTGTTCGTCGGACGCCCGAAATCGATCAAGGCGCTCGAAGCTGCGATGGAGTCCGGGAAGAGCATCGTGCTCGTCGCGCAGAAATCCGCGGCCAAGGACGATCCCGCACCGGAAGACCTCTACGAGATCGGCAGCATCGCCAACATCCTGCAGATGCTGAAGCTCCCGGATGGCACGGTGAAAGTGCTCGTCGAAGGCAGCCAGCGCGCGCGTATCAAGGAAGTCGTCGACGTGAATACCCATTTCACCGTCGGCATCGAGCCGCTGCCCGCGGACACTGCGACCGATCACGAAACCGAGGCGATGCGGCGCACGATGATCCAGCAGTTCGACCAGTACGTGAAGCTCAACAAGAAAATCCCGCCCGAGATCCTCACCTCGCTGGCGGGCATCGACGAGGCCGGACGCCTGGCGGACACGATCGCTGCGCACCTGCCCCTCAAGCTCGAGCAGAAACAGGAAGTGCTCGAGATGTTCGAAGTGAAGCAGCGCCTCGAGCATTTGCTCAAGCTCGTCGAAGGCGAGCTCGACATCCTGCAGGTGGAAAAGCGGATCCGCGGCCGCGTCAAGCGTCAGATGGAGA
The DNA here is from genome assembly GCA_046597455.1 of Burkholderiales bacterium. GTDB lineage: Bacteria > Pseudomonadota > Gammaproteobacteria > Burkholderiales > SG8-41 > JAQGMV01. The sequence goes on from JBKJKJ010000535.1 coordinate 1,424, forward strand.
AAAGCCAGCGCGAGTACTACCTGAACGAGCAGGTGAAGGCGATCCAGAAAGAGCTGGGCGAGCTGGAAGAGGGCGCAGACCTCGACGAGATCGAAAAGAAGATCAAGCTGGCTCGGATGCCCAAGGATGCGCGCAAGAAAGCCGAATCTGAGCTGAAGAAGCTCCGGTTGATGTCGCCGATGTCAGCGGAAGCGACAGTCGTGCGCAACTATATCGATTCGATCGTGTCGCTGCCCTGGCGCAAGAAGAGCAAGATCAGCACCGACCTCTCGCTGGCCGAGAAAGTGCTCGACGAAGATCATTACGGCCTGGAGAAAGTCAAAGAACGCATCGTCGAGTACCTCGCGGTGCAGCAGCGCGTCGACAAACTCAAGGCGCCGATCCTGTGCCTGGTCGGTGCGCCCGGCGTCGGCAAGACTTCCCTCGGCCAGTCGATCGCGCGTTCCACCAACCGCAAGTTCGTGAGGATGTCGCTCGGCGGCGTGCGTGACGAAGCCGAGATCCGCGGGCATCGCAGGACGTATATCGGTTCCATGCCGGGCAAGATCCTGCAGAACATGACCAAGGTCGGCGTGGGGAATCCGCTTCTCCTGCTCGACGAAGTCGACAAGATGGGCATGGATTTTCGCGGCGACCCGGCGAGCGCGCTGCTCGAGGTGCTCGATCCGGAACAGAACCATACGTTCGTCGACCATTATGTCGAAGTCGAGTACGACTTGTCGGACGTGATGTTCGTCGCGACCGCAAATACACTCAACATTCCGGCCGCACTGCTCGACCGGATGGAAGTGATCCGCCTTTCGGGTTACACCGAAGACGAGAAAATCAACATCGCCCAGCGCCATCTGATGCGCAAGCTGATGAAGAACCACGGGCTCAAGCCGGAGGAGCTCAACGTTTCCGAGAGCGCGCTGCGCGACATGGTCCGGTTTTACACCCGGGAAGCCGGCGTGCGCAGTCTCGAGCGTGAGATCTCCAAGATCTCGCGCAAGGTGGTGAAAGAACTCGTCAGCTCAGCCCAGGCGAAGAAGGTGACGGTCACTTCCCGCAACCTCGACAAATACCTCGGGGTACGCCGCTATTCGTTCGGCATGGCGGAGAAGAAGAATCAGATCGGCCAGGTCAACGGGCTCGCGTGGACAGAGGTGGGCGGCGAATTGCTGACCATCGAAGCGGCCAGTATGCCCGGCAAAGGCAAGATGACGACCACGGGCAAGCTCGGAGAGGGGATGCAGGAGTCGGTGCAGGCGGCGCTTTCGGTGGTGCGCGCGCGCTCGCGACGCCTGGGGATACACGACGACTTCTACCAGAAGAACGACATCCATATCCATCTGCCCGAGGGTGCAACGCCGAAAGACGGGCCGAGCGCCGGCATCGGACTGTGTCTCGCGATGGTGTCGGCGCTGACCGGAATACCCGTCAAGGCCGATGTCGCGATGACCGGTGAGATCACGTTGCGCGGTGAAGTACTGCAGATCGGCGGTCTGAAGGAGAAGTTGCTCGCGGCGCATCGCGGCGGCATCAAGACGGTCTTGATCCCCGAGGAGAACGTCAAGGACCTCACCGAGATTCCGGACAACGTCAAGAATCGCCTCGACATCCACCCCGTGCGGTGGATCGATCAGGTGCTCGAGATGGCGCTCGAGCGCAAGCCTCAGCCCCTGCCTGAGCAGACGGATGCCGCAGCGATTCCGGCTTCAGCCGAGACGCCGGCGGCTGCGCCGGTCAAGCACTGAGGCGCAAGCGCTCGAGTCTTCAGGCTTCCTTTCGTCACCGTTCTTCTCCTCGGCGAGGAACGGTGACAAAGTCGAGCCCGTTGCGCTACAATTCCGCTCCGCGAAAGCTCGACGGGTGCTTAGCTCAGTTGGTAGAGCGTCGCCCTTACAAGGCGAATGTCGGGAGTTCGAGCCTCTCAGCACCCACCAAAGCGCAAATGTTGAGGGTCAGTGTTTAGCGGTCGATTGGCTGGAGACGTTAGCGAGTGCTGCTTACGCAGCTTACTTAGTACATAGGGCACTCAACATCCAGAGCTAAACACGCAAGTCATGGAGTGGTAGTTCAGTTGGTTAGAATACCGGCCTGTCACGCCGGGGGTCGCGGGTTCGAGTCCCGTCCACTCCGCCAATTTCGGAAAAAGGCGAACAGCGGTTCGCCTTTTTTCTTGTGGGCGTAATCGGTTGAAGCGCAAACGTTAAACCGTTCGCCCTCAGCTGTGTCGAAAGCATAGATGCGCCTCTCGATTAACGGTTCCCCGTTCACCGCTTACCACCCCCACTATGTTTGATCTCGTTCAGCGCCGAAAACGCCTTATCCAGATCGTCCTCGCGATCATCATCCTGCCGTTCGCATTCTTCGGCGTCGATTCCTACTTCCGTGACGGTGCGTCCGGGCGCGCGGTCGCCAAGGTCGGCGACTACGAAATTTCAGAGCAGGAATTCACTAACGCGCTGCGGGAGCGCCAGGAGTCGCTGCGTAGCATGTCCGGGGGGCGCATCGACGCGGCGCTGCTCGACAGTCCGGAACTGCGCTTCTCCGTGCTCGACAGCATCATCCGTCAGCGCGTGCTCCTCGATCATGCGCGGGAATCCGGCATGACCGTGAGCACGGAACAGCTCCGCGGCTACATTGCGCAAGCGCCCGACTTCCACGGTGACGATGGGAAATTCTCGATCGCGCGCTACGAGCAGACGCTCAAGGGCCGCGGCGAGTCGGTGGCCGCGTTCGAGAGCCGTGTACGCAACCAGGTGGTCCTGGGGCAGCTCTCGGAAGCCTATTCCGCCACCAGCATCGTTCCGCGCACCGTTGCCGAGCGCCTGCTGCGTATCACCGACCAGAAGCGCGAAGTGAGCAGCGTCATGATCTCACCCGAGCGTTTCCGGGCAGCCGTGAAGCTCGAGGACGATGCGGTCAAGAAATACTACGACAGCCACCAGGACGAGTTTCGGGTGCCCGAGAAGGTGCGGGTCGAATACGTGACACTTTCGCTCGAGGCGCTGCTTGCACAGCTTCAGGTCGAGGGCGCGGAGGTCAAGAAGTACTACGACGAACACCAGCGGCAGTTCGGGGTTCCTGAATCACGCCAGGCTGCCCATATACTCATTACCGTGGACAAGGCGGCTGGCGATGAGGCGAAGAACAAAGCCCGCGCCCAGGCGGAACAGATCTACAGCGAAGTGAAAAAGAATCCTGCTTCCTTCGGTGAGCTTGCGAAGAAACATTCGCAGGATCCGGGCTCGGCGGCGAAAGGCGGTGACCTGGGCTCCTTCGGCCGCGGTTCGATGGTGAAGGCTTTCGACGACGCTGTGTTCAAGATGAAAGTCGGTGAAATTTCCCAGCCCGTCGAGTCCGAGTATGGTTATCACATCATCCGTGTGACGGGTGTGACGCCGGGCCAGTTGAAAACCCTCGAGCAGGCACGTCCTGAAATCGAAAAAGAGCTCAAGAAACAGGTCGCCGGACGTCGCTTTGCCGAGCTCGCGGAATCCTTCAACAACACTGTGTTCGAGCAGTCCGACAGCCTCAAGCCTGCGGCAGATCTCCTCAAGGTCGCCCCGCGCACGAGTGGCTGGATCAGCCGCAGCAGCGCCGAAGATGCGCAGCTCAACAATCAAAAGCTGATCCAGGCGATCTTTTCCGAGGACGTGCGTGTGAATAAGCGCAACACCGAAGCGATCGAGATCGCACCCGGCACGATCGTCGCTGCACGGGTGAGTGAGCATAAGCCTTCGGCACTGAAACCTTTCGATGATGTGAAAGCGTCCATCGAAAAGACGCTCGTGCAGAACCGTGCAAACCAGCTCGCTGCACAGGAGGGCCGCCAGGTGCTCGAGCAGTTGCGCCAGGGGAAGGCACCGCAACTGTCCTGGGACGCGCCGCAGCTCGTCAGGCGCGCCGACCCCAAGGGCATGCCCGAACCCGTGCTGCGTCAGGTGTTCAAGGCCGACGCGAACAAGCTGCCTTCCTACACCGGAGTCGAGGCGCCGGGCGGTGGTTTCATGCTGCTCAAGATCGTGCGCGTCGAGGAACCCAAGAAAGTCGATCCGGCTCAGCAAAAGTCCCTCAGTGAAGGGCTTGCTCAGATCACCGGTGAGGAGCAGTTCAACGCGTATATGGCGAGCCTGAAGCAAAAGGCGAAGATCAAGCTCGACAAGGATCAGTTCGAGAAAACACGCGAGACCCGCTGAACGTTCGTGCTGCTGCGGGCGGAAGCTGTAACAAAAGGGGCTGCACCGTGCAGCCCCTTTTTTGTCGATCCGGTCGGATGCCTGATCCGCTATCGGGATTCCGGCCGTCAGGCCGACGCGGGAGGGCCGTCAGCCCTGACCGTCAGGTGGTGCCACCGACGATCGTATTGAATCCGCCGTCGACGTAGGTGAGCTCGCCCGTGATGCCCGCGGCGAGGTCGCTCATCAGGAATGCGGCCGCATTCCCCACGTCGTCGACCGTGACGTTGCGCCGCAAGGGCGCGTTGTCCTCGACGAACTTGAGGATTTTGCCGAAGCCGCTGATACCGGCTGCCGCCAGCGTCTTGATCGGACCGGCGGAAATGCCGTTGACGCGTATTCCCCTGGGACCGAGGTCGTGCGCGAGATAGCGCACGTTGGCCTCCAGGCTCGCTTTGGCGAGACCCATGATGTTGTAATTCTGAATCGCTCTCTGCGCGCCCAGGTAGGTGAGTGTCAGCAGCGCGGCCCTTCGTCCTTCCATCATGGGCAGGCCGGCTTTCGCCAGTGCAGCAAAGCTGTACGAGCTCACGTCATGCGCAATCCGGAAAGACTCGCGCGTAAGTCCATCGAGAAAACCGCCTTTGAGGGCTTCGCGCGGCGCGAATGCGATGGAATGCACGATGCCATCGAGACCGTCCCACTCTTTCCGCAGGGTGGCGAACAGCTGCTCGATTTGCGAGTCGTCGGATACGTCGCAGGGAAGAACCGGCGCGGGGCCGAAGTCGGAGGCGAGTTGCACGACGCGGTCTTTCACCTCCGCGCTCTGATAGGTAAACGCGAGCGATGCGCCCTCGCGCTTCATCGCTTTTGCAATCCCGTACGCGATGGACCGGTTCGAAAGCAGCCCGGTGACCAGGATTTTCTTGTCCTGCAAGAAACCCATGATGACGATTCCGTATTCTTATGGAGGGTTAATGCCGACATTATAGCGGTCGCAGCACGTGTGTCGGGCTACAACCGATGATCTAGGCGCGCCGGAGGAGTAGGGGCTTGACCGCGCCACCGATTGGCGGGTTGAGCGGGCACTTTACGCAGTGGTAGTCCGGACCGGGCCCGGGTGCTTTACGCGTAACCCGCCGCCACCAGTTTGCGGGTGTAATCGGATCGCGGCTGGTCGAGGACCTGTTCGAGCGGACCGCTTTCGACGACTTTGCTGTCCCTCATTACCAACACGCGATGCGCCATGGCGCGAACGACGTCGATGTCATGCGTGACCAGGATGTAGCTCAGCCCGTACTTGCGCTGCAGGTCGCCCAGCAGCTGCAAAACCTGCTTCTGGATCGTCACGTCGAGCGCGCTGGTGGGCTCGTCCAGCACGACCACGCGGGGTTTGACGATCAGCGCGCGGGCAATGGCGATTCGCTGCCGCTGCCCGCCGGAGAATTCGTGGGGATATCGCTGCAGCAGCGGTTCGACGGCGCCGTTTTCGGTCAGTCCCACATCGAGCAGGGCTTCGATCACCCGCTCTCGCCGCTGGGGGGGGGAGAGAGCGGGCTCGTGGATCTCGAGTCCTTCACCCACGATCGCTTCGATCGTGCGCCGCGGAGAGAGGGACGAGAGCGGGTCCTGGAAGACGACCTGGATCGTACGCCGCAGTGCGCGCCGGGCCGCGGCATCCGCCGTTTGCCACGAGACCCCGCCGACGCAGATTTCGCCTTGCGCCACGACCAGATTGAGCAGCGCGAGCGCGAGGGTAGTCTTGCCGGACCCGGACTCACCGATGATGCCCAGCGTCTCGCCGGGGGCGAGCTCGAAGTCGGCGCGCAACACTGCGGTGAAGTGCCCGCTTTTGAACCAGCCTCGAAAGCCCGGGAGCGTCGTTGGATAATCGACGTGCACGTCTCTCGCCTCGACGACACGGCCTTCACCGGGCGCGATCACGCTGCGCTCGGGCCGGCTGTCGAGGAGTTTGCGGGTGTAGGCGTGCTGCGGGCGCTGCATGACTTCGGCGGTCGACCCTTGCTCGACGATGACGCCGCGTTCCATGACGGCCACACGATCGGCAAACCGGCGCACCAGATTCAGGTCGTGCGTGATCAGCAGAAGGCTCATGCCAGCCTCGGCGCGCAACCTGTCCAGGAGCTCGAGGATCTGCAGACGAATGGTCGCGTCGAGCGCGGTCGTCGGCTCGTCCGCGATCAGCAGCTTCGGGTTGCACGCGAGCGCCATCGCG
>JBKJKJ010000554.1:0-16622 GCA_046597455.1 Burkholderiales bacterium
TGTCATCCCGCACATCAAGAACGGCCGGTTGAAGGGTTTGGCGATTACGGGAGACAAGCGCACGGCGGCCCTGCCGCAATTGCCGACGTATGCCGAGGCCGGCCTGCCGAGCTACGACCCGAAGAACTGGCAGGGCATACTCGCGCCGGCGGGCACGCCCAAGGCGATCGTCGCAAGGCTATCGGACGAGACAGCGAAGATCGTGGCCATGCCCGACATCGCCGAAAGGCTCGTCAACTCCGGGATGGAACCTTTCCACACCGGGCCGGAGAAGATGGCGGCGCAGATGAAGGCCGACTACGCCGAGACCGCCCGAGTCATCAAGACGGCGAACATCAGGATCGAAGAGTAACCCGGGGCCGGTTCACTGCCCCACGAGCGCCTTCACCAGCACCCGCGCGTCCTTGAGGTCATCGAGCCCTTCGACCAGCCCGATCAACCGCTCCATCGCCGGCTCCGGCAGTGCACGGCGCATGCAGTCCCTCACCTTCACCAGATGGGCATCGCGCGCAATCGGGTTGCGGGCGGCACCCCGGTAGGCATCGCACCGCTCCACCAGGACCCGGCCGTCCTTGAGACCCGCGCGGGCCTGCGCCCACGTGTCGGTGGTTGCCGTCGAGATGTCGGGGTTGGGCTTGAGCCGGATCTTCTTCAGAGCGGCCTCCACCGGGGCAGAAAAGCGAACCGGGTCGGAGTAGGAGTCGATACCTACCTGGTCCTGGGTCAATGCGAGCGCAGCGCAGTATTCGAAGCTGAACTTGCCGTCGAGTCCTGTCGCAGGCGCGGGCCGCGAGAGGCCGGGACGGCGTGAAGACACCTCCAGCTCGAGCCACTCCACGTCCTCTGCGCGAATGCCGTTCTTCTCGCGCAGCAGCACCACGGACTCGGTCGCCCACTGCATGGCGATCTGGGCGGGGTAGCGCTTGATGTTGAAACCGTGCTGCTCGAGGTTCCACCGCTCGCCCAGTCCGCCCAGCAACGCGTCCCATTCGAAGGCGTCGCCGAAGAGCGTCTCCACATAGCCGCGGACCTCTTCGAAAATCGAATCGTTCGCAGTAAGTCCGTCGGCCGCCAGCATCACCGCTTCCACGCCCATCCGGCCCGAATTACCCGGATGAGTCATCTTGGTCATCGTCCCGTTGTTGGCGAAGAGGCCCCCGGTCCTCGACGCGGCAATGCCCAGGGCCATGCGCACCTGGTGCACGTCGAGGCCCAGCAGATTGGCGCAGCCCGATGCGCACGCCGGAGGCCCGTAAATCCCTGGCGGATGGAAAGGGCGCGACTGGGCGTCTCGCGCAGCCATGGCGATGCGCTGCTGCACTTCCCACCCCACGGCGAACGCCGTCAGTAGCGCACGTCCCGAAGCACCGTTCACTTCTGCGAGCGCGAGTATGCCCGGCAAAAGTGTCGACGTTCCGTGTGTGGAGGGAATCCCCTGGGGCTCGTAATCGAGGACGTGCATGGCCGCGCCGTTGGCGAAGGCCGCGAGCGGCGCGTTGGTGCGTAAGGTCGAACCGACCACCGTGCAGTCGGGGCGTCCGCCGAGACGGTCCACATAGCGCCGGATGGGCTCGAGCACCGGCTGCGTTGCTCCCGCGAGCACATTGGCGACGCCGTCGAGGATGATGGTGCGGGTGGCATCCAGGACCGGGCGGGGGATATCTTCGTAACCGGTTTTCGCGATGAACCGCGCGATCGCCTCGGTGGCGTTCACTTGTCCTCGCCCGTCGTCAACACCACCTTGCCCGCCACCTTGCGCTCAGCCAGCGCGTTGAGTGCATCCGCTGCCTTCTCGAGCGGATACGTCGCCCAGATGTGCGGCTTGATCTTCCCTTCTGCAAACCACTTCCAGAGTGCGAGGGCATTGGCACGATGCCGCGCGGGATCCTGTTTGGCGAAGGAGCCTGCCCACACGCCGACGATGCTGCAGACTTTGATGAGCGGCAGGTTGAGCGAAATCTTGGGTATGTCGCCCGCCGCGAAGCCGATCACCAGGAAACGCCCGCCCCACGCCATGTCCCGCAGCGCGAGCTCCGAGTACTCACCGCCGACCGGGTCGTAGACCACATCGACCCCTTTGCCCTTGGTGATCGCCTTCACACGCGCGCGCATGTCCTCACTCACGTAGTTGATCGTTTCATCGGCGCCGTGCTCGCGGCACACGGCGAGCTTCTCCTCGCTCGAAGCACAGGCAATCACCCGGGCACCGAGCGCCTTGCCGACCTCGACCGCCGCAATGCCGACGCCGCCGGACGCACCCAGCACCAATAGCGTCTCACCGGCGCGCAGCTGACCACGATCGATGAGCGCGTGATAGGAGGTGCCGTAGGTCGACGCGAGGCCCGCGGCGCTCGCAAAATCGATCGAGTCCGGAATGGCCAGCAAGCGCTCGGCGTCGACGACCACTTCTTCGGCATAGCCGCCGTAGGTCGCCTGGGCGCTGACCCGATCGCCCACCTTCCAGCCTTCGACGCCTGTGCCGATTGATTTCACCAGGCCCGCGACTTCGGAGCCCGGGATGAATGGCAGCTCGGGCTTGGTTTGATATTTATTCTGGATGATGAGCGTGTCGGAAAACTTGACGTTGGCCGCCTTCACGCTCACCACAACCTTGCCGGCCTCCGCTTCGAGCGGCGCACGGTTTTCGATCACCAGCGACTCCGGCGGTCCCCACGCTTTGCACACGACTGCTTTCATTTTTGCTCGCCCCCTTTTCACGGTCGAGTGTCTCGCACCCCTGCGGCCACAGTCAATCGTGGATTCGCGGCGAGCGTTCCTTCACGGTATGCTCTTTCCTGAACTGGACCGCCGATAGACGCGCACACGGCTCTGCACTATCCGTCGTTCTGATGAGGCGGCGGCAAAAAAAAGTCTGTAGCTGCATGCGGAACGCAACGATCTCACCCTGATACCGCTCGGAGGAAAGCAAATGACACGCACGCATTCGCTTCGCTCGTGGTTCCTGCTGATCGCAGTCATGTTGCTGGCTACCGAAGCGCTCGCGCAGAAATCGGGCGGCGTGCTCAGACGGGCGAACGATGAGACCCCGCCCAGCGCATCCCTGCACGAAGAGGGCTCGAACATCGTGACCACGCCGTTCGTTCCGGTGTTCAACAATCTCATCGACTTCGATCCCACCAAGAACCAGAGCCGGCCCGAGTCGATCGTTCCCGATCTCGCGACGAGCTGGTCGTGGAGCGCCGACAACAAGACGCTCACCTTCAAGCTGCGCCGCGGAGTGAAATGGCACGACGGCAAGCCTTTCACGAGCGCCGACGTCAAATGCACCTGGGATGCCGTCGCCGAGAAGCGGGACGCGGGCTGGCGCAAGAGCCCGCGCAAAGCGTGGTTTTCGAACCTGCAGGAGATCGTGGTGGAGGGTGACGACCAGGTGAGCTTCCGTCTGTCCCGGCCTCAACCCTCTTTTCTTTTCTTCTTCGCGGGCGGCTGGTCGCCGGTCTATCCCTGCCACGTCGACGGACGCCAGATGCGCCAGAAGCCGATCGGTACCGGCCCGTTCATGGTGCGCTCGATCGAGCAGGGAAAGATGATTCGCCTGGTGAAGAACTCGAACTACTTCAAGCCCGGCCGCCCGTACCTCGACGGTATCGACATGCCCATCATTTCGTCGCCCAGTACCCGTATCCTCGCATTCATCGCGGGTGAAACCGACCTCTACACGCCGAGCGCGACCCTGCTCGCCGAAGTGAAGGCGAAATTGCCCGACGCGATCTGCGACGTTGGCCTGAGCTACGCCTACACGCAGTTGCTCATCAACCGCTCCGTGCCACCGTTCGGCGACCCGCGGATTCGAAAAGCGATGGCCCTGGCGATAGACCGCGATGCCATCGTGAAAGCCAAAGGTGCCGGTCTGGACCGACTCGGCGGCGAACTGATGCCCCCGCCGGAGGGCGCCTGGGGTCTCGACAAAGCGGATCTGGCGGCAATTCCGGGTTATGGGCCGGACCTCGAGAAGCGGCGGGAAGAAGCGCGCAAACTCATGCGGGAGGCGGGATACGGACCGGACAAACCGCTTAGCGTCGTGTTGAGCACGCGGGACGTGGCGAGATACCGGGATGTGTCGGTTTTGGTACTGGATCACCTCTCCCGGATCTACGTGAAAGGTGAGATGAAGACGATCGACACCGCGATCTGGACCAACGCGCTAGCCAAACGCAACTACACGGTGGCGGTGCGCTCGCGCGGGCAGGCCATGGACGACCCGGACGTGGCGTTCTACGAAAGTTTCTCCTGCACCTCGCGCAACAACGTCGACGGCTATTGCAACAAGGACATGGAGGCGTTGTTCGACCAGCAGTCGGGTACGGTCGACCAGGCCGCGCGCAAGCGGCTGGTCAGGGAAATCGACAGGAAACTGCAGATGGATTTCGTGCGGCCGACGATTACCTTCGCCGCCCTTCCCTACTGCCGTCGTCCTTACGTCAAGGGTTATGTGCCGAGCATGAACAGCCAGTACAGCAACCTGCGCATGGAGGACGTGTGGCTCGACAAATGATCAGGACTGCGCATGAGCGGAAAAATAACGACTCGATGGCCTTGAATCGTCGAAGCCCGCACAGCCGGAGGATTTGAACATCACGCTGGATCGAACGAGGGGAAACGCGGGCAATCTCGAGGAAGGCGCCTCACCGGCGAGCCCGACCATCGTGAGGGTGAGGGAGCGTGTCCGGCCCTACAGCCACCGGCCTATCGCCGCGGACGACGGGGCCATCGGTGCCGCGGTCCTCGTTCCCCTCTATCTGCTCGCCGGCGAGCTGCACGTTATCCTCACCAAGCGCACGACGCTCATGTCGATGCAGCAGGGCCACATCTCGTTCCCAGGCGGGCGACGGGAGGCCGGAGACCGGGACCTGCTCGAAACCGCTTTGCGCGAAAGCTTCGAAGAGATCGGGCTCGATCCCCATCGCGTAGAGATTTTCGGCCGGATAGACGACTTTTCGACCCGCGACGGCGCGATTCTCATCGCCGGATTCGTGGGTCTCATCGACCCGGCAGCCTCGCCCTATCCGTGGCGCCCCGAGCAGCGGGAGGTCGCCGAGATACTCGAAGTGCCGGTGCGTCACCTGCTCGATACCGCGAACCTGATCGTCGCCGAGCCGAGGGAGTTGAACGGGCGGCTGTGGCCCGATGAGACGTTCCTCTTCCGCGGGCATCGGGTGTTCGGCGCCACAGCCCGCGCACTGAGGAACGTGCTGAGCATCGCTTTCGGCGATCCCGGCGCCGAAGGATGATGGGTTTCAGTTTGTCCGGGAATGCCCGCTACGAGTAGCGGAGGCGCAGCCGTCGTCAGCTGAATCGCGGTCTATATTCGACCCCTCATCCGACAGCGAGATCCGTTCGTTTACGGCCTTACATCAGGTTCGGCGCGATCCCAGTAAGGCTCAGGTCCGATCCGTTCCACGAAGAAATCGATGAACGACCGGACCTTCGCGGAAAGGTGCCGGTTCGCGAGATACACGGCGAAAATGTGGCGCTCGAGCGGCACATAGTCCGCCAGGACGGTGATCACGTCCGCTGGAATTCGGAGGCCGGTCACGTAAGCGGCAGGATCATCAAGGTTCACACGAGCTTTTTTTCGATTACAAAGGCTACACACATCACGCCAGTCACGAAGAACCCCAGTACGAGTTCTGGAGCGACAAGTCCGAACACATCGCCGCGCACAAAGGCTCAGCGCTCCATAACATCGATTGAGGCATCAAGCTCGAATTATGGAGTTGAGAGCGAAACTATCGTGGCAAGGTGGCAGGCGGCACCGCTTGCATCAGGACGGGGCTCGCCGGATCTGTGGTCGAGTCCTTGGATCCAGCTCAGCATGGGGACCTCTGACGCTGTTCAACATCACTCGGGTTTCACGCTGCTGTTCGAGGCGTTTCTCCTGATGCTTGAACAGCAGCATTCCGTTCGCCGCTTTTGCACGTCGGGTGGGCGAATTCGACACATCGCGTGATGGAGGATGCGAGCGCTACGTCGTACACGCCTCTGGTGCAAATACACGCAGGGTTTACCTTTCGGCAGGCTTCAATGTCGCGAAACGAAGTTTCAATAATGATTTCTCTGCCTCATTCAATTCCACACCGAGGTGCACGCGCAGGTTGTCGAGGTAAGCCGCGAAATCAGTGACGACTACGTTCTTCAGCGCGCCCCCGATCAGGTCGAAGATCTTGAAGGTATGATCGCTGAGCGTGACGCGTCCTCGATGCGTCATTCTCGTGCCGATGATTGCGTCAAGGAAGACGTGCTCCGAGCTCTTCGACGTATAAAAATTCGCCATCGCCATATCGATCGGCAAGGCCAGGTCGATCTTGAACGTGTAGAGCGGCTGCCACTCCTGCTGAATCTTCTTTTGCAGATAGAAGCCATGCTCGTCATCGGCGTGCAGCCGGTAGATCTCGCCTAGTTGCTCGACTTCGGCCTCTGCCTGCAGCATCAGAGGTTCTCTGAAACCCGAGCCTCCAAAGCCTACGTCGCAAAGCCAGGTTTGTCCTTCGAGTTCGACCAGATTTACCTGATGAGTACGCCCGCCCGGCGCACGACGGTTACGGTGCACGCGGGCCATATTGGGACGGGGCTCGAAGCCGAGCGCCTCGAGCGCCAATCGAAACAACCCGTTCTGTTCGAAACAGTAACCGCCGCGCTGGCGCAGCAGGATTTTTCGCGTCAACGACTCCCGGTCGATCAGGATCTCCTGGCGGCAGAAGACATCGATGTTTTCGTAGGGAATGTGCTGCAAGTGGAGTAGATGCAGATCCCGCAGAGTCTGTAGATTGACAGCCGGAGTTCCGGAATAGCGGATGCGCTCGAAATACAGATCCAGGAAATTATCTGCCACAGCCCATCGACTCCATACGGTTCACTTCGTCACCACCGCGCGGTGTATCAGTGTCGACCAGCACGAGAGCCGCGGCGGCTGTTTTTTTAGAGGTGCTCGCCCGCGGTTGAAGGGTAACACCAGCAACCCGTGCCGCCTCGGATTCAGTCAATGCACGCCCTTCCACCATGCGTGAAACAACACTGGTGCGGGTTTGGTCGTCGGCGAGCGAGGCTATCTCCGTAAATCCGGCACGACTCGTCATCAGTGGAGCACGCGGTCTCGATGGCACGAGCTTACGCCGTTCGTTTCTCGAATGCTTCGGTCTTCACCGAAGCATTCTTCCTCAATTTGGTGCACAGTGCCAGCGGGAGGAAGGCGGGCGAGAGTTACGGCGGCATCATGTTTACGCGGCGCGGCAGGCTTCGCGGCAGAGGCAATCAGGTCGATGCTCTTGTCCTCACCGAGCCCGACCCGGGTGCATTGACAAATCCGTAACCGGACGAAGCCTCGCTCGATCGATGGTGGGATTCGACGTTCATCTCAAGAGCTATCGGCATGATGACGTTCGCTTTGAGTGGGGGGATAACTTCTGATATGGCGAAACTGACCCGGCGGCCCGCGCGCATCATCACAGCGCTGTCATTCGGCTTGATCCTGAGCCAGGTCGCGATCATGGCAGTGCCTGCCGTGATCGTCGACCTTGCGAGGCAATGGTCGCTCGATGCCGCACAAATCGGCTGGTTGGGTGGCATCTATTTCGCGGGATACGCGGCGGGATTGCCGATTCTCTCCGGCGCCGCGAATCGGACCGACGGACGGACGGTCTATGCGGTCTCGGCGGCGATTGCGGCACTTGCATCCCTTGCCTTCGCTTTCGTCGCCACAGGTTTCTGGTCAGCGGTCGCCCTGCGGTTCATGGCCGGCGTCGGCTTTTCCGGTATCCATATCGTTGGCATGATGCTCATGGTTGACCGTCTTGAAGGTTCCACCAAGGCCCGTGCCGGGGCGCTCTACAGTGCTGCCTATGCGGTTGGGAGCGGCGGATCATTCCTCATCGCGGGGCTGCTCGGCGGAGCCTATGGGTGGGCGGCGGCATTCGTCGGAGCAGGAATCGGGGCGATACTCTCGTTGCCGCTTCTGCTGCTGATCGGTCCTTCGCTCGAAGGCAACGAAATCAGATCAGTCCGCTGGTTCCCGGACTTCCGCGCAGCGCTGAAAGAGCCAAAGGTGATGCGCTACGTAATTGCCTACGCCGGCAACACCTGGGAGGTGTTTGCGATCCGGGTATGGTTCGTACCTTTCCTTGCATTCAACGCCGATTTGAACGGCACTCCGGAGTCGGTTTGGACACCACCTGTCCTGGCGGGCATATCGGCGTTGATTGCCGTGCCGGTGAGTCTCGGCATTGCCGAGCTCGCTTTTCGGTTCGGACGCGCGCGGATGGTGCGTCTTGTCTCACTGGCATCGGTTTGCGTCTGCCTAATGCTGGGATGGCTGGCCGCAAGCCCTTATGCGCTCGTCCTCATCCTGCTCCTGGTGCACGGGGCGAGCAGTTATGGCGATGCCGGAGCGATCAATGGGGGCGTTATCGCGGCGTCGACGCCGGATACTCGCGCTGCCGCGCTGACCCTGTTCGGCTTGTTCGGTTTCACGAGCGGATTTCTCGGCCCCCTGGCAGTCGGGCTGGCCCTGAAGGGCGCAGGTGGTGTGGCGAACGCATCGGCGTGGTTCTGGGCATTCGCCGTGATGGCCTTTGGCTCAGCAATTGCAGCAGGGGCCATGACCAGACGCAGAACCTCATGGAACGAACGCTGACTGCTCGGAGATATCCCTCGAGTGGGTGTGGTCGACGCAGCGAGCGCAGCCATTCCGGCGCCCGCTTGCAGCAGGCACGCAAATGAGATCGACACGGCCACGACGAGCGCTCTCGTCGCGGCTTTCGACACATAGGGCGTCTTCATTTACTTCTTGAACGACGCTTGAATTTGCCTCGCGTGCTGGAGAGGCGCGACGAATGCCTCATGGTCTACTGACGCGATGGCGTGCGTTAGCTCCGCATCTGACAACGCAATGCTTGAGCGCGCAGAGAGGCTTCAATCTCATCACCATGGAACCGTGGCGCTTGTATCTCGTTGCGAGAAGCTCGGGTTGGTCAAGCGCAAGGCGAGCGCAGAGGACCGCCGTCAGGTCGAGATTCGACTGACACCCAAAGGGGAGCGACAAGTCGAGCGATTGGCGCGGCTGCATCGCGCCGAGCTTCTGGATACGAAGTCTTTTTCGACGTTCGTATATGCAGTCGCTCAAGTCATGAGAGCGGGTGGAGACAGTACAACTTAGCGGCTCCTTGATGCATCACGAGTGCGACGCGGAGGTCTGCGCGTCGCCACTTGAGCGACGGCGCGCGCGCAAAACTCCACCTTCGAAGTCTCCAATTGACGGAAAGGCTTACGCGTTTACGCGAGGGAAAATGGTAACGGTATTACCGCTCACCCAGCCGCACGCCAATGGTGTCGCGAAAGATACGCCAGCCCTTAGGCGTAACGGTGACGGCGCGAGAGCTTTCGATATGGCGTATCCAGTGCTCTTGGAAGCTGCGTGCGCACAGTGCTGCCCCGACGGCGCCCGCCAGGTGCGGCCGGCGTTCGCTCCAATCAAGGCAGGGGCGGCAAAGCACGCGCGTGGTCCTGCCGCGGCCGACGGTAAGCGAAACGACATCAATACCAATGCGTTCGAACAATGCAATTCCGGTGTCAGTTACCAGCCCAGCATCGTGCGTCAACTCCACATGACCACGAGTCACCAGCGCGTCGGTGAGCGCGACACCGAGATGACCCGCAAGATGGTCGTAACAGGTGCGCGCCGCTCGCAAGGCGGTATCGCGCGGACCGGTTGCCAGCGCAGGCCGCATCCCCTCTAGGCTCGACGCCACTTGCATGATGCTCTCAAGCATCTGTGCAACTGCCGGCGTAGCGAGCCGGTGATAACGGTGGCGGCCTTGCTTCTCGACTTGCACGAGATCGGCGGCGGCCAGTTTTGCGAGATGCTCGCTTGCAGTTTGAGGGGTAACGCCCGCAACGCGCGCCAGTTCCGATGCCGTCAGCGCACGCCCGTCCATCAAGGCATGCAACATGCCGGCGCGCGTTGGGTCGCCAGCGAGCGCGGCTACCTCTGCAAATCTGGCACTGGTCGTCATCGGTGGGGCACGCAGATTGGATCGAACGAGCTTACGCGGTTCATCGTTCGAATGCTTCGGCCTTCACCGAAGCATTCTTCTTCAATTTCGTGCACAGTGCCAACAGAGAGACGGGCTTGGTCCTTCCGGCCGGAGGTCGTTTTCATAAGCAAGCGAGGATAAGCAATGGCAATACGACGGTCACGGAAACCCGGCTTTTACTATGGATGGGTAATCGTCGCCGGTGCGTGGATCATGTACATGTTGAACCAGGCCGCGTTCACATGGGGTTTCACGGTGTTCGTCAACCCGCTGGCGGAGGAGTTTGGCTGGAGCCGTACGAGCATCACCATTGCCTGGGCTCTGTCCTTGACCTGGGGCCTGCTGCTGGGGCCATGGTTCGGGAGGTGCTTTGACCGATATGGATCGAGATCCCTGATCGTCGTCGGCGGTCTATTCGGCGGCTTGGGCTGGCTCCTGATACCAACCGCTCATAGCTATTGGTCTTTTACGGCCTACTTCGTGCTGCTGGTGGGTACCGGAATCAACGGCGCGCTGGGACCGTCTACGGGGTCGGCAGCGATTGCGCAGTGGTTCAAAATCCGCCGATCCTTCGCATTGGGTGTTTACTTCACCGGTTCCGGCGGTGCGGGCCTGATATTGATTCCGATCATGAGCGCGCTGACCGAGACCTATGGGTGGAGGGTCAGTGCAGCAAGCCTGGGTGCAACCGCGCTGCTTCTCACCGCGGTGGTAGCGCCTTTCATGCGGCATAGACCAGAGCAGTACGGAATTTCTATGGAAGCGGGCGTGACGCGACCCGACGCGCGGAAAAAGACGCGGCCTCCGAGCCCCGCACGGTCGCTCCTCTTACCCCGCCAGGAGCCACCACTCGAGCGCGAGTTCACTTTGGCGGAGGCGCTGCGCCATATGCCGTTCTGGCTATTCACGGCGGCCATCTTCCTGCGTTATGTCGGTATGGGCATCACCCAGGTGCACCAGATGCCGCACATGCTGTCCCAAGGGGTGCACCCCGTGACAGCAACCGCGGCGCTCAGCCTTTCTCTGATAATCAACATTCCATCGCGCATAGCCGTTGGCTGGATGGGCGACATTTACAGCAAGAAATGGTTGCTGAATCTGACGGCGATCGCAGGCGGACTGGCGCTCCTGGCGCTTGCCCTGACAGGGCCGACGTTAAGTGAATTGGTCTGGGTGTACGCGATCTTCTGGGGGATTGGTCTTGCCATGCTGCCGCTGCAAGCGGCATGGGTCGCTGACACCTACGGTCGCGCACACTTTGGCAGCATCAACGCGGCGTCAAATTCGTTCGCTTTGTTTGGCCGCGTAGTGGGCGCACTGGGTGCCGCCTTCGCGTACGATTCGCTCGGCAGTTATAGCGTCGTCATGCTGCTTGGCGCCGCAGGATTCGCGGTAGGGGCAATCATGTTGGTGCTGTTGCCCTCACCGACTTCATCGGAAGCGCACGATTCGCGCACGTCCGACCCGTAGAACGTTATCCGCAGGGGGCGCTCAGGAGTCGACGAGACCTCCGGGTGATGCGATCCGGGATCCTAGGACTCCTGTCTCTGTGCGATCGGCACCGTGCGCAAATTCGCGCAGCAAAAACACAGGCCGTCGTTAGACGGCCCGAAAGTGCTTGATCGTAATAGGGTAAATGGCGCGCCCGGCAGGATTCGAACCCACGACCCCCTGGTTCGTAGCCAGGTACTCTATCCAACTGAGCTACGGGCGCGCTGAGCGGCGAATTATATCAAAGATTTCGAGACTTACGCGACCGAAAGGCGCTTGACCGGACAATTCGCGCGGATCGGTTAGTTTTTACTGCTTTACTTCTTATCCGCCACGCGCAGCAGCAGCACGGGCACCTCCGCACCGTGCAGAACGGTTTCGGCATCACTGCCCATGATCGCGTGCCGAAATCCGCCGCTCGCATGGGTGCCCATCACAATAAGGTCCGCGCGCCACGTCCGCGCTTCCTCGACGATCAGGTCGGCGACGCGACCGGTGAAGTTCTCGTGCAGCGCGGTCTCGGCGTTGATACCTTGCGACAGGGCAAGTTCGCGCGCGTCCTCGAGGATTTTTTTACCAGCGTCCGCGAAATCCTCGACCAGTGGCGCGGCGGCTACGCCCGCCTCCGGATTCAGCGCCAGCGCCGAATCGTCGACGATATGAACGAGCCTGAGGATGCTGCCGCCGAGTGCTTTGGAAAGCCCGATCGCCTCCATGAGGCCCCGCCTGGCCGTGTCGCTGCCGTCTACCGGCACCAGAATACGCTGATACATCGTTTCCTCCGATTGTTCTTGCAGTCAATTGCTTCAACGGCCGCCAGCGCCAATGAGCAATCCCGGCCTTTACTTATAGCAGGGATTGCTATGGCAGCCCAAGCCGACGCCCGCGATGGCGCGATCCTGAGCCGCGCCGTCGCCCCTGAGACACGTCCCCGGTAGGTCGCCGGCACCCCGCTTGCAACAGCCGGGAGGCGTAAAAAGTCAATCACCATAAGGACGACACATGCTCTATACCATTGCCGTAATACTGCTTGTTCTATGGCTCCTGGGCCTCGTGACCAATGTCGTGGGCGGATTCATCCACATCCTGCTGGTGATCGGAGTCATCGTGGTCGTGTATCAGCTGGTCACGGGCAGGCGCGGAACACCTTAGGCGGGAAGCCTGAAGGCTGACCACGCCCTGCAGGAAGGGTCGGCTGCCCCCTTAACATGAGCGGCCAATGCACCACATCAACACAATCAGATCGGAGGCCAGAATGAATCAGTTTTCACGACAGGAAGACCTTATCGAGAGCGGCGGATCGGATCGTCCCGCGCAAAAGCTTATCGCGGACCTGAAAGTATTGTCGGACGACACCCGGGAGCTGCTGCGGCAGACGGCGTCACAGTCGGGCGAGCGGCTGGCGCGCGTGCGCGAACGGGCGCGTGTATCCCTCGCCGCAGTCGAAGAACGGCTGGGGCCACTGCAAAACGCGATCACCGAGCGCGGACGCAATGCAGCCCGGGTGTCGATGTCTCACGTGCGAGATCACCCTTGGAGCACCATTGCAGCAGCGGCCGCAATTGCCTGCGCGATCGCGGCAGTAATGGCGTGGCAGAGGGAACCGCGGCGGGGCGATCACTACGACGAGCCGTGACCGACGCGCGAACCGGATGATTGGTTGGAAGCCTGAACCTCAGTTCACCCTGCAGCGTCATCGGTGCACGAGGCGGTAAAGCGAGGTAAAAGAACGCGCTGCCGAATGAGTTGCCGCGTGCCGCGTCAGCAACGCGCGGCACGCTTGCGACCGTGTTACGGTGTCGCGCATTCTGCAATCGGGCGCCCGCCCAATACCGCCAGGCCGCGTTCTGATTTCGCGGTCCAGCCGATCGTGGGAAGGGCGCGTTGGCGAAACTTCGCAGTTCTTGGCGCGGCCTTATGATGCGTATAGGTCGAAAGAGCGGCAGCGTTCAGGGACGGTGAGGATGCGCCCAGACGCCTCACCTGCAACGTGCCCGTCGCAAGCGATGAGCCGAGCGTCACCCCGGGGCTGCGCTCAGGGTGATTCGAAGCCCTTCGCAGTCAGCTTCAGCTCGTAGCGCCGCGGATCGCTCGTAAAGAACAGGCCGCCTTTGCGCTCGGACCTGGGAGGCAGGTAACTGAAGCTCATCTCGCTCGTTTCCACGCTGCCCGAAGGCCCTCGAATCTCACCTTCGACTTTAACGTCTGCGAGCGTCCTTCCACCGCGGTTGATCGCCCGCAGAGAGACCACGAACCCGCGGTCGAGCTCAACGATGGAAGCCACCGAGAAGGACACCTGCGGCGGCGCATCCTTGTGCGTGATGCCCTGGTACGCGATGAAGCCTATCGCGGCGCAAACGAGAGCGAAACCGATGCCGGCGCAAACCCACTCGAGCAGGGACGTCCCTGAACGCTGATGATCCTTCCCGTCACCGCGCGAGCCTGACCGCCCGCGGCGCGTTTGTAGGCGTTGGTTCATGGTGAGCTCCCTGTCAGAGGACGAGGCGCGCGGACGCTGCGCCAATCGCCCCCGGAAACGCCAGCACGATGGTCGTCGTCAGGATTTCCTCAACCGACTGTCCTTCGATACGACCGAATGTCCAGAGCATGAAGACGCTGATCAGAAGGCACGCCGCATAGCCGGCGATCGTATAGCGCGCGAAAACGCTCCACCACGGCGTCTCCTGCGCCACCGAGGCGTGCCCTTTGAACTCGACGGAGTAGACGAAGGCATGCATCAGGAGTATCGAGGTCACGCACAGCGAAACCGTCTGCCAGAACGCCATCTCGTAGGAGATCACGATGATCTCTTCGGTGGGCGCCACGTTCAGCGAAAGAAAGACGGCACCTGCGGCCATGAAGAACATTTCGCCGCCGTAAGTGTCCTCGCGCTCTTCCTCGCGGGCGCGGCGCCCGACGCCGGCGCCGAACTGGCTTTGCGCCAGAAGCGCGCCGATCGCGCCCGGCACGGCCTGCACCGCAATCTTGCCTACGATCTCGTCTGCGGACATGGCGGCGTTGACGATGCCCATGATAAAGAGCAACGGCGCGGCGGCGAGAAAGCCCACCCCGTAGGCGACGAAAGCATCAGCGACATCGTCCTTCCAGTCGAAGGTATCTTCGAAACCGATGTAGTGGGACAGGCCGACCAGCAAGGGCACGACCAGGAGCAGGAGCAAAGCGAAGCGCAGCGGTGGAATCGAGAATCCCAGTTGCCACATTTCCATGGTCATGAACATGGGAAGGGCGAATACGATCGCACCCCCGAATGCGCGCGCGAGCCCCGTCAGAAATTCGCGGTGTTCCCGGCTGGCAGTTATTGCCTGGCTCATCCCCCCTCCAATCGCGCGAAGCAACGCTCGACCGGGAGTGTTAAGCAGGCGCCGTGCGCGGTCCGACGTGAAACGTCGCGTCAGACTGCGGCAGGCGCCTGGGGGAACGAAACGCGCGGTCGGAAGGTCGTGTGCGTACCCCGGGGGCGTCAATACTGCAATTGTGCGCCCAGCAGGATCTGGTTCTGGCTGCGAAGGGCCACGGGCAGCAGGACTCGATACGATCACGCGCTTCATCGAATCCGAAGGCCTGTTGTCCGCCGGGGCTTGCAGGCCATAGGAAGAGGATCGGTGCAGGGACTTCTCGCCAACCGAGGCGCCCACGCTCGTTACGAACGGGCCCTTGGCACGGGACGCGAACAGGCTAACTGCAGGATAAAAAAATGGCCCCCGAAGGAGCCATTTATATTTGGCGGAGAGAGAGGGATTCGAACCCGCCGACGACCCTTGGCTAATCAATAGCTTAGAGTGAGAGCATCGCAAACGAGTCCCCTCTGATCACCACGAATCCCCGTATTTGCCACTGGATTTGCCACTGGCGCGGAGGTACTGTACCGCCGCTTGGAGCGTTCGCCCCCAGCCGAGCGCTCTCGGACCGCCGAGCCACCAGCGTCTAGCAGTTTGTTGAATTTATCCCAGATTCGGTCCACGGAATCGAAGGACGTACGTTGAGCAGTTTATTCGAGTGAATCAGAGGCACTAAACGATGCGTGGAGCGGACGTCACCCAGGAAGGCTTGTTCACGGTGAGGAAGACCTCGGACTACGTGCCGCCGGCGCATCCTCTGATCGCAATCCGAGAGATTGTGAACGCAGCGCTGCGCGAGATGGACCGGTTGTTCGAGTCTATGTATGAGGAGCGGGGTCGCTATTCGGTGCCGCCGGAATGGCTGCTGCGCGGGCTGGTGCTGCAAGCGCTGTATGGGATCAGGAGCGAACGCCTGTTGTGCGAGCAACTGGGCTACAACATGCTGTTTCGCTGGTTTGTGGGGCTGGGAATGGAAGATACGGCGTGGGATCACAGCACTTACACCCAGAACCGAGACCGGCTGATCGAGCACGACGCGGTCAGGACGTTGTTTGCGGGCGTGATGCAGCAGGCCGAAGAGGCCAAGCTGCTCTCCTCCGAGCACTTTAGCGTTGACGGCACGCTGATCCGCGCCTGGGCATCGATCAAGAGCTTCGCGCCCAAGGACGGCCCGCCGCCGGACAAAGGCGGCAGCAAGAGTAATCCGGAGGTCGATTTCAAGCGGCAGAAACGCAGCAATGCCACACACGCGAGCACGACCGACCCGGATGCGCAGCTCTATACCAAGTCGAAGAAGGCCGAAGCGCTGCCCTCGTATATGGGGCATGTGTTGATGGACAACCGCAGCGGGCTGGCCATCGACACGCGACTGACGCCGGCCGCTGGCAATGCCGAGCGCGAGGCGGCCCTTGAGATGCTGGCAGCTCTTCCCGGCGAACGGCGCAAGACCGTGGGGACAGATAAGGCCTACGACACCGCAGACTTCGTCAGCGGTTGCCGCGCGCTCAACGTCACCCCGCACGTGGCGCAGAACACCTACGAATATGACACCAAGACTGGTAAGCGGGCAAAGCGTGAGAGCCGGATCGATGCTCGCACCACGCGCCACGAAGGCTATCGGGTCAGCCAGGTGATTCGTAAGCTGATCGAGACGCTGTTCGGAGACGGCAAGCAGCACGGCGCGACGATTCGTCAGGTGAAACTGCGCGGTCTGGCCAAAGTC
>JBKJKJ010000617.1:0-5468 GCA_046597455.1 Burkholderiales bacterium
CGTCTCGATACGCTCGATCAGGTGCGCGAGGCCGGCCTGCACGTGTGTTGCGGCGGTATCGTGGGAATGGGTGAGTCGCGTCGCACCCGCGCGGCGCTCATCGCGCAGCTCGCGAACATGGACCCCTATCCGGAATCGGTTCCGATAAACAACCTGGTGCAGGTCGAAGGCACGCCTCTGTACGGCGCGCAAGCGCTCGACCCCTTCGAATTCGTTCGCACCATCGCCTGCGCGCGCATCACGATGCCGAAGGCTGTCGTGCGGCTTTCGGCGGGGCGCCAGGACATGCACGAAGGCATACAGGCATTGTGCTTTCTCGCGGGCGCGAACTCGATTTTCTACGGTGAGAAGCTGCTCACGACCGGCAATCCCGAGGCAGAGAAAGACGCAGCGCTGTTCGCGAGGCTCGGCCTGCGTCCCATGCAGCCGGGCAGTGCCGGATAAGGCATCGCAGCTCGCGGCCGAGCTCGCCGCTTTAGAGTCCGAAGGTCTGCGCAGGCGCCGCCGCGTCCTGCAAAGCCCGCAGCGTGCCCACGTTACCGTGGACGGCCGCGAGTACGTGGCATTCTGCAGCAACGACTATCTCGGTCTGGCGGCGCATCCCGAGCTCATCGAAGCGGCACGCGAAGGCGCCGGCCTGTACGGCGTCGGCGCGGGCGCTTCGCACCTCATACTCGGACACACCCAGGCGCACCACGCGCTCGAGGAGGCGCTCGCCCGGTTCGTCGATCTGCCCGCAGCGCTTTTCCTCTCCAGCGGATACATGGCGAATCTGGCCCTGGTCACGACGCTCGCCGGACGCGGCGACGCGATCTTCGCCGACAGGCTCAACCACGCATCGCTAAACGACGCCGCGGTGCTCAGTCGGGCCGATCTGGTGCGCTATCGCCATGTCGATGTCGCGGCGCTCGAGCGGCGGCTGCGCGCGTCGCCGGCGCCGACGAAGCTCATCGTCAGCGATGCCGTTTTCAGCATGGACGGCGACATCGCGCCGGTGGTCGCGTTGTGCGAGCTCGCGGAGCGTTACGATGCATGGCTCGTGCTCGACGACGCCCACGGTTTCGGTGTGCTGGGGCGCAGGGGCCGCGGCATCCTCGAACATGCCGGCCTGCGCTCGACTCGCATCGCCTATATGGCCACCCTCGGCAAGGCAGCGGGGGTCTATGGCGCTTTCGTGGCGGGCGCGCCCGAGCTGCGCGACATACTGGTCCAGCGGGCGCGTACTTATATCTACACGACGGCGACCCCGCCGCTCGTCGCCCACGCGCTGCTCAAAAGCCTCGAGCTGATCGACCGCGACAGCGCGCGTCGCGCTCATCTTTTCGAGCTGATCGGCCGAGTGCGGCAGGGGCTCGCCGGCAGCCGCTGGACGCTGCTCGCGTCGGATACGGCGATCCAGCCGCTCATCGTCGGGGAAAGCCGGGACGCGCTGGCCCTGTCCGAGGCGCTCGCCGAACGCGGTCTGCTTGTGCCTGCGATCCGCCCACCCACCGTGCCGCGCGGCACGGCCCGATTGCGCATTTCGCTTTCAGCAGACCATAGCGCAGCCGATGTCGATCGCCTCATCGATGCATTGCGCTCGATCGAGGCCCCACCGTGAAAGCGCTCGTGCTGCTGCACGGGTGGGGCATGAGCCGGACGGTGTTCGACGCCCTCGGCGACAGGCTCGAAGGCCGCTACGATGTCCGGTGCATCGCGCTCCCCGGCTACGACGGCCCATCTTGCGAGCCGTACGAGCTGGCGTGCATGGCGCAACGCGTCGCCGCCGCCGCGCCCGCGCGCTGCTTCGTCGCGGGCTGGTCGCTCGGCGGGCAGGTGGCCCTGGCGTGGGCGCGCGCCGAAGCGCAGCAGGTCGAGCGCATGGTGCTGATCGGTACTACCCCGTGTTTCGCCCGGCGGGCGGACTGGCACCCGGCGCTGGAAGCCTGCGTGCTGCAGGAATTTGCGGCCGCGCTGGATCGCGACGCCGCTGGAACGCTCAAGCGATTCGCGTCACTCCAGGCGCAGGGCGATGGCGCGGTCAAGCGTGTCGCCGCAACATTGCGCGCGTGTGTCTACGGCAGCGCGGGCGATGGCGTAGCGGCTGACGGTACCCTGGAAAAAGGGCTGGAAGTATTGATGGAGACCGACTTGAGACCCGTGCTGGACAAAATCGAGAGTGCGGCACTGGTGATCCACGGGCGCAATGACCGACTGGTGCCGCTGGCGGCAGCCGAGTATCTCGCCACAAAGCTGCACAACGGTCGGCTTGCCGTCGTGGACGGTGCAGCGCACGCGCCTTTTGTCTCCGATCCCGGGACTGTGGCCGATTTGATGACGGGGTTTTTCGATGGCCGATGAGCTTACGGTCGACAAGCGCCAGGTGCGGCGCTCGTTCGAAAAGGCGGCCGACAGGTACGACGCTGCGGCAGTCCTTCAGCACGAAGTGTGCAACCGCATGCTGGGAAGGCTGGATTACATCAAAGTGAGTCCCGCGGCCATACTCGATGCGGGCAGTGGCACGGGAAATGCGCTTCCCGGGCTCATGGCGCGCCATCCGGGGACGCCTCTGATCGCGCTGGACATTGCGCTCGCCATGCTCGAGCGCGGACGCAAGCGCCTCGCGTGGTGGCGCAACATCCCGGGCCTGCGAGCGCCGCTTTACGGTTTGTGTGCGGACCTCGAACAGTTACCTGTGCGCAGCGGATCGATCGGGTTGTTATGGTCGAATCTTGCCCTGCAGTGGGTCAACGATCTGCCGCGTACTTTTGTTGAGATGCATCGCGTGCTGCAGCCGGGGGGGCTGCTCATGTTCAGTACCTTCGGCCCCGACACGCTCAAGGAGCTGCGGCGCGCGTACGAAGGCACGGATGGCCGCACGCACGTGAACCGCTTCGTCGACATGCACGACATCGGTGACATGCTCGTTCACGCGGGCTACGCCGATCCGGTCATGGATATGGAGCCGTTCACGCTCACCTACGACGCCGTGCGCGACCTCATGCGCGACCTGAAGTCGATCGGCGCTCACAATGTGACGCAGGGCAGGCCGGGCTCGCTCTCCGGGAAATCATTGATCAAGGCGGTGCAGGACCGCTATGAAGCCTTGCGGCGCGACGGCAAGCTTCCCGCGACTTTCGAAGTGATTTACGGCCACGCGTGGAAGCCGCTGCCGCGACTGAGCCCGACGGGCCGGCCGGTGATCGATATCAAGGCACAGCCATAGCGCGCGGACGGATTCGAATGACGCCTGCACCCTCACGCCTCGCGCCTTACGGTTTTTTCGTCACCGGCACCGACACCGGGGTCGGCAAAACGCTGGTTTCGTGCGCGCTGCTGCGCGGTTTCGCAAGCCGCGGCCTGCGCGCGGTGGGCATGAAGCCGGTCGCTGCCGGGGCGAGCATGGCGCGCGGGCGGCTCGTGAACGAGGACGTGACGGCGCTCAAGGCCGCAGGCAATGTGGAGGCGCCCGACGAGCTCGTGAATCCGTATTGCTTCGCGCCGCCGATCGCGCCTCACATCGCTGCCGCACAAGCCGGCGTCGTCATCGAGTTGCAGCGAGTTCAGGCCGCATACACTCGGCTGGCTGCGCTTGCTGATTGTGTCATCGTTGAAGGCGCCGGCGGTTTTCGTGTTCCGCTGGGGCCCCATTTCGACACGGCGGACCTGGCGGCGCAACTGTGCCTGCCGGTCATCCTGGTGGTGGGCATGCGCCTGGGCTGCATCAATCATGCGCTGCTCACGGCTGCGGCTGTGGAGTCGGCTGGCTTGTCGCTTGCAGGGTGGATCGCGAACCATATCGACCCCGACATGCTGCACGCGACCGACAATGTCAACTCATTGCAGGACCGGCTGCGCGCGCCGCTGCTCGCTCGCCTCGCATATGCGAGGGACCCGCGAAACGCGATCGAGGGCGACATTCTCGACATCGGTGCCCTGTGCCGCGTGTCTGAAAACGGGATTTCAGGGGCGTGATCGTTCATCGCGTTGGCTCTCGCATAGCGCGTGGAATTGCCACCGTTCCCCCGCCTATGATAAATTTCGCGGGTTTAATGGCTCGTGCGGCAACTCGAGGATTGCTCGGATGAAGTGCGTCGCCGGAGAGAAAACGGCCGAGTACGTTTATACCGCGCGCCGCAATAATTCCCTTTCCGCCTGCGGCAGGCAGCTCGTCTTCGGTTTCATTCTGGTTGTCTCGCTCGGCATCGCCGGGGGTTTTTCGCTGATTGCCGGCGCGTGGCCGATCCTGCCATTCGCAGGGCTGGAAATGACGGTGCTGTATCTCGCGTTCCGCTACATGGATCGCCATGCGGCGGATTATGAGCAGATCACAATACGGGGCGGCAGCCTCGCAATCGAGGTGCACGAAGGAGCGCAGGTCAGACGTCTCGAGCTCAGCCGTAATTGGGCGAAAGTCATCTGCGAGGCAGACGGCAGCAGGCTTGCGCTACGCTCGCACGGACGCGAGATCGAGATCGGACGGCACTTATGCGAAGAGCGGCGCCTGGAAATGGCACGCGAGCTGGGGCGCGAGCTGCGCGGTGGTTAGCGCCCGCAACGAATCAAATTCACAGGTGAGGGAAGCATGACCAGCAAGTTGGGGAGCACGTTTGCGGCTGCGGCAACGCTCGCGGTAGCGGTAATGGGGGGCGCAGGCGCTGCTTGGGCCAACCAGTACAACCTACAGGCGCCGCAATCCACGATCGCGCACCAGATCTACGATCTGCACACGCTGATCATGTGGATCATCGTCGCAATTTTCGTGGTGGTTTTCGGCTTCATGATGGTTGCCATCATCAAGCACCGCAAATCGGTCGGGCACGCGGCGGAACAGTTCCACGAGAACACCACGGTCGAGATCGCGTGGACGATCATTCCTTTCATAATCCTGATCGGCATGGCCTACCCGGCCACCAAAACGATCATCGCCATGAAGGACACGTCCAATCCCGATATCACGATCAAGGCCACGGGCTACCAGTGGAAGTGGGGCTACGACTACCTCCAGGAAGGCATCAGCTTCTACGCGAGTCTCACGACGCCCCGCGACCAGATCGACGGCCATAACAACGAGGCGCGGAAGAACAACCCCAATTACCTGCTCGAAGTCGACAACGCCGTCGTCGTACCCGTGGGCAAGAAAATTCGCATCATCACCACCGCGAACGACGTGATCCACGCGTGGTGGGTGCCGGCGTTCGGCGTGAAGCAGGATGCTATTCCCGGTTTTGTGCGCGACACCTGGTTCAAGGCCGACAAGATCGGCACTTATCGCGGCCAGTGCGCCGAGCTCTGCGGCAAGGATCACGGCTTCATGCCGATCGTCGTCGAAGTGGTCGAGCAGGAGAAATACGCCGCCTGGGTGGCTGAGCAGAAAAAGAAAACGGCTGCGGTCGTCGTCGACCCCGCCAAGCAGTGGACGCTCGACGAGCTGAAAGTGCAGGGCGAAAAAGTCTATGCCGCCAACTGCGTGGCGTGTCACCAGGCGA
>JBKJKJ010000103.1:0-2654 GCA_046597455.1 Burkholderiales bacterium
CCCGTCAGGCCTACACGAGGTCTGGCGGCTGTCAATGAAAGTCGAACGGAATACAACTTCAAAATGACCGATCAAGATCGTGTCCGCACCGTGCTGATAGCCGAGGACAACCCGGTAGTGCGCGAGGTTCTGCGCGGCGTCATCCGGCACGACGCAAGGCTCACCGTCGTCGGTGAGGCCGCGAACGGCCCGTCGGCGATCGAGCTGGCGGCCAGTCTGAAGCCTGACGTGGTCTGCCTCGATATCCTCATGCCCGGGCTCGACGGCCTCGCGGTCCTGCGCGCGATACGCGAGCAGGCCCCTGCTATCAAGGTGATCATGGTCACCGGGCAGTCGACATCGGAAGTGGTGACCGAGGCCCTCAAGAATGGCGCCAGCGGTTTCGTCGTGAAACCGTTCAACGCGGAAAAGGTGTTGCGGGCGCTGCATTCGGCACTGGGCCTGCCGGCGCTCAAAGCGAAGTAGTGTCCGACCGGGGGGTGGCTCGCCGGCTCCCTGCGCACGCCGCGCATCGATCAAGCGCCGCCCAGCGGCCGTCCCGCAGCCGCCCTGGTGCCAGCTCGAGACGGCTTGCAACCCCGTTTTTCGCCGGCCTCGTATCGTTCGCTTCGGCGTACCCTTTGTTATCCACAGATTTTGTGGATAGTCCTGTGGAAAACCGGGCGTCCGATCGACGGGCCCGAGGCGCCCGGCATGCGGTCACGGCCATGGTCAAAAGCTGTGCGCCTGGTTTCACGTTGCGCGATCGGCACTGTCTTTTTCAGGCGAGGCGCGATCGGGCCTGATTCTTCCTTCGCGGCAGACGCAGCATTGGACTTTAAAGGAGATTTTCATGGCGTCTTCCGCGCGCGTTGCCTGGGCTATGTGGTGCTGCGCAATCGGAATCGCAATCTTCCATGCAGGGGGTGCCCGGGCCGAAACTGTAAATTTCGATATGTTTTCGGCAGGCGCGTTGCCCGCGCAGTGGGCATGCGGCGTGACCGGATCAGGCACGTCGGCGTGGGTGGTGGAGGCTGATACGGCGGCACCGAGCAAGCCGAACGTTCTGAGGCAATCGGGCGTCGGCGATTTTCCGTGGTGCGTGGTGAAGGGCGCATCGATCCGGGACGGCCACGTCGAGGTGAAATTTCGTCCGATCGCGGGACGCAGCGACCAGGCCGGCGGCGTCGTATGGCGCTGGAAAGACGGAAATAATTACTATGTCGCGCGAGCCAATGCGCTGGAGAACAACGTTTCGCTCTACTACACCCGGAATGGGCGCCGCAGTACCATCAAGTACGTGGATGCGCCGGTGGCGAAGAACATCTGGCACACCTTGCGGGTCGAATTCGCGGGTCAGGCGATCAAGGTCTCACTGGATGGGAAAACGTATATCGAAGTCCTGGATTCGCGCATCGCCGGCGCCGGCGCGGTGGGCGTGTGGACCAAGGGCGACAGCGTCACCGCTTTCGACGACTTCATATACGCAGCCGGAACGCGCCAGTGACGCGGGAGGTCGCGGGCGCTCCGGTTCACCGGGCGAACGACGTGGCGCCGGCGGCGCGCAAGCGGCCTGGGATTCGTCGCAGTCGTCTGGCGGCGTGATGCGTCGGGCGGTCCCGAGATGATTCGAGGTCGACATCCGGGCGTGGGGGCCGCGCTGGGGGCCGCGGTACTCTTCGGTGTCGGCACACCACTCGCCAAGCTGTTGCTGGCTCACGCCAGTCCCTGGATGCTCGCCGGGGTGCTGTATCTGGGTTCGGGGCTGGGCCTGCTGATGGTGCGTCTGATCCGCGGCACGCCGTCCACGAGGCTTTCGTGGTCCGAATCGGGCTGGCTGTTGGCCGCGATCGCGTCCGGCGGTGTCATCGCGCCGGTTCTGCTGCTGTGGGGCCTGACCCGCATGCCGGCCTCCGGGGCGTCGCTCCTGCTCAATGCCGAAGGGGTGTTCACCGCACTCCTCGCGTGGTTCATCTTTCGGGAGAACTTCGATCGCCGCATCGCGCTGGGCATGCTGCTCATCGTGGCTGGCGCGGTCGTCCTGTCCTGGCCCGGGCAGGCGGATTTCGGTGCGGCGCTGCCGGCTCTGGCTGTGCTCGGGGCGTGTCTCGCGTGGGGGCTCGACAACAATCTGACCCGCAAGGTCTCGCTTTCCGATGCCACCTTCCTCGCCATGGTAAAAGGGCTGGGCGCAGGCACGGTCAACTTCGTGCTGGCGCTGGCGATGGGCGACGAGGTGCCGGGATCGACCACGCTGGCACTGGGCGCCGTGGTGGGATTCGTCAGCTACGGGCTGAGCCTCGTGCTGTTCGTCATCGGATTACGGCACCTGGGCACGGCGCGCACGAGCGCGTATTTCTCGACCGCGCCGTTCGCCGGCATGGTCGTGTCGATTGTGCTCCTCGGTGAGCCGCTCTCGATCGCTATCGTCACCGCGGGCGTCCTCATGGCGTGCGGAGTGTGGCTGCATCTCACCGAGGACCACGATCACGAGCATACGCACCGCTTACTCGAACATGAACACGAACACGAACACGATGCTCACCATCAGCACGATCACTCGCAAACCGGTCTCCCCGCGACGCGTCACGCGCACCGGCACACGCACGAGCCGCTGTCGCACGCGCACCCTCATTTCCCGGATGCGCATCACCGGCACGAGCACTAGGCCGGTG
>JBKJKJ010000134.1:0-2559 GCA_046597455.1 Burkholderiales bacterium
CATAGGAATTGCGGCCAACGGATTCTTCACATAATACGCTCCAATTAGTAGCGCATTTGAACCATGCCTGATCAAAGCGACATACTTTTGCCGCTCTGACATGTGATCCCATTGGCGAATGTCTCTCACAATAGCGACGCCTTCAGCAGTGATGAACGCGCCTTGGCCGAGTGGCCCAGCCCACCTCGCTGTAATTCCTAGTATCGCCAGTGTGGTTTCGTTGGCTGCAAACCACTTAGTAGCCGTCCATGAGCCAAGTTTGGCAAGCCCCTCGGTGGTCATTGCGCTTCCAGCGACGAAGAGAGAGGCATTCTCGCCCATCCGCAACCGACTTGCGAGGTCGTCGTGAGACGATTGCATTTCAGCAAGCAAAGCATTGCCGGAAGTGTAAAGAATCAAGATTCCAAATCCAGAATTTGCAAGACCACCATAAAACTTCACTCGCGATTCTAAAACGCTGCGTGAATCCAAATCATCCAAGACTTTTGAAAAGTCCACCTGCTTTGTCTTTTCGTAAACGGGAATGCCTTTTTGTTGCGCATATTCTTTGATGGACGGAATTGTTTTCTGCCGATTTACCCATACCTGCAACTCGCCTGTGTGCCGATACTCGGCTGCCATCTTATCGATTTGGCCTTTGATTCTCTCCAAGTCGGCGCCTTGCGAGGCTGGCTTCACATCTTTCACTTCAATGCGGAAACGCTGGCCAGTTTGCTTGTGACGAAGTGGCAAATCTTTATCCGTCCGTCCGTAGTGCGCGTTTACGGGTTGGCCAATACCGAGAAGTTTAAAGCGAGAGTCTTGATAAACCTCTGTGCCGTAAATCAACTCGCGTGCTGCGCCCTTCGCCTGTTGCCATGACGAGGAGTTAAGCAGTTTTAAGTTTTTCACAACGCCAGGAATAGAAGGGTCAATATAACCTTTGCCTTCGAAGTTCTTGAACTGCTTGATCAAACGCCAGGGTTCGCCAATTTGTTCTCGCATCCATGACTGCTTCTCGGCCTTTGTCATTTCGCCGAGAGCGGATGCTTGTTCGTGATGCGTGAGCGGCGGTGACAGTGTCAATGTTGGTTGCGCAGTGACCCGATGAGCAAACACGCATAAGCCGCAACTAAACGAAATGGTCAGAAAAAAAGATTTCATGGCTACTACTCCTGATAATTTTGCGGAGTCTTTTTTGAAGTGGTGGCGTCCTTCTCCGCAACTTCCATTTGAAGATGCTTTTCGTCTTTCCCGCCCAGTTTGTTCCAGCCTTCTTCGTACGCTGGGCTGTATATCTTCACGACTGCCGAGTCCAAGTGCCCCGGAGACACTGGCAGAAGATTTTTCACCATTGCATCGCGAATCATTTCAAAATCCGTGTAAACGTTCGTTCCGAAAATCTTGCCGGACTTTTTCTGCTGCTGCGCTTCCGCAAAATCCTTGCGGAAAGCCGAAATCTTCCGCAATGCCCACTGCTGATAGCCCCGAACACGTCCAGCGTCTTCCTGCTTTTGCTTTTCGGATTCTGCCTTGATTCGGGATTCAACCGAAGCAGACAAATCTGCCAGCAGATTGACTGCGGTATTGGGAACCTCTGCTTCTTCAAGCAGTTTCAACCGCTGAACCGTGACATTCTCCAGTGTCCGAAAATATCCCGCTTGGCGCAGCGCCTCGTTCGTTAGGACACCGATTCTTTGCAGGTTTGCTTTTGTCGTTTCGACAAACTTGGTGACTTCATCTTCCAGCAGTCGCGAACGGAGTTGTTGCCGGAGTTCGAGCACTTGCTGTCCGTGTGGGGGGCTGTTCGTCCATTCGCTCAATCTCTGCCAGATTGCCAAGCCATTTGCTTTGCCTTCCAATGCCGCTTTCGCATCATTCCAAGCACTGTTAAACCGGAATTCCTCGTAACGGCCTCTTTTTTCTATCTGCAAACTTTGGAGCCGGTTTGAAATCGCCGTCGAACCATTATCCGGTTCGATCGAAAGTTGGTTCGCAAACGCTTCCACCGCAGTCTCTAAATCTTCTTTCGTGGCAGTAGAATTCGCTTGGATCACCTGAATGGAGTGGACACCCCAACGCGCAGTGTTCAAGCGCGGCAACAAATCTTCCTCTGCCCACGGTGGAATCTGGCGAAGCAAACCACGCAACTCGGACACCATAGCGTCAGTTCCCGCTGCGTCTTTCGGCCAAGATTTCTCATCGGCAACGCGCAGTTCAAGCGCGGACAATTTCTTGGTCAACGCTTCTGGAAGTTCGACGGGAATAACCTTACCCAGCGCACGGTGCATCACGGCCGCATTCTGCTGCACTGTGGTCACGATTTGATCCGTTTTCTCTTTTGTGTCCTGTTTGTTTTTGGCAATGCGTTCGTCCATGTCCGTTGTCCACGCCAAAAAATGATTAGCCTGCGCGGCCGTGGCATCGTGCAGCACTTTGCCATGTTGCTCGGTCACAAACGCCAGGCTGGTGGCGGTGGTGGTCGCAACATTTGTCAATGTTTGCTGCTGCTGCTCAATTGCTTTGGCCAATGCATTTTGCTGTTTCTTTAGTGCCTCTGCGAAAACTCCAGCCATTTCG
>JBKJKJ010000147.1:0-2773 GCA_046597455.1 Burkholderiales bacterium
CGCCGCCGTGCTCGGCCACGAAGTCCGACACGACCTCGCGCGTCATTCGGCCGAGCATCTCGCGAAACAGCAGCTCACACAGAACATCATCGGTGCGGTGGCCATCGGCAGCGGAAGCTACGATACGGCTCAGCTCGCCCAGCTCGCGAGCAGTATGATCAACATGAAGCACGGTCGCGACGACGAGCTCGAAGCGGACCGGTTGGGACTTCGTCTGACGCGCGAAGCGGGTTACGATCCCCGCGCTGCGATAAAGGTGATGCAGATCCTCGAAAAAGCTTCGGGCGGGGGCCGCACGCCGGAATTCGCGAGCACCCATCCAAATCCGGGAAACCGCATCGAGCGAATCAAAGAGGAACTGGGCCGGAGCAATTGAACCGGAATACACCTTGCGGCCGCCCCCCCTCGAAGTTGACGCTGGATAAGCGCTAACCAGAGTCGCACCTCAGCAACGGCGGTGCCGCGTGATACGGCGCTGCGTGTAGACTGCGCTACGTCCAGCGCCGGGTAACGGGATGGCAGGATTCGAAGCGGGGCCTCCCGCGCCCGTGCGAATTGGCCGCTCCCGCAGGCCTGCTTACTGCTGTTAGACGCCGCTTTCACGCCCCCTGGATCACACGCCAATGAATGATTCGTTCTGGAACGAGCTGTCCCTCTACCCCGCGGTGGTGTTTTTCGGCGTGGTGTTGTTCCTGATCGTCGTCATCTGGTCGATCAAGCGGCATCGCGATCCTAAGCTGAAAATCGAATGCGCTTCGCCGATCGAGGACCTCATCCCCTCCCTCGCCGGTCTGACCCTCAGCACCGCGGTAGCCGGCAACTCGGTCGAAGTCTTCGAGAACGGCGCCTTTTTCGACGCCATGATCGAAGGCATCCGGTCTGCCGAGCAGTCCGTCCATTTCGAAACATTCCTGTGGAAGGAAGGGGTGCTCGGCAAGCGCGTGGCTGACGCGCTGGCGGAGCGGGCTCGCGCAGGCAAGCAGGTTCGCGTCATGCTCGACGCGACGGGTTCCAAGGAGATCGGTAAATCGGAACAGCGCCGGATGGAGGAAGCCGGATGCCGGGTGGTGTTCTTTCACAAAAAGACGTTTCGCAATATTGGCGTGCTGAACGACCGCGATCATCGCAAGCTCGTCGTCGTCGACGGCCGCCTCGCCTTCGTGGGCGGCCATTGCATCGTCGACAGCTGGCTGGGCGACGCCCAGGACAGCGAACACTTCGGCGACCTCAGCGTGAAGCTGCGCGGCCCCATTGTGAACAGCGTGCAGTCGGCGTTCAGCGAGAACTGGGCCGGGGAAACCGGCGAACTGTTCGTCGGGGATGACGTGTTTCCGTTCCTGGAGCCCGCCGGCGACGTGACGATCCATGCCACCTACGCCAAGCCCGAGGGTTCCGCCCCGGCGGTGAAAATTCTTCACCACACCGCGATCTGCCTCGCACGCAAGCGGATCTGGATCCAGAACCCCTATTTCATTCCCGAGCCCGAAGCGATCGATGCGTTCGGGGAGGCCGTGTCCCGCGGCGTCGACGTGCGCGTGATGATGCCTTCGACCGGCGGATCCGATAACCCGATGGTGCAGCACGCGGGACATCGCAACTTCGAAAAGCTTTTACGGTGCGGCGTGCGGCTGTTCGAGTATCCCCACACGCTCCTCCACCAGAAAGTCATGACCGTAGACAGCGTATGGAGCGCGATCGGTTCGAGCAACTTCGACGATCGCTCGTTCGAGACCAACGACGAGATCACGCTCGGCATCCGGGACGCGGCCACGGCCCAAAGGCTCGATGCGGTCTTCGAAAAATACGCGCCGCAATGTCATGAGATCGAGCTCGAGGCGTGGCGTAAGCGCGGCATCTGGCACAAGCTGAAGGACAACGCTTTCTACATGCTCAACGAAGTGCTCTGATCCGACCGGCCTTTCGCACGATAAAAGCTTGACGTGCGCTGAAAAGACCGGCCACCATGAGCCACCTCACTTTCAAGGGGGTCGCCATGAAATCGATGAAACGCACCAGCATCATTGCAGCTGTAGCCGCAGCCTTCGCCGGTGGGGCAGTCATCGCCCAGCAATCGGCAGCGCCCAGAGGAAACCACGACTGGGCCGCCTCGGCCAAATCCGGCAAGCACCACACCCTCCCCGCGACGCTCGACACCGTGCAGTGGGGTTGGCTCGACCCGCGCGAGTCCCCCAAGCTCACCATCAACTCCGGCGACACCGTCTCGATCGAGACCATGATGCACGCGCACGACAAGGTGCGCCCAGGCATGACGATGGACCAGGTGGTGGAGCTGCGAAAGGCCAATCCCGGAGGCGGGCCGCACTCGATGACCGGGCCGATCTTCGTCAATGGCGCCGAGCCCGGCGACGTGCTCGAGATCCGCATCCTGAGGATCGAGCCCAAGCCTTTTGCCACCAATTTCAATCTGCCGGGCAAGGATTTCCCCACCATCGGGGCGCTCGCGTCCGAAATGCCCGAAGGCTTCCTGCGGTTCTTCACGCTCGACCTGCAGAAACGCACGACCGAGTTCAAGCCCGGCGTGACGCTCGACCTGCAGCCCTTTCCCGGCACGCTCGCGGTGGGCATCGATCCGGATGATCCCTCGCCCCGGAAAGGCGGGGTCAAAGATCCGATGGCCCCGGTATCGACGTTGCGTCCGTGGAAGAACGGATCCAACCTCGACATCAACGAGATGCAGGAAGGGTCTACCCTATTCGTGCCGGTGTTCCTCAAAGGCGGCCTCATCTGGACAGGCGACTCGCACTGCCGCCAG
>JBKJKJ010000178.1:0-3707 GCA_046597455.1 Burkholderiales bacterium
GGGCGGGGCGGCAAGAAATGCCTGCACGCCGACGATTCCTGCGGCGCCCGCGCGATTGTCCACGAGCACAGACTGGCCCAGCTCGGCCCCCATCCTGTCGGCGAGGGCGCGCGCTGCGATGTCGGTTGTGCCGCCGGGCGCGGCGGGCACGATGATGCGAATCGGCCTGGTGGGATACGAATCGGCCGCCCGTGCCGACGCCGCACTGAATAAAACCAGAGCGGCGACCCACTTTGCAATAGTGCAGCTTCGTTCGATCATGGCGTTTCCTTTTTGCTTACAGCCGCGCGATGGTGGGGCAAGCGTAGCGGAAAGGTACTTCTAGCGCGCCGCTTCATCACCTCGAACCGATACGACGCTGCGCTCTGCGATGACGTAGACGCGGTCGCACGCCGAAGGCTCGACTTCGGCCATGCCGGTGAACGACCCGAACGCAGGTAGAACGGCGTGGTTGGCGGTGAACCAGAAGCACGGCAGGCGCAGCGATGCGCGCCCGCGTCCGACGAGGCGCGCCGCAGGATGCACGTGGCCTGCGATTGCATAGTGTTCCGCAACGTTTTGCGGGAAGTGGCACA
Organism: Burkholderiales bacterium; assembly: GCA_046597455.1. GTDB lineage: Bacteria > Pseudomonadota > Gammaproteobacteria > Burkholderiales > SG8-41 > JAQGMV01. The sequence goes on from JBKJKJ010000178.1 coordinate 576, forward strand.
GCGCGATGCTGCCGATCGGGTGCGGCTCCTCCACGCACGTGATATTCCAATCGGCCGGCAGGTCTCCCGCGTGCCGGTCGTGATTGCCTCGAACGAGCAGCATCTCGATGTCTGCGTGCACGGTGCGCCACCGGATGAACGCCGAAGCAGCGGCGCGCACGCCCGCGGCGTTGTGGACGAGATCACCCAGGAAGACCACGCGCTGAACCTCGAGGCGCGTGATGAGTGTAGTGAGGCGCTCCAGGTTGTCAGCCGTCGTGCCGCGAGGCACGGGGACACCTGCGCTGCGGAAGGCTGCAGCCTTGCCCAGGTGCGCGTCCGCCACGAGCAGCGTCTGCATTCGCGGCCAGTACGCTGCCCGCTCGGCCAGCAGCCACAGGCGTTCATGACCGGCGTCGACTGCGAGAGCGCCTTCAGGCAGCATCTTTTCGCCTGCGCTTGCTTGTCGGCTCCGGCGCCTGCATCGCGAGCTGCATGCGCGCCACGCGGTCGGCGAGCTTCTCCGTGGTGAGCTTGTCGCGCATCTGCTCGGCGATGAGCGGAAGGGCGAGCGGCGTCAACCGTGAAGGCTGCGTGAGCACGATGTGCCGCTCTGTCAGCTCCGTGAGTGTCGCGTTGAGCCGGGTCATTTCGAGCTCGCGCTCGAGCACTTCGCGAGTCGCCTGTTCGAGCAGCGGATTGCCCGGGTCGTGGCGTGCATAGACGTCATACAAAAGCCCGCTCGTCACCTGCAGCTGTTTCGCGCTGCGGCCCTGACCGGGGTAACCCTGGAAGACGAGCCCGGTTACACGTGCGATTTCCCTGAAATGCCGGCGCGCGAGCTCAGCCGCGTTGAGACTCGCGACGATGTCGGCTTGCGCACCGGACGCCGAGAACACTTCGCCGAGCATGTGCTCGTCGATCGCGTACGCGGTGGGCGAGAGCAATTCGAAACCATAGTCGTTGAAAGCCATGCTGAACGAAAGGGGGTAGCGCTGGCCGAGTCGCCACGCCACCAGCGCGGCGAGTCCCGAATGCACATGGCGTCCCGCGAGCGGAAACGCGCACAGGTGTACGCCTTCACGCGTGCGGTGCAGCTCGACCAGCAGCTCGGAGGCGGCCGGAACGCGCGAATAGCGTTGCTGGATCTGCAAAAGCGGCATGACCGCGATCGCTTCGGGCGAATCCGCCACGCCGTCCGACGCGCTTTCGAGCGCTTTGCGGATGCGGCGCGAAAGCGCGCCCGAGAGCGACATGCGCCCGCCGAGCCAGCGCGGCATCAGGGCCGAGCGCGTCGACGCCTTTTTCACCCACGCGGCCATGTCGCGCATGCGTACTAGCTCGACCGTCTTGCCGCCGATCACGAATGCGTCACCGGGTTTCAGCTTGGCGAGAAAGCTCTCTTCCACGCTGCCGAGCCTGCCGCCGCTCTGGTACTGCACGTTCACCGACGCGTCGGAGGTGATCGTCCCGATCTGTGCGCAATGTCTGCGCGCGAGTCTCACATTGGCGATGCGGTAGCGCCCGTCCTCGCCGCGCTCGATCCGGCGGTAATCGGGGTAGGCTGCGAGCACCCCTTCACCACTCGCGAAGCCGAGCACCCAGCGCCATGTCGCTTCCGGCAGGTCGCGATACGCGTGGGTTTGGCGTATTTCGTGTAACAGCGATTCGGGATCGAATCCTTCGCCGACAGCGAGCGTGATGACGTGCTGGACCAGCACGTCCAGCGGCGCTGCAGGCGGGGTGCGCGATTCGATCTCGCGCTGCGCGACTGCGGTGCGCGCGGCAGCGGTCTCCAGAAGCTCGAGCGCGTGTGTCGGCACGCAGGTAATCCGGCTGGGCAGGCCCGGCCGATGGCCCGAGCGCCCCGCGCGCTGCAGCAGGCGGGCGACGCTTTTGGTGCTGCCGATCTGGATCACGCGGTCGACGGGCGAGAAATCGACGCCGAGGTCGAGGCTCGACGTGCACACCGCGGCCTTGAGGGTGCCGCTGCGCAATCCGTCCTCCACCCAGCGGCGCGTTGCGATATCGAGCGAGCCGTGATGCAAACCGAGGATTCCCGCCCAGTCGGGCCGATGCTCGAGCAGCGCGCGATACCAGAACTCCGCCTGCGAGCGCACATTCGTGAACACGAGCGTCGTGCCGCTTTTCTCGATTTCGGCAGCCACTTCAGCCACCGAGCGGATTCCGAGGTGCCCCGCCCATGGGAACTTGAGGATGTCTTCCGGTATGAGCGAATCGATCTCCATGCGTTTCGGTTCGGAGCCTGCGACGATGTGCCCCGGGCTTTGCGGCAGAAGGATATCGCGGGCTTCCCCGAGGTTGCCGAGTGTTGCGGACAGGCCCCACACGCGAACCGCAGGCGCGAGCGTGCGCAACCGGGCGAGTGCGAGCTCGACCTGGATCCCGCGCTTGGAACCGATGAGCTCGTGCCACTCGTCCACGATGACCGCTTTGAGCGAGCTGAACGCGAGGCCATGGGCCGCCCTGGAGAACATCAGGGAAAGACTTTCAGGCGTCGTCACGATTGCGTCGAGCCCGCGCCGGTCCTGGCGCGCGCGGTCGGCAGACGACGTGTCCCCGGTGCGCAGGCCCACGCGCCACGCGAGGCCCAGCTCGCTGAGGGGTGCTGCGAGCGCGCGCAAAGTGTCGGCCGCCAGCGCGCGCATCGGCGTAATCCACAGCACCTTGAGGGGGCGTCGCGCATCCGGTTCGTCGATCGCCTGCATCACCGGTCCCAGCCATGCGGCCAGCGTCTTGCCGGTTCCGGTGGAGGCGTGGAGCAGACCGCTCTCACCTGCGCGGTAGCGCGCCCAGACTTCGCGCTGGAACGCGAAAGGCTGCATGCCCTGTCGCGCGAACCAGGCTTCGACCCGCGACTGCGCGCTACCTGTTTCGACGGGGAGCGATTCGCTTTCGAGCAGTGTCGGCGGACCGGCCGGCTGCGGCGGCGGGGCGGGGCGCCGCAGTTGCTTGCGCAGCCGGCGCGAAGCTTCGGCCATGAGCCGTTTCTCGTCAGGCGTCACTCAGGCGTCACCAGGGGTCACACGGGGCACCAGGCGTCCCTCGGGCGCGTCCAGCAGCGCTCGCACGCGCTCGAGGCTGTCGGCGTACTGCGGCTGCTTGTCGGGCCGCAGGCGGCCGATGCGCGGG
>JBKJKJ010000340.1:0-8188 GCA_046597455.1 Burkholderiales bacterium
GTCGTCGGTGGGAAGAGTCGCAGGTACTGGGTGCTGTAGCGCAGCGGCGCCTCGTACACGTAGTGCGTGATGTGATCGATCGAGATTCTCATGACGTCATAACGCTCCCAGATACGCGCGCGATATCCGGTATCCCAGCTCGTCTATGTCCTCCAGAAAACTGGTGAGATATTCGTGCAGGCCGCCGCGGAAGATTTCGTCGATGTCGCCGTGCACGAGCCGCGCCTGCAGCTCCCCGGCCAGACGCTTTGCCGGGTGATCGTTCTGCCCCTGCACGCGGGACAAAGCCTGGTCGATCTGCTCCAGGCACGCCGCGAGCGAGCGCGGCATGCGCCGGTCCAGTATCAGCAGCTCTGCGACATTGATCGCCCGGATCTGGTCCCGGTAAATGGTGCGATACGTCTCGAAGCTGGACACGGACTTGAGCAGAGCGGCCCACTGATAGTAGTCCAGCGCACCGCCCACGTCCTCCACGCGCGGCAGCAGGATGTGGTACTTGACGTCCAGTATCCGCGCGGTATCGTCGGCCCGCTCGAGAAACGTTCCGAGTCGTGAAAAGTGAAACGCTTCGCCGCGCATGATCGTCCCGTACGTGACGCCCCGAAACAGGTGCGAACGCTCTTTCACCCAGTCGAAGAAGCGCGTCGCCTCGGGCCCGGTCACGTGCGCGCGTTTGAACGACCGCATTTCGATCCACGTCGAGTTGAGCGTCTCCCACATCTCCGACGTGATCTGCCAGCGCACCGCATGTGCGTTGTCGCGGGCCGACTTGATGCACGTGTAAATGCTCGACGGATTATCGGCATCGAGCGCCATGAAATGGATGAGCGTAGGTAGAGAAAGCTCGTCGTGGCCCTCGAAGTACGCTTTCGTTGACGCCGTGATGGTCAGCGGCGCGAGCAGGTTCTGCTCCTGCGTCTCCGGCGTGCTGCACAGGACGACATTCGATGTGACCCCGAGAATACGCGCGAGGTTTTCAGCGCGCTCCATGAAGCGCGACATCCAGAAAATCAGGTCGCCGACTCGCGAGAGCATCAGAACCCCGCCCGTGCAGCGTCGATCATCCGACCACCCACGTGTCTTTGGTGCCACCGCCCTGCGAGGAATTCACGACGAGCGAGCCTTCGTTCAGCGCCACGCGCGTGAGCCCCCCCGGGACGAGCTTGCACTCGGCGCCGCACAGGAGAAAAGGTCGAAGGTCGAGATGGCGCGGCGCAATCCCGTTAGCGACGAAAGTCGGGCACGTGGACAGCGCCAGCGTTGGTTGCGCGATATAGTTGCCGGGATTGTCCAGAATGCGCGTGCGAAACGTTTCGATTTCCGCGCGTGTCGCGGCCGGTCCGATGAGCATCCCGTAGCCGCCCGAACCCTGGACCTCCTTCACTACGAGCTCGGGCAGGTGATCGAGTGCGTATTGCAGGTCGTCCGGCTTGCGCAGTTGCCAGGTGGGCACGTTACGCAGAATCGGCTCCTCACCCAGGTAGAAGCGAATCATCTCCGGCACGTACGGGTAGGTCGACTTGTCGTCGGCGACGCCGGTGCCGATCGCGTTGGCGATCGCAACATTACCCGCGCGATAGGCGGCGAGCAGCCCGGGCACCCCGAGCGCCGAGTCCGGGCGGAATGCAAGCGGATCGAGATAGGCATCGTCGATGCGCCGATAAATGACATCGACGCGCTCGTGTGCGCTCGTCGTGTGCATGTAGATCTGCGCGTCCTTCACGAACAGATCGGCTGATTCGACCAGCTCCACGCCCATTTGCTGCGCGAGAAATGCGTGTTCGAAGTACGCGCTGTTGTACTGGCCGGGCGTGAGCACGACAACAACCGGGTCGCGAATGCTGCGGGGCGCGGCAGCACGCAGCGTTTCGAGCAGGAGCTGCGGGTAATGCTCGACCGGGCGCACGTTGTAATGTCCGAAGAGCTCGGGAAAGAGGCGCATCATCATGCGGCGGTTCTCGAGCATGTAGGAGACGCCCGAGGGTGTGCGCAGGTTGTCTTCGAGAACGTAATACTCACCGTCATCGTTTCGCACGATGTCGATGCCGGCGATGTGGCAGTAGACCTGGTTGGGAAGCTCGACGCCGACCATGGCGACCTGGTAGGCATCGTGCGTGAGGACGTGCTCGGCCGGAATAACACCCGCGCGAAGGATGTCCTGACCGTGATAGATGTCGTGCAAAAACCGGTTGAGCGCCGTCACCCGCTGCTTCAAACCCCGCTCGAGCTCGGCCCATTCGGCGTGCGGGATGATGCGCGGGATGCTGTCGAAGGGAATCAGTCTTTCGGCGCCCTCCTCGTCCCCGTAGACGGCAAAAGTGATCCCGACGCGGTGAAACAACAGATCCGCCTCCCGGCGCTTGGCCTCCACGATCTCCGGCGGCATTGACTCCAGCCACTGCCGGACTGCGGCGTAATGCCCGCGCGCCTCGCCCTCGCCCCGATACATCTCATCGTACATAGAAGAACTCCGCCCTCTTATAGCATTGTCGCGAGGCAAGGTGTGTGATGAGCAAGCCTTATGCCAAGGTCTAAATTCTTTATAATCAGCCTATTAAATCACGGTTGCACGCGCGTGCGCACTTGAATAGTGCGGCCGGGACGTCACGGTGCTGGTCTGACGACGTCAAGTACCGCATGCGTGGCCCACTCTGGGAGCTTGTCGCAGTTGCGATGCGACAAGCTCCTTATGCAAAACCGGACAGCCGAATGAAGTCGGAAACATGCTTGTGAAATCATTTTTTGCGCAAATCCATCCGGTTTTGCTTTAGCCGCCTGTCCCGACTGGTAAGTCCTACAGGCTGCTAGCGACACCCGACAACCCATTGCGATCCAGCCTTTAAAAAACCTCCCCCTCTAAGCCCATGAAGCGATCGTTGCGCACCCTCCTCGAACACCAGGACACGCTGGCCCACTGCCGCCGCTGCCCCCGCATGCAAAGCATGCCCGTAATCGGTAATCCCGTGGTGTCCCGAGTGCTGTTGATCGGACAGGCGCCGGGCCCCAAGGAGCCGGCGCTCGGCAGGCCTTTCGCCTGGACTGCGGGGAAGATGCTGTTCAAATGGTTCGACCAGATCGGAGTCGATGAAGCCGGATTTCGAGGCCGCGCATACATGGCGGCGGTGTGCCGATGCTTTCCAGGCAAGCGGCCGACCGGGGGCGATCGCGTGCCCGATGCGGATGAAGTGGAGAACTGCTCGTCGTGGCTCGACGCCGAGTTCGAAATCAACAGGCCCAGGCTCGTGATCGCTGTCGGCAAGCTTGCGATCGGGCAGTTCATGACTGTCGATAAACTCGATGGCGTCGTGGGCAAGCTGCACAAAGGTAAACGAAACGGCGTGTCGTTCGACCTCGCGCCGCTTCCGCATCCTTCGGGCGCATCGACGTGGCAATACACCGAGCCGGGCAAAACGCTGCTGCGCCGTGCGCTCGCGCTGATCGCCGAGCACCCCGCGTGGAAAGCCCTCAAAGACGCGCAGTGAACACCGAACAAACAACAACAGTGCAGGCCTCACCTGCGCGCCTGTTACGTTTGAAGCGTTCGCGGCGCGTCAGAAAGGAAACTCGCCGATATCATCCACTCTGGGTCGACGCCGCAACGCCCTGAGCCAGGCCTTGAGGGTTTTCACGTTCTCGAAAGCCAGCAGATCTTTCTTGGCATCGCGGATGCAGCGCTGCACCTCGACGATTTCCATGGAAAGCTCGCGCAGGATGCTGCCTGGCGACACGCTCTCGAATGGGTCGAGGCTGAACTGCGCCCTGAACCCGTCCTCGATGCGCAGAATTTCTTGGTCCAGTTCGGCGAGCTGTTCCTTCAGTATCCTGTTGTAGTGCTTGAGCCGGTCTTCGCTGATGTTACCGAGGGCGCTCTGGTCGATGTGCTCCAGCTCCAATTGCAGTTCCAGCAATTGCAGCAGATTGTTTTTCTCATAAGCCAGGTTGGCGCGTTTCATCAGCGCGGTCTTGCGCTCACGCTCGAGCGGATCAGGTTCGCGGTCGGGATGAAGCGCGCTGGCCAGTTTGCGGTAAATCTCGCTGATCGACTGGCGAAGCTGTCGCTCATCGGCCTCTTGCTGCGCTTCTCTGGCGAGCTGTTTGGGTGACTTTTTTCGCATGGACAGCCGCGCCTTGCGTTCCTCCCGTTCGGCGTCGTACTGCGCCTGGCTTTCGCGCATAGCCGCCCGAGCGCGCCCCAGCATGTCTTCGGGTGAATCGATGTCGAAATCGTCCCCCAGCTCGACACCGAGGACATCCTCCAGCAGCGTTTTCATCCCCTCCATGCCCGCCGCCTCTTCGGCGTCGTAGTCGGACCGGCTGTGCCGGTTGTAAATGGCTTTCAACTGCGCATCGTCCCGTGCGGCCACCAGGCCCACGGCCAACTCGATGATCATGCTCTCGATTTCGCGGCGCTCGGTTTTGGTCAGTCCCGCCCAGCCGCTGGCCCGGTCGAGGCAATGCACCATCTCGACTTGCACGTCCAGCGATTCATCGAGCAGACCCACCATCTCGCCGGCGTATTTCTGCTGGTAGGGCGGCAGCGCCGCCTCCCAGGCGGCGAGGCGGCTGCGCTTCTTTTCAATCTGCCTGATCAGCGTGTTGAACGCCTTTTGTCCTTTGGACAGTGCAGCCTGGTCTTTGCCAGTGTCGATGAGTACGCGCTTAACGTGAGTCCTGGTCATGTGGAGATTTTCGTCCGTGACACGAAGTTGGGGCGCTTTGCAGCTGTTCACTCGCCTGGGGTCTTTCGCAGTGCTGCGTTACGGTTTCACCGGTTCGAGGCGGACGAGGACGCCCCGGCGCTCATCGGTCACGAGATAGACGTAGCCGTCAGGACCCACACGCACGTCGCGAATGCGCCCGATCGCGTTCTTCATCAGCCGCTCTTCCTTCACGACCTTCTCGCCATTCCATTCGAGTCGCACCAGCATGTCTTCCTTCAGCGAGCCGACGAGCATGTTGCCTCGCCAGTTCGGAAACTTGTCGCCGTCGTAAAACGCCATGCCGGAAGGCGCTATGGACGGCACCCAGTAATACAGCGGCATCTCGATGCCGGTTTTGGGCGCGCTCTGGCCGATCTTCTCACCGCTGCCGTATTCCGCACCGTAGGTGACGATCGGCCATCCATAATTACGCCCGGCGCGCATGACGTTGATCTCGTCGCCGCCCTGTGGACCGTGCTCGTGGGTCCACAGCTCCCCCGTTTTCGGATGCAGCGCCGCCCCCTGCATGTTGCGATCGCCATACGTGAACTTCTCGGGTTTCGCGCCTTTGGTATTCACGAACGGGTTGTCTTTGGGCACGCTGCCGTCTTCATTGAGACGGATGACCCCGCCGGCATGATCGTCGAGGCGCTGCGCACGATTGCGGTCGCCGCGCTCGCCCAGCGTCAGGTAGACATGCCCTTTGCCGTCGAACACGATGCGACCGCCGAAGTGATGCTCGCTGTTGGTCTTGGGCTGGAGTTTGAACAGGACCTGCTGGTCGGTGAGCCGGTGATCGTCGAGCTTCGCGCGCATCAGCTCGGTGCCGTGACCACCCTCGCCCGGACCGCTGTACGAGATGTAGATCCAGCCGTTGGTTTTGTAGTCGGGGTGGAGCGCGACTTCGAAAAGACCGCCCTGCCCGCCGACCACGATCTTCGGCAGGCCTTCGACCGGTTTGGGATCGAGCTTGAAATCCTTTGCAACGATGCGCAGACGGCCCGCGCGCTCGGTCACGAGCATGCGGCCATCCGGCAGCCACGCCATCGACCAGGGATTCTGCAGCCCTTCGACCAGGGTGACGATGTTGAAGGCGTGCTTCTCGGACTGCACCGGTTTGCGCTCGCCGGCGCAGGCGGCCGAGAAAGTCGCAGCAAACATCACGAGTAAGGCAGCTTTTCGCAATGGTAGGGGCATAAGGGGTCTCGTAAAATTCGAATTGATCGGCAGAAGTGATTATCCAGTTTCGCGCCGCTCGCGCTAAAAAGCAAAGCGGCTCATGCCGCCATCGACCGGGATGACCGTTCCCGTCACATAAGCCGCGGCGGGCGAGCACAGAAACACCGCCACGGCGCCGATTTCTTCAGCCGTCCCGAAACGCTTCGCAGGAATCTCGGCGTGGGCGAATTCCTGCTCGCTCTCGATCGTTGGATAGCGCTTGCTCATCTGCTCGCTGTGTATGTGCCCCGGCTGCAGCGAATTGATCGTGATGCCGTAGGGCGCGATTTCGCGCGACAGCCCTTTGGCCCACACGTGCACCGCGGCCTTGGCGGCAAACGCCGCATTGATGATCTTCGGCTCGGACGTCCCGGTCATGTTGACGATGCGCCCGAAGCCACGTTCCTTCATTCCGGGAACCACCGCGTGGGTCAGCTCGCGCAGCCGCCAGAAGTTGAGCGTCATGCCTTCCTCCCACACCGCCTTGCTCGCATCGAAGGGAATCGGCCGGCTTCCGCCCGCCGAATTGATGAGGATGTCGACGTGTCCGAGAGCACGCGAAGCTTTTTCCGCGAGCGCCTCCGCCGCGTCCGGGAGATACAGGTCTGCCTCTATGATTTCAGGTTCGGGATAGCCCGCGTGCACGAACGCCTGCGCCTGAGCTCGGAGCAGCTCCACCCGGCGCGCCGCCATCGCGACTCGCACGCCTTCTTTCGCCAGAAGGCCGGCGATTGCTTTGCCTATGCCTTGGCTGGCCCCGGTGACGAGTGCCGTTCGTCCTGCAAGCTGCAAATCCATGCGTGATTCCTCCAGGCGATTGAGTATTGAGTGGTGAGTCGGGGATCGAGCGGCGCGGTTTACGGTATGTCGCCGATCTCCTCCAATTCGGTCGACACTTCGAGCCAGCGATGCTCGGCCTCGTCGATGAGCCGGGTCAGCTCATTCTGGCGCAGCGCCAGGCCTTTGAGCTTGTCAGGATCGGGGCTTTCGTAAAACGACGGGTCAGCGAGCGACTCGTCGATTTCGCGCTTTTCATCGTGCCACCGTGAGAGTCGCGTTTCGAGCTCACCCGCTTCTTTCATCAGCGGTCTGCGACGGGCGAGCTTGTCCTGGCGATCGGCAGCGGCACTGGCCCGCGCCTCCTTACGCGCCGCCTTGTCCGCGACCTGCCCCGCATCGGCTCGCGCCAGCGCCTGCGCTTCGCGGCGCGCGACTAGCCACTCGATATAGTCGTCCAGATCGCCGTCGTACTCACAAGCGTCCCCGTCCGAGACCAGCATGAAACCGTCACAGACGGTGCGCAGGAGCGCGCGATCGTGCGACACCAGAACGAGGCTGCCTTCGTATTCGGCAAGCGCTTTGGTGAGCGCGTGCCGCATTTCGAGATCGAGGTGATTGGTCGGCTCGTCGAGGAGCAGCAGATTCGGCCGGCGACGCACGAGCAGCGCGAGGGCGAGCCGCGACTTCTCTCCGCCTGAGAAAGGCTCGACGATCGCATCGGCCATCTTTCCCCTGAAATCGAAACCGCCCAGATAGTCCCTCAGCGCCTGCTCGCGGGTGTTCGGCTCCAGGCGCACGAGGTGCTGGATCGGCGACTCGCGGGGCCGCAGCTGCTCGAGCTGATGCTGCGCGAAATAACCAATCGCGAGCCCACGGCCTTCATGGCGTTTGCCCGAGATCGGCGCGAGCTCTCCCGAAAGCAGCTTCACCAGCGTGGATTTTCCGGCGCCATTGGGTCCGAGCAACCCGAGACGCGCGCCGGGTCGCAGGGTCAGATTCACCCCGTTCAGCACAGCACGCTCGCCATAGCCCGCCTTCACGCCATCGAGCGCCAGCAACGGATCCGGCGCGCGCGCCGGATCGCTGAAATGGAAATCGAAGGGCGCGTCCACGTGCGCGGGCGCCACGCGCTCCATGCGATCGAGCGCTTTGATCCGGCTTTGCGCCTGGCGCGCTTTGGTCGCCTTGGCCCTGAAGCGCTCGATGAAGCGCTCCAGATGGGCCACTTCACGCTGCTGCTTGTCGTACATGGAGGCCTGACCGGCAAGCTGCGCGGCCCGCTGCTCTTCGAAAGCGGTGTAATTCCCGGTGTAGAGCGTGAGCCGCTGCGCGGCGATCTGTGCGATGTGCGTGACGCAGCCGTCGAGAAAATCGCGGTCGTGGGACACGAGCAGCAAGGTTCCGCGATAACCCGTGAGCCACTTCTCGAGCCACACGATCGCGTCGAGATCGAGATGGTTCGTCGGCTCGTCGAGGAGCAGCAGGTCGGG
>JBKJKJ010000525.1:0-6764 GCA_046597455.1 Burkholderiales bacterium
CGCCCCCGCGGGAGAAGCCCGACGTGCTGCCCACGCCGCTCGCCCCCCGGGTTCGCGTGCCGCGTCGCGAACCGTCCCCCATTGCACAAAAGCCCCCGGTGATGGCCGCGGTTGCCGAAGCACAGACGAGCTATACGGCGCCTGCGCCGCCCACACCGGCGCCGCCGGTCGCCGAGGTCGCACCGCTTGCGCCGGTTGCGGCGCTTCCGGTTCCCGCGTCGGCGCCGTCCCCTGCGCCCGCACCGGTTATTCCCCCGGGATTCAACGCGGCCTATCTGAACAATCCCGCCCCCGCCTATCCGCCGCTTTCGCGTCGAATGGGCGAGGAAGGCAGGGTGGTGCTGCGGGTCTTCGTGAGCGATCGGGGCGTGGCGGAGGACGTGCAGTTGTGGACTTCCAGCGGCTACGCCCGGCTCGACGGCACGGCGCTCGACACGGTGCGCCAATGGAAATTCGTTCCTGCGCGTCGCGGCGAGTCGAGCGTCGGCGCATGGGTGCTCGTACCGATTTCATTCAGCTTGAGGAGTTGAAACGTGAACGCACAACCGACCGTGGGCCTGGCCCATTTCATGGCGCAGACCGACAGCGTCGGCACGGCCATTCTGTTTCTGCTGCTCGCGATGTCGGTCGCCACGTGGTACCTCATTGCGACCCAGGCGCTGACGGCATTCCTCTCGCGGCGCCGTACCGAGCGCTTTCTCGCCCTCTTCCGGCAGGCGCCATCGCTGCACGCCGTGGCCGCGCAGCTCGACCGTCAGGCGGCTGACGAGCCGTTTTCCAACCTCGCACACCAGGCGATACGCTCGACCCGCCATCACCAGTGCCACGGTGCGAATACGCTCGCCGAATCGGGAAGCCTGGGCGAATTCCTGACGCGCTCGATGCGCCGCGTCCTCGACGAGGAGACCACGCGCTTCGAATCGGGCCTGACCGTGCTCGCCTCGATCGGCAGCACCGCGCCTTTCCTGGGCCTGTTCGGCACGGTGTGGGGCGTGTATCACGCGCTCGTCTCTATCGGCATGAGCGGACAGGGCACGCTCGATAAAGTCGCCGGTCCCGTTGGCGAGGCGCTCATCATGACCGCGCTCGGCCTGGCGGTCGCGATTCCCGCCGTGCTCGCCTACAACTTCGCGGTGCGCCGCAATCGTCTCGTGCTGGCGCGGCTCGATTCGTTCGCCCACGACCTCTACGCGTTTCTCACGACGGGCGCGCACGTATTCGCCGCCCATGCGCCCGTCGCTGCGACAACTTCGCAGCCCGCGCTCGGCGGAGCCGCGTGATGGCATTCGGTGCTTTTGCCAGATCCCCGAATAGCGCGCCCATGGCAGAGATCAACATGGTGCCCCTGATCGACGTCATGCTCGTGCTGCTCGTCATTTTTATCATCACGGCGCCGCTCCTGACCCACGCGGTCAAAGTCGAGCTACCGCGCGCGTCGAGCAGGCCCAGTGTGGCGCAGGCGCAAAACGTCCAGATTGCGATCAAGGCGAACGGCGAGGTCTACTGGAACGGACATCCGGTCAGTGCAGCGGAAATCGACTCACGCATGACGTCTTCGGCGCGCCTGGAGCCACAGCCTGAAGTGCATTTGCGCGCCGACCGTACTGCCGAGTACGAAAAAGTTGCGCGAGTCATGTCCGCGGCGGCGAGAGCCGGTCTTACGAGAATCGGCTTCGTCACCGAGCCAGCAGGACAGCGGTGATGCGCACACGCTGGCTGTGGGCCTTACTCCTCGCCGTTTCGATGGCGGTCAACGCGCAAAACAACAGCGACAGCGCACCGCAGACCGTCGTCCATGTGCTCGATTACATCGGTGTCGATTACGCCGGTGCGGTGGCCCACGGGCGCGTCACGTCCGCAGGCGAATACCGGGAAATGCTCGAGTTTTCCGCTCAGGTGCAGGAGCAGCTCAAAGCGTTGCCCGCTGGCGCGGTGCAGGACGCGCTGCGCGCCGATGCGCGAGCGCTTGCCAAGCTCATCGCGGACAAAGCCGATGCGGCCCTCGTCGCCGAGGCGTCGCGCAAGCTGCGCTGGGCAGTCATCGATGCGTACCACTTGCCGGTTACGCCACGGCGCATTCCCGATCTCGCGCGGGGGGCCGCACTCTACGCGCAAAGCTGTGCGGCGTGTCACGGGACGCAAGGCAGGGGAGACGGTCCGGCGGCGCAAGGCCTGAATCCTGCGCCGGCGAATTTTCATGACGCGCAGCGCATGGCGAGCCGCAGCGTATACGGCCTCTACAACACGATCACGCTGGGCGTGTCGGGAACGGCCATGCCGCCTTTCGGAAAGCTCACCGAAGACGACCGCTGGGCGCTCGCTTTTTTTGTCTCCGGCATGAGTGTGACGCCTGCGCAGCGCGAGAGCGGACAGGGTTTGTGGCAGGCGGGCGAAGGCCGCGCCGCCTTTCCGGACATGAAGAATGTCGCGACGCTCTCGAGGAACGAAGTCGAATCGCGCTTCGGTGAGAAAGCGGCGAGCGCCCACGATTACCTGCGCTACGCGCCGCATGCGCTGGCCGCAGCGCGGCCCGCGCCGCTGGTCATCGCGCGACAGAACCTCATTGCGGCACTCGAAGCGTATCGCGGCGGCGACCGGGTGCGCGCGCAGCAACTTGCCGTCAGCGCGTACCTGGAAGGCTTCGAGCCCGTTGAGCCTGCGCTGGAGGCGATCGACCGCGACTTGAAAGCGGCGATCGAGCACGACATGCTGGGTTTGCGCGGTCTGATGCGAGACGGGGCGAGCCCTGACGCGGTCGCGGCGCACGCAGGGCGTATCCGCGAAGCGCTCGAGCGCGCTGAAGCGAAGCTCGACGGTACCGGTTTGTCACCCACGAGCGCGGCGGTGAGCGCCTTCGTCATCCTCATGCGAGAAGGGCTCGAAGCGATACTGGTCCTCGCCGGTATCGTCGCGTTCCTCGTCAAAGCGCGGCGCCGCGACGCGCTGCGCTATATCCACGCTGGCTGGATCGCGGCGCTCGCGCTGGGCTTCGTGACCTGGCTCATCGCCAGTTACGCGATGTCCGTGAGCGGCGCGGGACGCGAGATGACCGAAGGTGTGACCGCACTCGCGTCCACCGCGATCCTGCTTTATGTCGGCTGGTGGATGCACGACAAAAGTCACGCGCAAGCCTGGCGGCAGTTCATCGAGCAGCGCCTCGCCGGTGCGCTCGGTCGGGGCACCATCTGGGCGCTCGCGAGCCTGTCCTTTCTTGCGGTCTATCGCGAGGTGTTCGAGACGGTGCTGTTCTACGAAGCGCTGTGGGCGCAGGCCGGTGAGGGGGGGCAGAGCGCTGTGCTCGTCGGCGTGGCGCTGGCCGCAGTCTCGCTCGCGCTCGTCGCAGGGCTCATTTTCCGCTACGGGATGCGGTTGCCTATAGGCCTGTTTTTCCGTGTGAGCTCCGCGTTTCTCCTCATCCTCGCGGTCGCTTTCGCCGGTCAGGGCATCAAGGCGCTGCAGGAAGCCGGTGCGGTGGGCGAGACCCTCGTCAATGTTCCGCGCATCCCGCTCCTCGGCGTTTTCCCCACGTTGCAGTCGTTGGCGGCGCAGGCATGTGTGATCGCGATCGTGCTCGCCGTTTTCGCATGGGGCCGTTATGCGACGGGAGGTGCGCGCCGCTGAACATTCAAACTTATCGCTGCGCCATGCAGCGCGCTCGACCGTAAGCCAGCCACGCCGGGTCACCGGACAGCCAGCCAGAAATCACAACTAGAACTGGAGGCTGGAATGAAACGAAATCGATGGCTTCATCCATGGGCGCTGACGCTCGTCACCGCGGCCTCAGCGGGTGCTGCACAGACCGCTACCGACGCGCAACTGCCTGAAGTGAGCGTGCAAAGCGGGCGTGAAGCGTCCGGTTATGCCGCACCGACCGCCACGTCGGCGACGAAGATCGAGGCGCCGCTGCGGGACATCCCGCAGACCGTCAACGTGGTCCCCGAAGAGCTCATGAGGGACCAGGCCGCGCGCTCGATGCAGGATGCCCTGAGGAACGTTCCGGGAATCGGACTTTCGCACGGCGACGGGCAGCGCGACCAGGTGACCATACGCGGCTTCTCGGCGATCGCCGACCAGTTCGCCGACGGGCTTCGCGACGACGCGCTTTATTTCCGGGACCTGTCCAACATCGAGCGTATCGAAGTCATCAAAGGCCCCGCCGCGGTGCTGTACGGTCGAGGCTCGTCGGGTGGGCTCATCAACCGGTTCAGTAAAAAGCCCGGCTCGGATCTGACTGAAGTGACCGCGCAGATCGGAAGCTGGAGCCAGCGACGCGGCGAGTTCGACGTCGGGCGCGTATTCGGTGACGGGCGCGTGGCGTTTCGCGTGACCGGCGCGATCGAGCGCAGCGACAGCTATCGCGACCAGCAATTCCTGAATCGCGAAGCGATCGCGCCTTCCATCGCGCTCAAATTCAATCCTGATACGTCATTGCTCATTCAGGCCGAACATCTGTCCGATCGGCGCGTCACCGATTTCGGCATTCCGGCGTATCGCGGGCGACCCGTCGCTGTGGCGGCCTCGACCTATTACGGCGCAGCCAACGCGCGGGACGTCGATTACACGCAGGCCGATGTAACGGCGGGCGGCTTCGTTTTGTCGCACCGCCTCAATGCGCAGTTTTCGTTTCGCAACGCCTTGCGCAGCTATGCCTACCGGCTCGATCGCAATAACACCCTGGTCGGCAGCGTCAACGAAGCGGCGCAGACCGCGAGCCTCAATCGCTCCAACGTGCGAAGAAACGACTCGGGATGGTTCAACCAGAGCGAGCTCGTGCAAAAGGCGCGTCTGGCGGGGATGGACCACCAGTTACTGTACGGCGTCGAATTCGGGCATCAGAGAAAGGACCAGCTTTTCGTCACGCAGACCAACGTCGCCACCGTGAATCTCTTCAACCCGGTGCTGCCGGTGCTGCCGTTCTATGCGAATGCGGCCCCGTCGACCAATAACGTGGGCATCATGGACGTGGCCAGCCTCTATGTACAGGATCTCGTCACGCTGACGCCGCAGTGGAAGGCGCTCGCCGGCGTACGCTACGACCGGTTCGGGCAGGAGACGCGCGAGCGCCGTGCGGGACAGTCGGATCTGGCGCGTACCGACGGCGCCTGGAGTCCGCGCGCCGGTCTGGTTTATCAGCCGACGCTCGCCCAGTCGTATTACGTGTCGTACAGCAAATCGTTCCAGCCTTCGGCCGAAGCTTTCGCGCTCGCGGCGAACAACGCGCAGCTCGATCCCGAGGAGACGACCAGTCGCGAAGTCGGCGCGAAGATCGATTTCCTCGGCGGCCTCGCCAGCGCCACGGCGTCGCTCTTCAGGCTGGCGCGAACCAATATCAAGGCCGCGAGCCCTGCCGCGCCCACGGTGCTGATCCCGATCGGGACGCAGCGCACCGATGGTTTCGAGATGACGTTCACGGGACAGCTCCCGTACGGCTGGCAGATATATTCGGGCTACGCGTATTTCGACGCACGCGTGACGCAATCGATCGCAGTCGATGCCGGCCAGGCCGTGCAGGGCAAGCGCGCGACGTTGACGCCGCGAAACAGCGCGAGCGTATGGCTGACCAAAGCGCTGGGTAACGGTTTCGGGGCAGGCGGGGGTTTCAACTACGTGGACGATCGCGCTGCCAATCCGGGCAATACCGTGGTGCTCCAGCGGTACATCACGTTCGATGCTGCGGGGTGGTACCGCACGCGCGCCTACGAGTTGCAGTTGAACCTCTACAACCTCTTCGACCGCAAATATATCGTCGCAGGGCATGGCTCGTCGCCGAACCTGAACCTGCCCGGCGCGCCGCGCAATGCGGTGCTCACTGCGCGGTTCCGGTTCTGAGCGCGGCCATGACCCGACGCACGACGACAGCGCCTGCGGGCTATCTGTTCATGCCTGCACCGATCCGGCGTCGCGCGAGATTCCTGGTGTGGCTGCGCCGCACACACGCGTGGCTGGGTTTATGGGGCGCGGGGCTCGCGCTGCTTTTCGGCTCGACGGGCTTTCTCCTCAATCACCGGGTTACCATGAAAGTGCACGCGGCGCACGTCGAAGAGACGGTGATCCAGGTCCCGTTGCCCTCGCGCCCGGCTGATCCCCAGGCGCTCGCGGCGCAAATCCAGGAGGCTCTCAAAGTCGGGAAGCGCGCGCATCTCATTCGTGTCGAGCCGGCGCGTCGAGTGGTGTGGAACGGCGAAACGCTCGCCCAGCCGCCGTTGTGGCGAGTGTTCTTCGCGACACCTGCGCGAACGCTCAATGTCGAGTACTGGGCGGGCAACGCCTACGCGACGGTCAAGCGTCAGGACCCGAACGTCTGGGCACTGCTCACGCGCCTGCACACCGGGACGGGCGCGGATATCGCGTGGGTGCTGCTCGTCGATACGCTTGCGGGGGCATTGATCGTGCTCGTCCTGAGCGGCGTGTTGCTGTGGAGCCGGCTGCACGGCACGCGGCTCACTGCCGCGGGTATCGCGCTCGGCTCGCTCTCGCTCACGTTGCTGTTGGCGTGGCATGCGATGTGAGACGTGCGTCTTCGTGTGCTGTGGCCTGAGGATGCCACGCCATATGACGCGAACATGTTTTTTTCGTACCATTTCGCGTACCATTCTGCGTAATATTCTGCGCCTGCCAAAATTTTCACGCCGCCGGCCAAAAAAACGAAGAAAGGCCTTTCCCTAATGGCGTTTCAGGTCGAGTCCTGCCGTGTGGCGTTGCACATCGTGCTCATCGCACTCACCGGACCGGCGCTCGCTGCGCGCCCGCTGATCACCGACGAT
>JBKJKJ010000547.1:0-3794 GCA_046597455.1 Burkholderiales bacterium
GTTCCGCCTGACGGCGTCGCCTCGCCGCCGCCGGTGGCTGCACCGCGCCCGGTTTCCCTCCCCGCCGCGAAAATTACAGCGGCCGCTGTGGGCAACGCGGCTGAAGTCGAGGGCGCGCTGCGGGCGTGGGCGCAAAGCTGGGCCGCGAACGATATTGCCGGGTATCTGGCGCACTACGCAGACGATTTCGAGCCCCCTCGCGGCGTGTCGCGCAATGCCTGGGAAGCCGAGCGCAAGGCGCGGCTACGCAAGCCGCGAGAGATCGAAGTGACCGTCGAAGAGCCCAATGTGCGCTTCGAGCGTGCGGACCGCGCGCTCGTCACTTTCCGGCAGCATTACCGCTCGGGGACGCTCGACATCGAAAGTAACAAGGCGCTCCTCATGGTGCGGCGCGGCGAGCGCTGGCTGGTGCTGCAGGAGAAAGTGACGTCCGAATCCCCGCGCCGGGCAGCAACCCAATAAAGGTCTCAGACATGGATGCCAGCCCCCAACGCAATGACGCATTGGCCGTGCCGGAGTCCGCGCCGGCCCGCGGCTCGGTCTCGGCGCTCAACCGCGAGCCGGGCCAGGCGACCGGGGCCATGGCCGCCCGCGTGCTCGACCTGCAGGCGACGGTGTTGTCGCACGAAACCTTCGAGGAGTCCGCCGCAGCGTTCGCCGGCGAAGTGGCAACCCTGTTGCGCTTCGATCGGGTGGCGATCGGCTTCAGCGAAGGCCAACGCATGCGCGTCGTCGCGATCTCGCACACCCTCGACCTGTCGACCGGCAACGAATTGTTCGACGTGTTCGCCGCGGCGATGGAAGAGTCGCTCGACCAGTCGAGCACGATCGTGCTGCCGGCGCCGCCTGATGCCCGGCCGCTCATCACCCTTGCGCACGCCGAGCTCGCCCGCCGCTATGGTGGCGGGGGCGGCGCGGTGTGTACCGTTCCCCTCGTGGGCCGCGGCGGCGCTTTCGGCGCGCTGACACTGGCGCGGGGCGACGCGGGCGTTCCGGGCCGCGATGAAATTGCACTGTGCGAGCACATCGCGTCTTTGGCAGGTCCGCTCCTGGAATTGAAGCGCGAGGGGGAGCGATCGTGGTACTCGCGCCTTTCGCGTGCGACACGCGGCGCCTTGAAGCTGCTCGCGGCGCCGGGTCACACCGGGCGTAAAGCCACAGCCGTCATCGCCGTGCTCGTGCTGGCAGCGTTGCTTTTCGTGCCGGTGCAATACCGTGTCGGCGCGCAGGCCCGCATCGAAGGCTCCATTCAGCGCGCGCTGGTTGCGCCGTCGGACGGCTTTCTGCGCAACGTGCATGTGCGCCCGGGCGATTCCGTCACCGCGGATCAGATGCTCGTCGAGCTCGCCACCGAGGACCTGGGCACCGAGCGGCGTAAGTGGCAAAGCGAGTTCACCCAATACGAAAACGCGGCATCGTCGGCGCTTGCCCGCGCCGATCGCGCCCAGTACGTGATCAACCAGTCGAAAGCCGACGAAGCCCGCGCGCAGCTCGATCTCGTCGACAGCCAGCTCACGCGCACACGCGTGGTCGCGCCTTTCGACGGCGTCGTCATCAAAGGCGATCTGACCCAGGCGCTCGGCGCGCCGCTGCGCCGCGGCGACGTGCTGCTCACCATCGCGCCCGCCGACCAGTATCGCCTGCTGATCGAAGTCGACGAGCGTGACATCGGCGACGTGCGCGCAGGCCAGACCGGCCGCGTCGCGCTGGGTGCGCTGACCGATCACGCGTTGCCTTTCCGGATATCGCGCGTAACGCCGGTGGCCACGGCGCGCGACGGGCGTAATTTCTTCGAAGTCGAGGCCGAGCTCACCGAAGCCGCACCGCTGCGGCCGGGTCTTCGCGGCGTGGCGAAAATAGACTCGGGCACGAGCACGCTCGCCTGGGCGTGGACGCATCGGCTGCGCGACTGGGCGCGGTTCACGCTCTGGTCGTGGGGAATGTAGCGCGTGCGCGAGTCGATTTTCAGCCCGCTGTGGTATCGCGTCGCCGAGCAGCATCCGCATCTGCGCGCCGAGGTGAAGGTGCAGCGCCAGCAGGTTCGCGACCAGCTGTGGTATCTGCTGGTGAGCGCAGCCAATGGCCGTCAGTTCCGCGTGAACCGGCAGGCGTGGGCATTCATCGGACGCTGCGACGGGCAGCGCTCGGTCGAAGAAGTCTGGAATGCGCTGCTCGAAGATCTGCGCGACGACGCGCCGACCCAGAACGATGTCGTCCAGCTGCTCAATCAGCTCGACGAGCAGGATCTGCTCGCCTACGAGCACGCACCCGACGCCGCGACGCTGATGCGCCGGCGCGGAGAGCGCACGCGCCAGCGCGTGCAGGGATTCGTCAATCCTTTCGCGATGCGCATCCCGCTGGGCGATCCGACGGCCCTGCTGCGGCATCTCGACGGGTTGCCGAGGTATCTTTTCAACCGCTTCACCCTGTGCCTGTGGCTCGTCGTCATCGGTGCGGCACTCATCGCTGCAGCGTCGCACTGGACCACACTGAGCGCGCATGCCGGCCGTTACATGGCCACGCCGCACTACCTGATGCTCGCGTGGATCGTTTTCCCCCTGCTCAAAGGGCTGCACGAGCTGGGTCATGCGCTCGCGGTGCGGCGCTGGGGCGGAGTCGTGCCGGGCGTGGGTTTCAGTCTTTTCGTGCTCGTGCCGGCGCCTTATGTGGATGCTTCGGCGTCCGCCGCGTTCCGGTGGCAGTATCAGCGCGTCGTGGTGGGGGCGGCCGGCATGATGGTCGAGCTCGCCATCGCTGCGGCTGCGCTCGCCGTATGGCTGAACGTCCAGCCCGGGCTCGTCAGCGATCTCGCTTTCGTGACCCTGTTCATCGCGAGCATTTCGACCGTCATGTTCAACGGCAATCCGCTGCTGCCGTTCGACGCCTACTTCATCCTGTGCGATGCGCTCGACCTGCCCAACCTCGGGCCGCGCAGCAAATCGTGGTGGACGCTAGCGGCGCAGCGTGTGCTGGGCCGCGAATACGCGCCCGAGCGCATGGCGGTGTCGCACGGCGAAGGCAAGTGGCTGATGTGGTATGCACCGCTTTCGCTCGTGTACCGGATTGCGCTCGTGACCGGTCTCGTCGTGTGGCTGGGGATGCACTCCACGCTGCTCGCGCTGGGCAGCGCGCTCATCCTCGGTTTCCTGGTGATCGTCAAACCGGCGGCGACCACGATCGGCCGATTGCGCGCAGCGCTGCCAGCGGGCAGTGCGCGGCGCCGCGCAGGCGCCTTGTCCGCCGCCGTGCTGGGCGCAGTGCTGATCCTGATCTGCGCGATTCCGCTGCCTTTTCACACCGTCGCCAGCGGAATCGTGTGGCCGCCCGAGCAGGCCCGCGTGCGCCCGGGCACTGACGGCTTCATTGCCCAACTGCTGGCGCGCGACGGCGAGCGGGTGGCGGCAGGCCAGATCCTGGTGGTGCTCGAGGATCCGGCGTTGCTGGTCGAGCGCGGCCGGCTGGAAAACCGGCTCGAGCAGTTGAACGCAGGACGCTACACCGCACTCGCAAACAATCCCGAAGAGGCCCGCAACGCAGAGGAAGAGATCACTCGCGTGCAAGGTGAACTCAAGCGTATCGCCGAGCGCATCGCGCTGCTCGAGGTGCGAGCCCACGCCGCCGGCACGCTCGTCATGCCCCAGCAGGCCGATCTCGCAGGTACCTTCGTGCGTAAAGGCAGCACCATCGGTCACGTGCTCGAACGCACCGATATCGGCGTGCGGGCGGCTGTGGCGGAATACGATGCGGCATTCCTGCGCGAAAGCACGCGCGCGGTCGAGGTTCGCGTCGCCGGC
>JBKJKJ010000028.1:0-9596 GCA_046597455.1 Burkholderiales bacterium
CCGTGTTAAAGCTTTTCGCTTCTTCGAGTTCGCAGACACAACGCTGGCGCGCTCGAGTGACAACGCAATGCGGTTTCATCGCGCTGTGCGCTGCGCCTCACGCTGCTGCCACGGCCAGCGCCCGGTGATTTCGAGCTCGAGCGCGAAGCTCAGGAAGGTGCGTATTGCCACGATGATCGCCAGCACGCCGAGGTTCTCGAATGACGGCTCCACCGCAACCGTACCGATGATGTCCGCCGCCACGAGGAACTCGAGGCCGAGCAATATCGCGTGCCCGAGGTGCTCGCGATAGCTGCGGTAAGCGGTACCGAAGCCTGCACGCAAATCCCATACGAAAGCCACGGTCGCCGCGATGGCGCCGAGCACGATGATCCCGATGCCGAACGCTTCGATACCACGCGCCGCGAAATGCGCCCACTGCGTAACCTGAAGCTCGAGGAAGTCCATTCCGAACGGGGTGCAAACAGTGTGCCTCGCACCGCTGCCGCTCGACGGCCGTTCAGACCGTGCGCCTATTGCAACTCCAGCCCGATCCTCGTGACCAGCCTGCGGTTGAAGTCGAGCTCGCTCGTGATGGCTTTCGAGAATTCACCCGGCGTCGATCCAACGGTCACGAAGCCCTGCTCGGCGAACGCGCGTGCAACGTCAGGGTCGGCAAGTGCTTTGACGACTTCGTTCCGGATGCGCGTCACGTACTCCTGCGGCGTGCCTGCCGGGAACCAGAAGCCGTAGAAAGGCGCGTATTTGTAGCCTTTCACGCCGCTCTCGTCGATCGTCGGCACGTCCTTGAGCACGCTCCATCGAGCGGGCGCCGCGATGCCCAGTGCGCGGAGCTTTCCCGACTGAATGTGCGGCACGCCCGCGGTGCCGGGAACGAAAGCGACATCGATGCGCCCGCCCAGCAGGTCGCCGATCGCCTGCCCGACGCCTTTGTAAGGGATATGCGTGATGCGGGTGCCTGCGGCGACGTTGAACGACTCGGCGGCAAGATGCATGACGTTGCCGACCCCCGCTGACGCATAGGTGAGCTTGTCCGGGTTCTTCTTCGCCAGCGCCACCAGGTCCCTCACCGACTTTACCGGCACACTCGGATGGGCGACGAGTATGAAGCCCACGCTGTTCGCGACGAGCGTGATCGGCGTGAAATCCTTCACCGCGTCATACGGCACGTCTTTCAGGACGGCCGGCAGCGTGGCGTAACTCGAAGAGGTATGCAGAATGGTGTAACCATCAGGCGCCGCCTTCGCTGCCACCGCTGTCCCAACTGCGCCGCCCGCCCCGACGCGATTGTCGATGACGAAATTGTGCCCGAGCGCAGAGGCCATTTTGTTGCCGAGCGTGCGCGCGATGAAATCCATCGGCCCGCCGGGGGCGTAAGGCACCACCACGCGTATCGGTCTCGCAGGATAGTCCCTCGCCGCCGCCTGCTGCTGCGCAGACGCGGCGATCGGCTGCAGGGCAGCAACGGCGACTAAAGCCAGGACTCGGAGGTGGTTCGACATGGTTCCTCTTCCGTTTAAGTGGTTGCGCTGCGCCTGATTTCCGGCCCAGTCAGTGTACGTTGAGGATACCGCAGTCCCGATCCAAGACTGCGCGACGACGAGCCACGCGGCTCCCCCGTCTGCTACACTGGCAGCATACACATCCGGAGGTGTATAAATGCGGACCAACATCGTGCTCGACGAAAAGCTGGTGAAAGAGGCGATGAAAATCGCAAATGTAAAGACGAAGCGCGAGGCGGTGCACGTCGCCTTACGGCGTTTCGTTCAGAGCGGGAAACAAAGCAAGCTGCTCGAGTTGTATGGCACCGGCGGCTTACAGCAAGGTTACGACCACAAGAAAGCGCGTTCCGGCGACTGATGTATCTGGTAGATACATCGGTATGGATCGATTTTCTGCGAGGGAGCCGCGCTACGCATGTCGATTCGCTGAAGCGCCTGCTGGAGGGAGACGAGATTGTCGGGCTGACGCCGACCATCCTGCAGGAAATCCTCCAGGGCGCTGATTCAACGGCAAGGTTCGGCAAGTGGCGTCGCTATTTCGCTGATTTGGCGTGCTACGTCCCCCAGGACCCGGTGGCCGCCCATGTCGCGGCGGCACAGCTGTACCAGCGCTGCCGGCTCAACGGCAGAACACCGCGCAGCAGCAACGATTGCCTGATAGCACAAGCTGCCATCGAGCACTCTCTTTTTCTGCTGCACAACGATCGAGACTTCGAATACATCGCCGCTGCCGCGCCCGGTTTGAAACTGTATGTGCCGTCGCGCTGAGGCTCGTGGACTCGAAACGCCGCGGATCGGTTCATTACGGCACGACTCGCGATGACCGTCATGCGAGCCTGCGCGTGCTACTATTTTCGATCACTCTAAAGGTATCGCCATGACCGCCACGCCCAAATCCCCGCCCCAGACGCTCGAGAGCGACCTCGAGCTCGGCCCCACCGACTGGGAAGCGAAGGAGTTCTATCACCTGATGACCGCGCTGGTGATTCCGCGGCCGATCGGCTGGATTTCGACGATCTCGGCCAAAGGCATCAGCAACGTCGCGCCGTATTCGTACTTCAACATGATGGGCAACGATCCGCCTTACGTCGCTTTCGCATCCACCGGGGTCAAGGACAGCCTGCGCAACCTGCGCGAGGTGCCGCAGTTCGTCGCCAACATCGTCACCATGCACGTGCTGGAAAAGATGAACTTCACGTCCACTGATTTTCCGCACGACGAAAGCGAGTTCGGCTGGGCGGAGCTGACCGCGGTGCCATCGGCGAAAGTGAAACCGTTCCGCGTGCTCGAGGCGAAGGCGCATATCGAGTGCGAAGTTAAAGAGATCTTCACCGATCACAACACCAACATCATCCTCGGCCGGATCCTGCACACGCACGTGACGCCCTCGGTGTGGAAAGACGGCCGCATCGATCCGCGACTGCTCGATCCGGTGTGCCGCCTGTCCGGCTCGGGCTACGCCCAGCTCGGCGAGCTGGTGAACGTCGCGCGCCCGGTCTGGAAAGACGTGCAAAAAACGAAAGGGCAGGAAGGGATGCCGCGCGCAGTCAGGCGCTGAACGCCTCGCAGTTCTGGTGCCGGGCGCGCTCGTCATGCCATTCATGCGAAGCGCGACGCGCGCGGCAATATTGCGGGCAATGCCGTGACCAAGCCAACCCGTTGCG
This sequence comes from Burkholderiales bacterium, assembly GCA_046597455.1. Taxonomy (GTDB): domain Bacteria; phylum Pseudomonadota; class Gammaproteobacteria; order Burkholderiales; family SG8-41; genus JAQGMV01. Next base: position 3,167 of record JBKJKJ010000028.1, read on the forward strand.
AGCGACGATCCTACGCCGGCGATTTGCCCAGCGTGTAGCGCTACAACGCAGCGATTCCATAACAAGAGAGGCCTCATGCGTTTCGATCGAAGCACTTGCACTCACCTCGTTGCCGTTACCCTGTTCGCCGCAAGCAGCGCCACCTTCGCCCAGGCGTATCCATCCAAGCCGATCCGGGTCATCGTGCCTTTTCCGCCCGGCGGCGCCAACGACATCACCATCCGCACCCTCAACCTGCGCCTGCCCGCCCTGCTCGGACAGCCGCTCGTCATCGACAACCGGCCCGGTGCAGGCGGCAACATCGGCGCCGAGCTCACCGCCAAATCGCCACCCGACGGCTACACGGTGCTGATCGCGAACAATTCGCTGATCATGAACGCAAGCCTCTATCGCAAGCTGCCGTACGATCCGTTCCGGGATTTCGCGCCCATCTCGATGACCGCAACTTCGCCTAACATGGTCGTGACGCATCCTGCGCTGCCGGTGCGAAGCATCAAGGAGCTGGTCGCGCTCGCGAAAGCGAAGCCGGGGCAACTCGTCTACGGCTCGCCGGGTGCGGGAACGCCATCGCATCTGGCCGGCGAGCTGTTTCGCGTTCGCACCGGTTCGGACATCGTGCACGCCGCCTACAAAGGCGCGGGGCCGCTGATGAGCGATCAGATGGGCGGCCACATCATGCTCTCGTTCACCGCCCCCATCGTGTCGAAGCCGCATATCGATTCGGGCAAGCTGCGCGCGCTGGCCGTCACCAGTGAGAAGCGCTGGCCGGTAATGCCCGATGTGCCGAGTGTGGCGGAATCGGGCTATCCGGGTTTCGACGTCTCCCTGTGGGTCGCGCTGTTCGCCCCCGCCGGTACGCCCCGGCCGATCATCGACCGGCTATCCGCGGACGTGGCCAAAGCGCTCGAGTCGAGGGACGTGAAGGAGCGTTTCGCCGCGGCGAGCATCGAGACCACTGCCAGCACGCCCGATGCGCTGGCCGCATTCCTCAAGAAGGATTTCGAGCTCTGGGACAAGGTGATCAAGTCGCAGAACATCAGGCTGGATTGAAGCGTGAGCATCGGTCGCACCAGAGACCTGCGGTGTGCAAACCATGAAGGCTGCGAGCGCATGCCCGGCCTTGAACGCAAGGTAGGCGCCACCATGTTCCCAACGTCGTAACGCTGGCCGTCCCGATCGCAGGAAATCACCCGCCTCATGCCTCCCCCCTCCTCGAACCCGCCGCCGCACGATGGCGGCGTCCCCGCCGAGCCTGAGCTTCGTTTCCGGACGCTGTTCGAACAGGCGCCGTTCAGCGTGCAACTGCTTGCCGTGACCGGGCACACGCTCCAGGTGAACCGCGCCTGGGAAGCCCTGTGGCAGGTCGCCGAAGGCGACGGGCTAAAGGATTACGTCCTCAACGAATACAACATACTCACCGACCCGCAACTGCGCGCCAAAGGCATTACTCAATACCTTGCGCGCGCGTTCGCGGGGGAGACCGTCACGACGCCTGCCATCCTGTACGACCCCGCAGAGCTGAACAAGCCGGGACGGGCGCGCTGGGTCGTGGGCCACGCCAGTCCGATCACGGACGTGTCGGGTGCCGTGCGCGAAGTCATGCTGATCCACGAAGACGTGACCGACCGGGTCGAGCGGGAGCACGCGCTGCGCGCGAGCGAGCTGCGCCTGAAGCAGCTCGCCAATACCATTCCTCAGCTCGCGTGGATGGCCGATCCTGCGGGCTGGATCCACTGGTACAACGATCGATGGTACGACTACACCGGAACCACGCCGGCTGAAATGGAGGGATGGGGCTGGCAGAGCGTCCACGATCCGCAGACGCTTTCGCAGGTAATCGAGCAGTGGAAGCATTCGCTCGCCACCGGCGAGCCTTTCCAGATGACATTTCCGCTGCGGGGGAAGGATGGCGTTTTCCGGCCGTTCTTCACGCTGGTCGCCCCGCTCAAGGACGCCGACGGCAATGTGGTCCAGTGGTTCGGCACCAATACGGACGTCTCGCCGCTTCAGGCCGCGGAGGAAGAGTTGCGGCGGGCCGAGGCGCGGTTACGGCTTGCGACGGAGGCGGGCGAAATCGGAATCTGGGACTGGGACATCACCAGGAACCAGGTGACCTGGTCCGATCGCGTGTACCGGCTCCACGGTCTCGCGCCGGGCGAGTTCGGGGGACGCGTCGAAGATTTCTCCGCGCTTGTGCACCCCGACGACCGCGCGGACCTGGCACAGAAAATTGAGCGGGCCGTCGCGGAAGCGGGCGGATTCTCGGCCGAATTTCGCGTGAAACTTCCCGACGGGCGGGTGCGATGGCTTTCGACATGGGCGCGGACCGGCCGTGCCCATAACGGACGGGCAGAGTCCATGGTGGGCGCCACCATCAGCATCGATGCCTACAAGACAGCCGAGGCGGCGCTCAAGGAGAGCGACCGGCGCAAGGACGAATTTCTCGCGATGCTCGCGCACGAGCTGCGCAACCCGCTCGCACCCGTCAGCACCGCCGCCCAGCTCCTCGGTCTGCCGGGCCTTTCCGCCGATCGGGTCAGCCGCGCGAGCGAGGTCATCGGGCGGCAGGTGAAACACATGAGCGCGCTGGTCGACGATCTGCTCGATGTGTCGCGAGTCACCCGCGGCCTGGTCCAGGTCGAAAAGGAAGCGCTCGACCTCAAATCGGTCATCGACAGCGCGATCGAGCAGGTGCACCCCCTCATCGAAGCCCGGGGCCACGCGCTCACGACCCGCATCGGCGATGCGCCCATCGCCGTCCACGGGGACCGCACGCGTCTCGTTCAGGTCATCGTCAACCTGCTGAACAACGCATCCAAATACACCGCGCAGGGCGGGCGCATCGGGCTCACGACCCGGGTTCGCGGTAGCGAGGTCAGCATCACCATCGACGACAACGGCATCGGCATCGAGCCCGGCCTGCTTCCGAACGTGTTCGACCTCTTCACCCAGGCCGCGCGAACGCCCGACCGGTCGCAGGGGGGCTTGGGAATCGGACTCGCCCTGGTGAAAAGCATCGTCGCGCTGCACGGCGGACGCGTCGAGGCCCGCAGCGACGGCCTCGGCAAGGGAAGTGCGTTCACGCTCACGATCCCTCTTTCAGGGGACGCGATCGCACCAGGGCCGCAGGCCGACGAACCACCGCGACAAAGCGCGGCGCTGCGCATCATGGTCGTCGACGATAACCTGGACGCGGCGCAGAGCCTCGCGGCATTACTCGAAATCGATGGGCATCTCGTCACGGTCGGCGAAGACGCGCAAAGCGCGCTCGACAATGTGCCGCGCCATACGCCAGACGTGTTCATCCTCGATATCGGTCTGCCCGACATGGACGGCTATCAGCTCGTCGCGCGGCTGCGCGCAACAGAAGCGCACGCGAGTGCGGTTTTCATCGCGCTCACCGGCTACGGCCAGGCCCACGACCGCGCGTTATCGAAAGCGGCCGGTTTCGATCACCATTTCGTGAAACCGGTGGATCCGCAGGCGCTCATGCAGATCCTTGCCCGCCTCTGCCGAAAGACTTAACGGAGCAGCTCACTGCGGACGTCGCCCGGCGTCATACCTGCCGGCGGCGAGCCCATGCCCCTCTACCCGCACAGCCCTACACCCAGCGAGGGTCAGCCCATCACCTTGTCCAGCGTGATCGGCAGGTTCCGGATGCGCCTGCCCGTGGCGTGATAGACCGCGTTTGCGATCGCCGCCGCGGTTCCGCAAACGCCGATCTCGCCAAGACCTTTCACGCCGATCGGGTCGAGCTCTTCCTCGCGCTCTTCGACGAAAATGACCTCGATGTCCTGCACGTCGGCGTTGGCGGGCACGTGATACTCGGCGAGATTGTGGTTCATGAAGCGGCCGAGGTTATGGTCCATGAATGTCTCCTCGTGCAGCGCCATGCCGATTCCCCATACCACACCGCCGAGCACCTGGCTGCGCGCGGTCTTCGGATTGATGATGCGTCCCGCCGCGACGGCATTGACGACGCGCATTACCCGCACCGTGCCGAAGTCCGCATCCACGCGCACTTCGACGAACACGGCCGAGTGCGCATAGCTCTCGAATCGACGCTCCACGTTCTCGTCCGGCTTCGATTCAGTCTCCTCGCAGATCGTCGCCACGCCGCTGTGACGCAGCAGATCGACGATCGCAACGCCCTGCGACGGATTGCGCCCGAGCTCAACACGCCCGTTCGCAAAAGCGACGTCCTCGAGCCTGATTCCCGCGATGCCCGAATCGGCCATGTCGCGCGCAAGCCCGAACAGACGCCGCCGGACTTTCCCGCAGACTTCATGCACCGCCGAGCCCACTGTCGCCGCGGTCCACGAGCCGCCCTGCACCGGCGCTTCGGGAAACTGCGAATCGCCGAGCCTGAACGTGACATGATCAAGCGGCAATCCCAGCGCATCGGCCGCGATCTGACTCATCATGGTGTAGGTGCCGGTGCCGATGTCGGTGATCGCGCACGACACCTCGAGACGGCCATCGTCCGTAAGTACTGCGCGCGCGCTCGCGGTCTGGCGCATCGCTTCCCAAACGCCTGTGGCCATCCCCCAGCCGATGAGATCGTTGCCTTCGCACATCGAGCGCGGCTCCGGTTTACGGCGCGACCAGCCGAAGCGTTCGGCCGCCTGCGAGTAGCACTCGCGCAACGCCTTGCTCGTGAAAGGCTTGCCTTCCTTCTCCTCGGCATAGTTGCGCAGCCGAAGCTCGAGCGGATCGATCCCCGTCGCATACGCGAGCTCGTCCATGGCGGATTCGATCGCATACACCGCGGTCGAGCCGCCGGGCGCGCGCATCGGCATGGGCGTCGCACTGTCGAGCGGCACGAGCCTGTACCGATGCTTCATGCTCGGCGGATCGTACAACGTGCCCGACCAGCCGATGTAGCTCTCGGGATACTGCTCGAAGCGCGAGGTGCTGCTGAAAGCGTCGTGCATGACCGCTTCGAGCTTGCCGTTCGCATCGGCCCCCAGCTTCAGCCGCTGGATGTTGTGAGGGCGGTGGCCGAACGTGAACATCTGCTGGCGCGTGAGCACGACCCGCACCGAGCGCTCGAGGGCTTTCGCCGCCAGCACCGCAAGAAAGAGCTGGTAGCCGGGACGCAGACCCGAGCCGAAAGCACCGCCGACGAAAGACGTGATGACGTGCACGTCGTCCTCGTCGAAGCCGAAGACATTCTTCACATAGTTGCGGCTGTTCAGCACACCCTGCGTCTTGTCATAGACCGTGATGCGCCCGGCGCCTTCCCACACCACCGTCGTCGCGTTCAGCTCCATCGGATTGTGGTGCTCGAACGCGTGGCGGTATTCGGCTTCGTGGCGCGCGGCCGCGCCCGCGTAAGCGCCCGGCGCATCGCCGAGCGTCTTGCTGCTGTTCTTTTTCGGTTCTATCGCCTCCCCGAGCTGTGCGTCGAGGTCGGTCGCGTGCACGACGCGCTCATACTCCACTTCGACGAGTGACGCCGCATAGCGGGCGAGCTCGAAGCTCTCGGCGACGGCGAGTGCGACCGGCTGGGCGCTGTATCGAATCGTCGCATCGAAAAGCGGCCGGAACGGCGAGCCGTCGGGCGCGATCTCGTCGTCATAGCACTTGTCGTCGTCCGGTAGCTGCGGCCGGTTTTCGTGCGTCAACACCGCGAGCACGCCGGGTATGCCGAGCGCGCGCGACGTGTCCATGCGCGTGATGCGCCCTTTGGCGATTCCCGACGAGACCACGACGCCGTAAACGAGTCCCGGCACATCGACGTCGGCGGAGTACTTCGCCTGGCCGCTGACCTTGGCCGGCCCGTCAACGCGGTTCTGTGGTCGTCCGATGCAAGTGCCTGTCACCGCTTTGCTCCATTTTGTGAGCGTGCTCCAGCGCACGCTGAATCGCGCGCTTCGCCAGCTCGATCTTGAATGTGTTGTGCGCGTAGCCCTGCGCCCCTTCGACGTATACCTGCGCCACGCGCCTGAAGTTTTCCTGCGTCGCCGGCTTGCCCTTAAGCAGCCCTTCGGCCGCCGGAACGCGCCAGGGTTTGTGCGCGACGCCGCCCAGCGCAATGCGCGCCGAGCGAATCGTGTCGCCGTCCATCTCCAGCGCTGCCGCGACCGACACCAGCGCGAACGCATACGAAATGCGATCGCGGATTTTCAGATACGCGTAATGATCCGGGTAGCCCTGCGCCGGAAGATCGATGGCCGTGATGAGCTCGTCGGGCGCGAGCGTGTTGTCGAGCTGAGGCGTGTCGCCCGGGAGGCGGTGAAAGTCGGCAAACGCGATCGCGCGCTCCCCCCTCGGGCCTCTCACCTGCACCACGGCTTCGAGCGCAGCGAGTGCGACACACAGGTCTGACGGATGCACCGCGATGCATTGCGTCGACGACCCGAGCACAGCATTGATGCGATTGATTCCTTCCAGCGCGCTGCAGCCCGACCCCGGCTCGCGCTTGTTG
>JBKJKJ010000214.1:0-7597 GCA_046597455.1 Burkholderiales bacterium
GAACGAACGGCGGGCACCGAAGGTTCCCCCCGTTACCCCCTTCCTACGGTTCGCGCAGGGCGCGGTTATCGGTAGATAGCAGAAGGATGGGAGGTTACGGAGGCCCTTCGGGGCCTCCCTCGGCGGTGAACTAACAGGGGGAACCGAAGTGTTCCCCCCGTTACCCCCTTCCTACGGTTCGCGCAGGGCGCGGTTATCGGTAGATAGCAGAAGGATGGGAGGTTACGGAGGGAAACCTTGGGTTTCCCTCTGTTGGTAACTGGCGCTGGAAGCGAAAAGAAAGATGTCACGCAGGAGGCTTGTCGCCTGAAAAGTTTGAGCGCAACAGGCTCAAACGATATTCAGGTGACTGATGCCTCCGAGCACATCTTTCTTCTTCGCTTCCTGGCTGTTCAGCTTGATCATCAGCCGCAGCTCGTTGACCGAGTCGGCGTTGCGCAGCGCGTCCTCGTAGGTGATCTGTCCGTTGTCGTACAGATCGAAAAGGTGCTGGTCGAAAGTCTGCATGCCGAGCTCGCGCGATTTGCCCATGATCTGCTTGATCTCGTGCACGTCGCCTTTGAAGATCAGGTCCGAGATGAGCGGCGTGTTCAGCATGATCTCCACCGCGGCGACACGGCCTTTGCCGTCCTTGTGCGGGATGAGGCGTTGGGCGATGAAAGCGCGGATGTTCAGCGACAGGTCCATCAGGAGCTGCTGCCGGCGCTCCTCGGGGAAAAAGTTGATGATGCGGTCGAGCGCCTGGTTGGAGCTGTTGGCGTGCAGGGTGGCCATGCACAGGTGGCCGGTCTCCGAAAACTCGATCGCGTATTCCATCGTCTGGCGATCGCGAATTTCACCGATCAGAATCACGTCGGGCGCCTGACGCAGCGCATTCTTCAGCGCAGCAAACCAGGTATCCGTATCGACCCCCACGTCGCGCTGCGTCACGACGCAGTTCTTGTGGTCGTGCACGAACTCCACCGGATCCTCGACCGTGATGATGTGGCCGTAGCTGTTCTCGTTGCGGTGACCGACCATGGCGGCAAGCGAAGTCGACTTGCCCATGCCCGTGCCGCCGATCATGATGACGAGCCCGCGCTTCATCATGCAGATATCCCTGAGCACCGACGGAAGCTTCAGCTCCTCGAAGTTCGGTATCTTGGTGTTGATCGTGCGCAACACCATCCCGACCTTGCCCTGCTGGAGGAAAGCGCTCACGCGAAAGCGCCCGATACCGCCGGGACTCACGGCAAAGTTGCTTTCCTTGGTCGATTCGAATTCAGCAGCCTGCTTGTCGTTCATCATCGCGCGGGCGATTTCCGCGGTGTGCTGCGGCGACAGCGGCTGGTTGGCGACCGGGGAGATGCGCCCGTCGATCTTGATGGCGGGGGGGAAACCGGAAGTGATGAAGAGGTCCGAAGCGTCCTTGGCCACCATGGCGCGCAACAAGTCCTGCATGAACTTGAGTGCCTGGTCTCTTTCCACATCCTCTCCCTGCGTGCGTCGCCGATTCCGGAAGGTTACCGGAAGGTGTCCTTGTTGGCCGCCCGTGCGCGAGCCTCATCGACCGCGATCACGTTGCGCTTGACCAGCTCGAGCATGCACTGATCGAGCGTCTGCATCCCGAATCCCTGCCCCGTCTGGATGGCTGAATACATCTGCGCCACCTTGCCTTCGCGTATCAGGTTGCGGATAGCCGGGGTGCCGATCATGATCTCGTGGGCCGCGACGCGGCCCTGCCCGTCCTTCGTCTTGATGAGCGTCTGCGATATCACCGCGCGCAGCGACTCGGACAACATCGAGCGCACCATCTCTTTCTCTTCCCCCGGGAAAACGTCGATGATCCGGTCGATGGTCTTGGCAGCCGAGCTGGTGTGCAGGGTGCCGAACACCAGGTGGCCGGTTTCGGCCGCCGTCATCGCGAGCCGTATCGTCTCCAGGTCGCGCATCTCCCCGACCAGGATGACATCCGGATCCTCACGCAGCGCGGCCCGCAGCGCGTTCGCGAACGAGAGCGTATGCGGACCGACCTCGCGCTGGTTGATGAGGCACTTCTTCGCGTCGTGCACGAACTCGATCGGATCCTCGACCGTCAGGATGTGCCCGTGCTCGACTTCGTTGATGTAGTTGACCATCGCGGCGAGCGTGGTGGACTTGCCCGAACCCGTGGGCCCGGTGACGAGCACGATACCGCGCGGCTGGTCGGCGATCTCCTGGAAAATCTTCGGCGCCTTGAGATCCTCAAGCGAGAGCACAGTCGACGGAATGATCCGGAATACGGCGCCCGCGCCGCGTTGCTGCACGAATGCGTTCACGCGGAAACGCGCGAGGTTCGGAATCGCGAAGGAAAAATCGCACTCGAGGTTCTCTTCGTAGAACTTGCGCTGACCGTCGTTCATGATGTCGTACACCATCGCGTGCACTTCGCTGTGCTCGAGCGGTGGCAGGTTGATGCGCCGCACGTCGCCGTGCACGCGGATCATGGGCGGCAGGCCGGCGGACAGGTGAAGGTCCGAGGCCTTGTTCTTGACGGTAAATGCGAGAAGTTCGGAGATGTCCATTATAATTTCTCCACGGCTTACGCAGTGGATGGCGAGAGGTTAGAAATCGGGTCTAAAGCCTTGATTTTATGCTTCGTGCTAACCGTCTTCTTGAAGTATGACAACAATCGCTCTCACCTTGCAAGCCGTTCGCCGCCGGATCGAGCGTGCGTGCGTCGAAGCAGGACGTCGCCCGGACGAGGTCTGTCTGCTCGCGGTCAGCAAGACATTCCCCGCATCATATATCGAAGAAGCGGCGAACGCCGGGCAGATGGCCTTTGGCGAGAGCTATGCGCAGGAAGCTGTTAAAAAAATCACGCAACTGCCGCACCTCGCGATTCAGTGGCATTTCATCGGCCCTCTGCAAAGCAACAAGACCGGTCTGATCGCAGCGCATTTCCAGTGGGTCCACGCCGTAGAGCGCGAGAAGATCGCCACGCGCCTCGATGCGGCGCGTCCGATCCACCTGCCGCCTCTGGACGTGTGCATCCAGGTCAATGTGAGCGGGGAGCACAGCAAAAGCGGTGTCGCCCCAGGGGAGGAACGCGCCCTCGCGCGCGCGATCGCGCGCCTGCCGCGGCTGAGACTGCGCGGGCTGATGGCCATCCCCGAGCCCACCGCCGACAACGCGCTGCAAAGAAGCCGGTTCGCGCTGCTGCGTAGCCTCAAAGATGGCCTCAATGCCGAGGGCCATCATCTCGATACGCTGTCGATGGGCATGTCCGACGATCTGGAAGCCGCAATCAGCGAAGGCGCCACGATCGTGCGCGTGGGCACGGCGATATTCGGCGGCCGTGAGACACTATAGATAATTCCCAGCGCCGATCGCCATATGTCCTGGGCCTTGCGCGCCAAGGCGGCGGGGCGCGTGCCCGCGGCGCTGAAGGTTGCGGCGTAGCTTTTCAAGGAGCGGCGTGAAAATTACGTTCATCGGCGGCGGCAACATGGCCACTGCCCTCATCGGCGGGCTGCTCAAACAAGGCTGGGCGCCCGAAACCATCACGGTCGTCGAGATCGACGCGGCCGCGCGCAAGCGCCTGCAAAGCGAACTGGGCGTGCGCGCTGAGGCCGACGCAGCCAGCGCCACGACTGGGGCGGACTGTCTCGTGCTCGCAGTCAAACCCCAGCAAATGCGCGAAGTCGCACTGGCACTCGCGCCCCACGTCGGTCACGCACTGGTGCTCACGATCGCCGCAGGAATCCGCGTAGGCGACCTCGCGCGATGGCTCGGCGGACACGCACGCATCGTGCGGGCGATGCCCAATACGCCTGCCCTGGTGCTCGCCGGAATGACCGGGCTCTATGCGGCGCCGGCGGTCACGCAGCCCGACCGCGAGCACGCCGAGCGCATCATGAGTGCGGCGGGCAGCACGCTGTGGGTGGACGACGAGGCGCAAATCGATGGCGTGACGGCGATCTCCGGCAGCGGCCCGGCTTACGTTTTCTATTTCATCGAAGCGCTGGAACAGGCGGCGACCCGACTCGGCTTCGGCGCCGACGCGGCACGACGCCTGGCGCTTCAGACTTTCTCGGGCGCGATCAAGCTTGCAGCCGAAAGCGCGGACCCGGTCGCCACCTTGCGCGCCCGCGTCACGTCCAAAGGCGGCACCACCGAGCGCGCACTCGAAGCGCTTGAAGCCGACCGCGTTCGCGACTCGATCATTCGCGCCGCAGCCACGGCTGCCGAACGCTCACGCGAGCTGGGCGATGCGCTCGGCCAGGATCCCTCTCACACCAGGAAGGCACTCTGATGCTTGCAGGCGCGCTCATATTTCTGGTCGAAACCATTGCCGATCTGTTCACGATCGTCTTGCTGCTTCGATTCTTCATGCAGTGGGCGCGCGCTGCGCAGCGCAACCCCGTGTCCGACTTCGTGAATGCCGTGACCAACTGGGCCGTGCGCCCCGCCCGGCGGGTCATACCCGGGCTGTGGGGCCTCGACCTCGCGACCTTCACGACCGCGTGGCTCGTGCAGTTCCTGAAGATTTTCCTTGTCCTGCAGCTCAGTGGGTATCACCTCGGAGCGTCGGCAGGCGAAGCGCTGGCGGGCATGGCGCTCCTGGCACTCGTCGCGCTGCTGAAAATGAGCCTGTATATCCTGATCGGCGTGCTGATCGTGCAGGCGGTGCTCTCCTGGGTGAACCCGTACAGCCCTTACGCCCCCCTGTTCAACTCGCTGACCCGGCCTTTCCTGCGGCCTATTCAGCGCGTGATCCCGCTGGTCGCGAACGTCGATCTATCGCCGCTGGTGCTGATCATCCTCTGCCAGCTCATGCTGATGGTCCCGATCGCGTATCTCCAGGGGGCGCTCGCACGGATGCTTTGACGCACCTAACGGCTGTCTGCACCGCCCGCCGTTCTGGACGCATCCTGATCTTCGCTGCGCGGCCTGTTGTAAAGCTCGCGCGCCCGGATCATCAGGGAAACACCCACCCAGCCGCCCAGCACCACGAGCGGCACCGCCAGCACACGCGGCCAGACGATGCCGAGCACAGCCAGCGCGATGAGCGCCGCGCCCATACCCGCCATCACGCCCGCCTCCGCGCGGCCCAGAATACGCCTGTCGGTGATCGCGGCGCCGACGGAGTGGGTGAGACGCAGGGCCCCGGCTGCGGCGCGCGAGGCGCTGCCCGTGCCGCGGCGGTGCTTGCGCTTCACGGTGGCCGCGGTGGCACGCAGACGCCGGCGCGGGTCGAGAACGATTTCGGTCGAGTGCTCGAGATCGCTTTCGTACAGATCCTGCAGCGTCGCGGCGACTTGATCGTCTTCGATCGCCACGTCGAGCTCGTAATTGCCGATCCAGCTCGCGAGATTGAGGTTGGTCGAGCCCACTCGCGCCCAGCGTCCGTCGGCGACCGCCGACTTGGCGTGCAGCATCGAGCCGTTCCATTCGAAGACGCGGATGCCGGCTTCGAGCAGCGGACGGTAGCCCGCGCGCGACACGTGCGAGACCCACGCCACATCGCTCGTTCCGGGAACGAGCAGCCTGACGTCCACACCGTCGTGCGCCGCCGCGCGCAGCGCCTGCACATACGGCGCGACGCCGAGAAAATAAGCATCGGTGAGCCAGAGCGTGCGCGTCGCCATCGCGGCGATCAGCTGGTCGAGACGGTAGAGCCCGGCGGTGCTGGGGATGGTCGCCAGCACGCGCAGCGTGACCTCACCGGCCGGCGTGACGCCTGACCGCTTCGCGAGCTCGTCGGGCTCCAGCGGCGCTCCGGTCGCCGCCCATACCTGCGAGAAGGCTTCGTCGATGTCGGCGACCGCGGGACCGCGCACTTCCACGCCGGTGTCCCGCCACGGCTCGACGCCTCGCGCCCGATCGCCATCCCATTTGCTGCTGACGCAAAGCCCGCTCACGAAACCGACTTCGCGATCGACCGAAAGAAGTTTTCGATGGTCGCGCGTGAGCCAGCCGAAAGGGCTGTCGAGCCGCGGCGGATTGAAACGTCGCACCTCACCGCCCGCCGCGACCAGTGGCCGCCACAATCGCGAGCTGCCGGCGCCGAGATCGCCGAACCAGTCGTGCATGGCCTTCACGCGCACGCCTGCGCGCGCGCGCTCGGCGAGGGCCTCGACGAACTGCCTGCCCACGGCATCGTCCGCGACGATGTAGTTGTCGAAGAAAATCCGCTCCTTCGCACAACCGATCGCCTCCAGCCACGCCGGATAGTTCTCGCCCGAGTCTTTCAGCACGCGAACGCTATTCCCGGCGACGAGCGGCGCGCCCGCTGTGCGCGAAAACGCCTGCTCGGCGAGGACGCGCAAGGGCTTGGTCACGGGCGGCTCAGACAAGGACGAAGGCGAGGGGCGTGGCACTGCAACGGCTCACATCAGGACGATGTCGAACTGTTCCTGGTTGTATGCGCTCTCGACCTGCAGCGAGACCGGCTTCGCGATGAAGTCCGAGAGCATGGCGAGACTTTGCGATTCCTCGTCGAGGAACATGTCGATCACGTGCTGGGAGGCGAGGATGCGGAACTCGCGCGCACTGAACTGCCGGGCCTCGCGCAGGAGCTCGCGCAGGATCTGATAGCACACGGTCTGCGCGGTTTTGAGCTCGCCGCGGCCTTCGCACACCGGGCACGGTTCGCACAGGACATGCGCGAGCGACTCGCGCGTGCGCTTGCGCGTCATCTCGACCAGGCCGAGCTGAGTGAAGCCGTTGACCGTCATGCGCGTGCGGTCGCGCGCCAGCGCCTTGCGGAATTCGCCGAGCACCGCGTTCCGGTGCTCCTCGCTGTCCATGTCGATGAAATCGATGATGATGATGCCGCCCAGGTTGCGGATCCGCAACTGGCGCGCGATCACCTGCGCGGCCTCGAGATTGGTCTTGAAGATCGTGTCGTCGAAGTTGCGACCACCGACGAAGCCGCCGGTGTTGACGTCGACCGTGGTCAGGGCCTCGGTCTGGTCGACGATGAGATAGCCGCCCGATTTGAGCTCGACCCGGCGCGCCAGCGCTTTCTCGATCTCATCCTCGACGCCGTAGAGGTCGAAAAGCGGCCGCTCACCCTGGTAGTGATCGAGGCGCTGCACGACGGCAGGCGTGAACTCCTGCGCGAACTGCTGCATCGCCTGAAACGTTTCGCGCGAATCGATCAGAATGCGCACCGTTGCATCGTGAACGAAATCGCGCAGCACCCGCAGGCTCAGGTTGAGGTCCTGATACAGGACAGTGAGCGCCGCGGCCGTTTTGGCGCGCTCCTGTATGCCCTGCCAGAGCTTGCGCAGGTATTCGACGTCGGACTGCAGCTCGCGGTCGGACGCGGTCTCGGCCATCGTGCGGATGATGAAACCGCCTTTTTCCTCGGGCGCAAGCAACTGCTGGAGCTTCTCGCGCAGATGCTGCCGCTCTTCCTCATCCTCGATTCGCTGCGAAATGCCGATGTGTGATTCCTGGGGCAGATAGACCAGGAAGCGCCCCGCGATGCTGATCTGTGTCGAGAGCCGCGCCCCCTTGGTGCCGATCGGATCCTTGACGACCTGAACGACGAGGCTCTGTCCTTCGGCGAGGATGCGCTCGATCGGCGGAACGGGGAGCGCGAACGCGACGCCGATCGAGCGCATCCTCG
>JBKJKJ010000382.1:0-3556 GCA_046597455.1 Burkholderiales bacterium
CCGCGCCGGCGCGGGCGGCAACATCGCAGCCGAGACCGTCGCTCGCGCTGCGCCCGACGGGCACACCGTTTTCATGGGTTTCAGCACGGTGCTCACCGTCAACCCGGCGCTTTACAAACTGACATTCAGTATGGAGAACGATCTGCAACCGGTTACCTTGCTCGCGACGGCACAGTACATCCTGGTGCTGCACCCCAGTGTTGCCGCCGGCAGCGTGAAGGAGCTGATCGCGATAGCGAAGCAGAAACCGAACGCGCTCAACTTCGCGTCGGCGGGCGTGGGCAGTCCGCTGCATCTGGCGGGGGAGCTCTTCCAGCGGCGGGCCGGAATCCGGATGGTGCACGTCCCCTACAAAGGGGGTGGTCCCGCGGCGGCTGCCGTGCTGGCGGGCGAGGCGCAGCTGATCTTCGCGAGCATCGCGTCGTCGATGCCCCAGGTCAAGGCGGGCAGGCTCAAGGCGCTCGCGACCACCGGGCTGCACCGCTCGAAAGTGGTGCCTGATCTGCCGACGATGGCCGAGTCCGGCTTCCCGGGATTCGACGTGACCACGTGGTATGCCTTCATGGTGCCCGCGGGGACCCCCGCCGCAATCGTCAGACGCCTTCATGACGAAGCCGGGAAGACGCTGCAGCGGGCCGACGTTCAGCAGGTGATGGCGGGCCAGGGTCTCGAAGTCGAGACGAGCACGCCGCAGGCGCTCGCCGCGCGGATCCGGGCGGAAAGCCGGACGTGGGGTGAAGTCATCCGGGCAGCCGGGATCAAGTCCGAGTAGCGGGCGGCGCGGCGAGCGGCATGACGAAACGCAGGCAGACGGGGGCCTCCCGGTGATGAGCGACGCATGACCAGCCCGGCGGCCGCGTATGTACTGAAACATCCGGGCGCGTTCATCGCGCAGACGCTCAAAGCGTTCCGCGCGAGCCAGGGCCTGCTGCTTGCGGGGGCGGTGGCGTATTACACGCTGCTTTCGCTCGTTCCACTGCTCATCCTGATCGTCATCGCCCTGTCTCATCTGATCGGACAGGAAGAGCTCCTCTACACACTCGCGCGTTACCTCGAATGGTTAGTGCCGGGGCAGTCGAACGCCATCGTGACCGAGCTTTCGAGCTTTCTCCACAATCGCGACGTTCTGGGCTGGGTGCTGCTGCTGACGATGATTTTCTTCAGCTCGCTCGCGTTTGCGGTGCTGGAAAAGGCGATGGCGGTGATTTTCCTGCATCGCTTCGGCGTTCGCCGCCGACACGCGCTGGTGTCGGCGCTGCTGCCCTATTTCTACATCCTGTTCCTTGGCGCGGGCATGCTGGTGGTGACGCTGGTATCGGCCGCTTTGCAGGCGGTGGGCGAAGAGAGCGTCGAGTTTCTCGGGCATAGCTGGTCTCTGGGCGGCCTTTCGGGCGTGCTGCTGTACCTGCTCGGCGTCGCCGGCGAGGTTTTCGTGTTGACATCGATTTATCTGGTGATGCCGGTGGGGCGGCCTACGTTGCGCCATGCCCTCATCGGCGCGGTCACCGCCGCAGTGCTGTGGGAGGTCACGCGGCACCTGCTCGTGTGGTATTTCGCGACGCTGTCTCAGGTTAGCGTCGTCTACGACTCGCTCACGACCCCGATCGTCGTCCTGTTCAGTCTGGAGGTCGCAGCGACCGCGCTGCTGCTCGGCGCACAGGTGATCTCCGAATACGAGCGCGTCGGGAAGGGCGACACCAAGCCACCACTGAAGCCGATACGCACCGACCAGCCATGACGCGACCCGTGAGTTCAGTCCGCGCGGATGTTGGCTGCGCGTATCACCTTGCTCCACTTGGCGAGGCTCGCGCGCAGCGCCGCCCCGTATTCCTCCGGGCCGAGGCCTGAGACTTCGTATCCCTGGCTCGAAAGCCTTTCGACGACATCCGACATTTTTAGGATGCGTGCGATTTCGTTTTGCAGCTTGCCGAGAATATCGGGTGGGACGCGCGCGGGGAGCAGAAGCCCGAAGTCGGAAGCGTAGTCGTAGCCGGTCGCGCCGGATTCGGCAAGCGTAGGCACCTGCGGAACCGCGGCAGAGCGCTTCGCGCTGGTCACGGCAATCGGGCGCAGCCGCCCGGTGGGAATGTACGGCATGGCAGACGGCAAAGCCGTCCCCGCCATCGAGATCTCGCCGCTGAGCAGCGCCGTCAGTGCCTGCGAATTGCCCTTGTAAGGCACGTGCACCGGCGCATAGGGCGGCACCGACATGCGCAGCATCTCCATCGCGAGATGGGGCACGCTGCCATAGCCCGAAGAGCCGTAGGTAAGCTGCCCCGGTCGGGCCCGGTCGAGCGCCACCAGGTCTTTCAGCGAGCGCACCGGAAGCGACGGATGAACCATCAGGATATTGGGCACCACGGCGATCAGCGTAAGCGGTGTGAAATCTCGCAGTGGATCGTAGGGGACCTTCTGCAAGCCCGGCGTCATGGTGAAGCTCGTGGTGACCAGCACGAGGGTGTATCCGTCAGGCGGCGATTTCGCGACGATGTCCGGACCCAGTGTGGCCGAAGCGCCGGGGCGATGTTCGACGATGACGGCTTGCCCCCAGGCTTCGGTGAGTTTCACCCCGACGCTGCGGGCGAGCAGGTCGACGCCGCCGCCCGGCGGGAAAGGCACGATGATGCGTAGCGGTTTTGCGGGGTAGTTGCCTTGGGCAAGCGCCGGCAGGCTCGCCGTGGCCAGAGCGGCAGCGCAGATCGCGCGAACGCATGTACTTATCGGCATACTGTGTCCTTTCGGCTCCAGACTCACCTCACGCTCACCTTTCACGTCTGACCATGGCGCATTGAACATTCGCCTGCACAGGCTCAGGTGTTGCGCACCGCCCGGCCCCCGTCGATCGTCACGATGGTGCCGCTGATGTAGGAGGCGCGGGGCGAGGCGAGATAGACCACGGTATCGGCGATCTCGTCGGGACGCGCGAGCCGCCCGAAAGGCGCGTTGTTGATGAGCTCGCGCCAGCGCCCGCCGTCTCCCAGCTCGACTGTCGCGCGGGGTTCGAGCCGCTCGCGAAGCCTGTCGGTATCGATCTGTCCGGGATTGACTCCCAATACGCGCACCCCGTGGTCCACGCTTTCACCGCCCAGCGTTTTAGTAAAAGCCATCAGCGCGGCGTTACCGGTGGACCCGGCAATGTAATCCTGGCGCAGGCGCTCGCCCGACACACCGATCACGTTGAGGATTACGCCGTCACGGCGCTCGCGCATGGCGCGATAGATTTCACGCGTGAGATTGATATAGCCGAAGACCTTCAGATCCCACGCTTTACGCCAGCGCTCTTCGTCGATGTCCAGCAGCCGCGCGGCGGGAATGCCGCCTGCGTTGTTGATCAGGATGTCGACCTGGCTGCAGCGCTCGGCGAGCTTGCCGATGCTTTCTCCAGTACTCAGGTCGAGCGCATGGCAGCCGACCCGCACGTCGCACTCGTCGAGTATCCGCTTGCGCGCTGCTTCGAGATCAGCCGCAGTGCGCGCCGCGAGGTGCAGGTGACAACCTTCGCGCGCGCACTGCGGCTGATCTCGAAGCAGCGCGCAAGCGGATACTCGACGAGTGC
>JBKJKJ010000388.1:0-2804 GCA_046597455.1 Burkholderiales bacterium
CTCGAACCCGGAGGAGACACCGATGAACCATCCCGTCGCTGCACAGGCAGGCCGCGCCACCGAGGCCTCAGCGCCGTTGAAGATCAGGCGGGTCGATGCGATCCCGGTCGCGTTGCCGCTGGTGAAACCGGTGGTGATGGCAGGCGAGCGCATCGAGCGCTCGAAATGCCTGCTGGTGCGCGTCGAGGCCGCGAACGGTCTGGTCGGCTGGGGCGAAGCGTCAGCCGCACCGCTGATGACGGGCGACCTGCTCGCCGGCATGTGCGCCGCGATCGAGGATCATCTCGCCGCCGTGGTGACCGGCCAGGATGCGCTGCAGCGCGCAGAGCTGGCGCAGCGCGCAGCTGCGGCCCTGCTGCACAACACGGGCGCCAAGTGCGCGCTCGACATGGCGATCAACGATCTCGTCGGGCGCCATTACGGCGTGCCGATGGCGACCCTTTTCGGCGGAGCGGTTCGCAGCGAGCTCGTGCCGATGTATCTGCTCGGCAACCCGAAAATCGAGGACGACGTGCGCGAAGCGCGTGAGAAGCTCGACGAAGGCTTTCGCTTTTTCAAGCTGAAGATCGGCATCAAGCGTCCCGCAGAGGAAGCGCAGGCCGCGCTGCTGGTGCGCCGTGAGTTGGGCGACGACGTGGCGCTTTGCGCGGACGCGAACATGGGCATGAGCTTCGCCGATGCGCGCGCGTTTGCCAAGCAGGCGAAAGCGGCGAACATGCTGTTCATGGAGCAGCCGCTGCACGCCGACGATTTCGACGGCATGGCGCACCTCGCGAAACTCAGCGCCATCCCGCTCAACGGCGACGAGTCGATCGGCAGCGTGGCGAACATTCTGACGCTGCATCGCATGGGCGCAATCCAGGGCGTGAACCTGAAAACCATCAAGATGGGCGGCATCGGCGCGACGGTGCACGCGATGCACGTGTGCGGCGCGCTCGGCCTCAACATCAACCTCGCGAGCAAGATCGCCGAGTCGAGCATCGCTGCGGCCGCGCTGCTGCACCTGGGTTGCGTCGCGCCGAACCTGAACTGGGGCCTGAACATCACCCAGCACTATCTGGCCGAAGACCTCACTGACAAGCCGATCACGATCGAGCGCGGCACCGTGCACTGCCCGACGGGGCCCGGGCTGGGCGTCGATGTGAGCGAAGCGCGAGTGGCGCGCTTTCGCGTGAAGGGCTGACGAGCGCCTCGGGGTTGCTTCGTCACAGGGTTCCTCGCAATGACCGTTTGGGGTTGATCGGAAGGGCCGTGGTGTCCTGAGCTGCGAATCCGTTCGCCCTGAGCAGGCGGTCGAAGGAGAACGGCGGTTGTTCATGCTTCGACTGTGCCGCTGTGCGGCGCTCAGCACGAACGGTTTTTGGCCTTCGATTTCGTGACTCGCAGCACTGGGATCTGAGCCCCGAAAACGCATTGGAATTCCGTTCGTCCTGAGCAGGCGCACGGCGCCGACGGTCGAAGGGGAACGGCGGTTGTTCATGCTTGGACAGGCTCAGCACGAACGGTTTTTGGTCTTCGATCGACTCACGGCCAAGCCTGAACAATACGCATCACAACTCCGTTCGCCCTGAGCAGGCGCTCTGCGCCCGCGGTCGAAGGAGAACGGCGGCTGTTCATGCTTCGACGAGCTCAGCACGAACGGTTTCCTGTGCGGTCGTTCATGCTTCGACTGTGCCGCTGTGCGGCGCTCAGCTTGAACGGTTTTTTCGCTCAAGACCCGCCGCGCTCGCTTTCCTTGCCCTGGCGCCTGATCGCTTCACCGATCGCAGCGTTATCCCATTCCGCTTCACCGTGCGCGACGCAGTCTTCGAGCATGCGCGCGTAAAGCGCGGCGAACGGCAGCGCGTGCCCTTTGCCGTGCGCCTGTTCGATCATCAGGCTGAAGTCCTTGAGGCTCTGGTCGACCCGGCTTTGCGGTTTGAGATAGTCGCGCCGCGCCATCATCCCGCCTTTGACGTCCATCACCTGCGAATAGGCCGCCGAGCCGCGGGCCACTTCGAGGAAGGGCTCGGGATCCAGCCCGAGGGTTGCAGCGAACACCAGGCCTTCGGCGAGCGCCGCGCGATTGAGGCCGAGGATCAGGTTGACTGCGAGCTTCGCCCGCGAGCCGTTGCCCACCGCACCGAGGTAGTGGCGGCGCGCGCAAATGGCATCGAGCACCTTGGCCGCACGCTCGGCCACGGCGCGATCGCCGCCGACGAGGCCGACGCCGTCACCGTGGTCCACCTGGCGGCTGGTGCCTGAAATCGGCATTTCGAGAACCTGCGCGCCTTTCGATGCGACCTGCTGCGCAAGCGTCGCCAGCCGGTCGGGATCGCACGTGCTGGTGACGACGAAAGTCCGCGGCCCTGCGCCACCGGCGATGGCCTCCACGCCTGCGCCTGCGATGACGTCTTCCACCTGGTCGGTGTTGAAAACCGCCAGCACGCTGATTTCACAAGCAGTCACCACGTCCGCGGCAGTCGTCTGCGGCTTCGCCCCGGTGCTCGAAATCGCGGTGCGCTTGCCGGCATCGACGTCGAAAACAAGGACTTCGAAACCCGCAGCGATGAGACGCCGAGTGATGGCGGTGCCCATCAGGCCCGCCCCGATCACGCCTACCCGGGCCATTATGCCTCTAGCCAGCTATATGGATATACAGTATCCTTCACGTTCACCTCCTCCCCTTTCAGATGGATATTGCCCGCAAGCTCGCCGTCCTCGCGGACGCAGCCAAATATGATGCCTCGTGCGCCTCCAGCGGCACGAGCAAACGCAACGCGCTCGACGGCAAAGGCATCGGCTCGTCCGGCGGCGTCGGCATC
>JBKJKJ010000524.1:0-3771 GCA_046597455.1 Burkholderiales bacterium
GCGGGAAGCGGCGGACCGCGATCTTCCGGGCATTTCGCTGTGGCCCGCCATCGACGGGCGTGACAGGCTGCGAATCGGCTTTGCTGAATACCATGCACAGGCGTCGAAGGCCGGGGCTTTCGTCGTTCGGGACGGCGCGATGAAGCTGATTTACCACGTCGGCATGCCGGCGCAGCTCTTCGATCTGGAACGCGATCCGGATGAAACGCACGACCTCGCAGCATCCGCCCCGGCCGTGGTGCAGGCGCTCGAGACAAAGCTGCGCTCGATCTGCGACCCGGAAGCCGTGGACGCGCGCGCCAAGGCCGATCAGCGCGCAGCCGCGGACTTCTGGGGCGGCGCGGACAAACTCAAAGGCGAGTCGCAGATTCTGTTTACGCCGCCGCCTGGCGTGACCAAAGAAGAAGCGTGGGCGATTCCCGGTAAATGAGTGGGTGGTTCGCGACAGCAATGGGTAGATGAAAAGCGCATAGGCGCGAACGTCTCAGGCGGAACGAAGGTCCTGAGTGCAGGACGAGTTGCTTGACCGAAAATTCGTCACGGTGTTAAGTTGACCCGCATCAAACGTCGAACGGTTCATGCGACGCAGCATCGCATGCACGCCATAACGTTCGCTCATCCATGCTTGCGGAGTGACCCCCGGCATATGCATCGACAACGCTCTGGAATCGGGCGGCGCGCGCGCCTTTCTTCATCAACTGAAGCGCGTTCCCAGGCGCCCCTCCGATGAGCACGGCCATCGACGGCATCGATGTGCACGCGCACGGCGTGCCGAAACAGTTTCTTGAAGAAGTGAAGCGGTCGCGTCTGTGCGGCGTCGATGTCGTTGCGGCTGACGGGGGCGGTTACATCGTGACTTTCCCCGGATGCGCGCCGTTGAGGCCGGCGGCCGGGATCATGCTCGACTTCACACAGCGCCTGGGCTGGCTCGACGCACAGGGCATGCAGCAGCAGTTGATCGGACCGTGGCTCGACGTTCACGGACAGGAGCTGCCGCCGGCCGACGGTCAGGTGTGGGTGCGGCAGCTCAACGATGCCATGGCGCAGACCGTCTCCGATTCCGGCGGACGGCTGCTTGCCCACGCGACGCTGCACCTTGCAGAGCCCGAAGCGGCCGCGCGGGAGCTGGAGCGGTGCGCCACGCGGCTCGGCATGACGGGCTGCATGATCCCGACGAACCTGCCGCAAGGCGAATTGAGCGACGCGCGATACGACGCGCTGTGGGAAGCGGCGCAGTCGCTCGACGTGCCGGTCGTGCTGCATCCGCTGATGGACGGACCGGCTGCATGCATGTTCCATCACCTGCCGAAGTTCAAGAATCTGTACGGACGCACGATCGACACCACCATCGTCGCGGCGCAGCTCATCCTCGCAGGCGTCTTCGACCGTTTCCCCAAGCTGCGGCTCGTTCTCGTCCACGGCGGCGGTTTTCTGCCGTATCAGAGCGCGCGCCTCGATCGCGAATTCGGGAAAGAAGGCAAGCTGCCTTCCGACGACATCAAGCGCTTCTATTACGACACCGTGTTCATGTCGGCGCCTGCGCTTCAGCTGCTGTTCAGCCTGGTGGGGACGGGGCAGGTCATGATCGGCTCCGATTACGCCGCGGGTCCGGTCGAGCGCTCGGTGGGCCGGTTGACCGATGCGCTGGATGAGAGCGGCGTCGATGCCGCTGCACGCCGGCGGGTCGTTCGCGATACCGCCGAGTTGCTGTTCAAAACCGACCGGGACTCGCGTAGATGAACAAGACGATCATCGCGGGGCTGCTGGCTGTCGCCGTAATCTCACCGGCGCACGCGCAGAAAACCGCCTGGCCCGAGAAACCGGTGCGCATGATCGTTCCGCTCGCGCCCGGCGGCGGCACCGACATCATCGCGCGTCTCTTCGCGTCGCGCCTCAGCGCGGAATTCGGCCAGCAGTTCATCGTCGACAATCGCTCCGGCGCCGGCGGCACCATCGGCGCGGAAATCGCGGCGCGCGCCAATCCGGACGGCTATACCCTCATCACGGTGCCGGCGAGCTATGCCGCCAACGCGGCTTTGTACAAGCTGCCTTACGATCCGATCAAAGGCATCACGCCGATCGGGATGATCACCACCGGGCCCTTGATCCTCACCGTGCACCCGTCGGTCCAGGCGACGAGCCTGAAGGAGTTCATCGCCCTCGCGCGCGCCAAGCCGGGAGCGCTGAACTTTGGGTCGTCGGGATCGGGAAGCTTTTCGCACCTCTCGGGGGAGCTTTTCCGGCAGATGTCCAAAACCGAACTGGTCCACGTGCCTTACAAGAGCGCCGGTCCGGCGCTCATCGATCTGCTCGGCGGTCAGATCCAGATCTTCTTCGGTTCGGGGCCTTCGACGGGTGGGCATATCAGGGCAGGCCGGCTGCGAGGGCTCGCCGTTACCACCGCGCAGCGCTCGCCCGCGATGCCCGATCTGCCGGCGATCGGCGAAGTGCTGCCGGGCTACGCCGCTGATTTCTGGTTCGGCATGTGGGCGCCGGCCGGAACGCCGCGGGACGTCGTCACTCGCCTCAATGAGGCGCTCGGCCGCGTGTTGAAACAACCCGAGGTGCTCGAACGCCTGCGCACCGACGGTTACGAGCCGGTCGGCTCCACGCCGGAAGTGTTTGCGCGCATCGTCGCGCGCGACATCGCGACGTGGTCGAAAGTGGTGAAGGCGGGCAACATCAAGGCGGATTAGTATAGTGATGCTGAGGTTCGCATCATAATTCGCCGTCCGTTCGTGCTGAGCGTAGCACTGTGAAGTCGAAGCAAGAAAGGCGTTGTTCGTCGTTCATCCTTCGACTTCGGCACTTGCTGCCTACGCTCAGGACGAACGGATTTTAAATCGCGACACTAGCGTCTCGTTCTTGAAATAGCTGGTGCTTTCTTTTTCCAGTCAAAGCCTGGACACGGAGGACACGGAGGACACAAAGGACACGGAGGATTAAAGCAAAAACGGTGTCTATGAGCGGGGGCGCCGTTGGGCTATGAGGGGCGTAGTATCCGTTAATCACGCGATGTGCTTTGTACTCATTCCTCCGTGTCTTTGTGTCCTCCGTGTTAAAGCTTTTCGCTTCGCCGAGTTCGCAGCGCAGTGCAGCCGGCTTTGCGCTCCGTAAATAGTACAAGTCATTTCGCGGACATAACACTAGATTTCATAATGGAGTTACGCGTGGTAACGATCTCCCTGACCGTGAATGGACGCCGCGTGAGCGCCGAAGTCGAAGGCCGCACCCTGCTCGTGCAGCTGCTGCGCGAGCACCTGGGCCTCACCGGCACGCACGTGGGTTGCGACACGAGTCAGTGCGGCTGCTGCACCGTGCACCTGAACGGCACGGGCGTGAAATCGTGTGCGGTGCTCGCGGCATCGTGCGAAGGCGCGACGGTCACCACCATCGAAGGGCTCGCGCCCGACGCGGCGCTCCACCCCATGCAGGCGGCGTTTCGCGAGCATCACGCGGTCCAGTGCGGCTTCTGCACGCCCGGCATGATCATGTCAGCGGTGGACATCGTCCGGCGCAACGGCAACGACCTCGACGAGCGCACGGTGCGCGAGCAGCTCGAAGGCAATCTCTGCCGCTGCACCGGTTATCACAACATCGTCAAGGCGATTCAGGCCGGCGCCGCGGCCATGAAGGGCACCTGAGCCATGTACGATTTCGAATTTCACAAGCCCACTACTCTCGACGCCGCCGCGGCGCTCGCGCAGCACGAGGACTTCAAGCTGCTCGCCGGCGGCATGAGCCTGATCCCGGCCTTGAAGCTGCGCCTGG
>JBKJKJ010000533.1:0-12186 GCA_046597455.1 Burkholderiales bacterium
GGTGGACCCGAGCAGGATCACAGCGCCGCCGAGTTCAAGCAGTATGGCCGCAACCGACTGGCTGAAGGCAAGCTGCCCGCGTGTGCAGAAATGTGCTCGACCAAGGCATTGCTCGGCGGCGACGGTGACGACATCGCCAACATCTACCGTACACGCGTGACGACGCGCGGCAAAGGCAGCGAAGTGTGGGGCTGGGGCACCGCATACGGTAAGCCCGAGACGCAGCAGCCTGCGCCGCAGCCCGCCGCGCCCGGAGTCAAGCGATGAGCGCTCGGGTGTGGGGACGGTGGGTACTGGTGGCCGCTGCGCTGATCGGTTTCGGGCTGGCAGGGTGCGGCGAACAGACTTCCGTGACGGTTTATAAACAGGGCAAGTATCAGGGCAAGCCGGACAACGTTCCGTGGGAGAGCGCGCCGTTCGCGGGAAATAAGGCCGAGTGGGAGAAAGCGATCAACGCGCGCATCAGCAAGCAGAACGAATATGCGCGCATCGAGAATCAGTAAGCGAATCGGGCGCGCCGTGCTCGGTGATGGCGCACGGCGCTGGGCCGCGCCGCTGGGCGCGCTCCTGCTCGCGGCGTTACTGACCCACGGGGTAGCCGGCGCGCAGGGCAAGGAGGCGATCCTCGTTCCTACACCGGTCCCCGCCAATGAGCAGCAGGCCGCTCGCGTCGGACCGCAGGAAGCTGCAAACATGCAGCAGGAGGGGCAGCAGGCAGCGGCGCAGCGGGAAGTGACCCAGCCGCTGAACAATGCACCGGTATGGCGGGACGTGCGCAGTGGCGACGTGAATGCCTATCAGACGACCCAGGTTCGCGGGCGCGAGACCAACATCCTGATCCAGAGTGAAGGCGAGGTGTGGCGCCGGATTCGCAACGGCCCGATTACGATATACGGCGGCTGGCTGATGGTGATCGCATTTCTCGCGATCGGTCTTTTCTATTGGTGGAAAGGGCCGGTCAAGCTGCACGAGCCTCGCACCGGACGCGAGATCCTGCGGTTCACGGCGTGGGAGCGGGTGCTGCACTGGACGACGGCGATCAGCTTCGTAATACTCGCGGCGAGCGGCATCATCATGCTCTTCGGCCGCTATGTGATTCTGCCGCTATTCGGCTATACCCTGTTTTCGCTGCTCGCCATCCTCGGCAAGAACCTGCACAACTTCGTGGGCCCGCTTTTCATCGTGTGCACGCTGCTGATGCTCGTCACGTTCGTTCGCGACAATCTGTGGCGTGCGCATGACTGGCGCTGGCTGCGCAAAGCCGGCGGACTGGTGAGCGGCGAGCACGTGCCGGCGGGCAAGTACAACGCCGGCGAGAAAGCGTGGTTCTGGCTCGGCGTGCTGGCCCTTGGCATCGTCGTCAGTCTCACGGGCCTGGTCCTGGACTTTCCCAACTTCGGCCAGACTCGCGAAATCATGCAGTACGCGAATGTGATCCACGCGACAGCCGCGGTGCTCTACATGGCGATGTCGCTCGGCCACATCTACCTGGGCACGATAGGCATGGAAGGGGCGTACGATGCGATGCGCCACGGCACCGTCGACGAGACCTGGGCGAAGGAACACCACGATCTCTGGTATCGCGACGTGATGGCCAATCGCGGAAGACCTTCGCCCGGCGCGCCCCGGGCGACTGCGCCGGCGTCGGCGTTGAAGGAGGGTTGGAAAACCTAAAGTCCGTCGGCGGTCAACGATCACGAAAAGGTCAGCCCGTTGTCGGTCAGGGGGGGGCGATCAGTGCGATCGAATGAAAAAAGCCTGGCAGCGCCAGGCTTTTTCTTTCAGGCCTTCGCCCGCGTCAGCCCTCAGCCCTCAAGGCTGGCAGCCATCAGCTCCGGTTCGATCCCCGCGGCTTCCGCATTCGGGAAATTGAGCTCGACCTTGATCCCGTTCGGGTCCATCAGGAAGAGCTGGAACAGGCCTTGATCATCCACCTGGCGCTTGCTGAACGCGACCTTGTTGGCGTTCAGATGCGTCATCATCTCCTTGAGGCCGGTTGCCCGAAACGCCACGTGATCGATCACGCCCGTCCCCTGCACCGCGTCCGACTGCTGGCCGAGATACTGCATTCGGTTCGCGCTGACGCTCTTGCCGCCTTCGGTGATATGGATGACATCGGTGCCGCCGATGTACAGCCAGCACACCGGGAACTTGAAATCCGGGTGTGCGCCTTCGCTCAGGCCCAGCACTTTCACGTACCAGTCGCGCGTCGCCGCCATGTCGGCAGTCTGGATCAGAAAATGCTCGAGGTGATGGAGCGGCATCAGACGGTCCCTTCCATGACTTGCACGTCCACGAGAGCGCCTGGGGCGACGTTGCCCTGGTCCGTCGGCAGGATGATGAAGCAGTTGGCCTCGGACATCGAGCGCAGAATGCCCGAGCCCTGTTCTCCGGTCACGCGCACACTCCATGCACCGGCCGCGTCGCGCGAGAGTATCCCCCGCTGAAATTCGGTGCGGCCGGGCGCTTTCTTCAGAGACGAGGTGCACGGCACCCTGAACGTCGGGATCGGCTCGACCGGGTCGCGTCCGGCGAGCTTGAGCAATGCGTCGCGCACGAACTGGTAGAACGTCACCATCACCGAGACCGGATTGCCGGGCAGGCCGAAGAAGTGCGCATCGCCCACACGCCCGTAGGCGAGCGGCCGTCCGGGCTTCATGGCGATTTTCCAGAACACCACTTCGCCGAGCTTGTTCAGCAGCGTCTTGACGAAATCCGCTTCACCAACCGAGACGCCGCCGCTCGTAATGACGACATCAGCCGCACCCGCAGCCTCGTGGAAAGCCGCCTCGAGCAGCGTCGGATCGTCCGGTACGACGCCCATGTCCATCACTTCGCATCCCAGGCGCTCGAGCATGCCGTGGATCGTATAGCGGTTGCTGTCGAAGATCTGGCCTTCCTTCGGCACGGTGCCGATGGATACGAGCTCGTCACCCGTCGAGAAGAACGCGACGCGCAGCTTGCGATACACCTCGACTTCGGGAATGCCCAGAGACGCGATGAGGCCCACTTCAGCCGGGCGTACCGGCTGGCCGCGCTTCAGCGCCGCAGCGCCGGCTTTGAGATCCTCACCCGCGTGTCGAAGGTTCTGACCCTTGCGATGCCCGGCGCCCACGGTCACGCATCCGTCGCCCGCTTTGACGTGCTCCTGCATGACGATGGTGTCCGCGCCGCGAGGCACCACACCACCGGTCATGATGCGCACGCATTGGCCCGCTTTGACTTCGCCTGCGAAAGGCGCGCCGGCAAAGGCCGTTCCGGCAACACTGAGCGTGACTTCCCCGTCGCTCTTCAGGTCGGCGCAGCGCACCGCGTAGCCGTCCATCGCCGAATTGTCGTGCGCCGGGACGTCGAGCGGCGAAATGATATCGGCCGCGAGTACCCGGCCCAGCGCAGCGCGCAGGTGCACGCGCTCAGTCGCGGTCACGGGCGCGAGAAAGCGCGCAATGAGCTCGCGGGCCCGGTCGACGGGCATGGAATTGGGATCGTAATCGTCGGCGCAACTCAGCTCGCGCAGGATGGTCGACGAGTCATGTGCAGGGTCATTCATGTGCAGCCTCATTCCCGCGGTATCCGAGCTCAGGATTGTACAGGATACGGCATAACACCTATGAACAAGAGGTCGGCCTGTGACGCGTGATTTCACATAAAATCGACGCCTTGCAGCACACTCACAAAAATCCGGAATGAACGACGTCGGGCGTGCGTTTGCGCAAGCGTTCGGCATGATCAGCCGGCTCGATCCGCAACTCGTCGACATCGTCGCACTGAGCGTCCAGGTGAGCCTGGCGGCGGTGGTCATCGCGGCGGTAATCGGCTTGCCTCTTGGCGCCGCGCTGGCCGTCGAGCGCTTTACCGGACGCCACGCGCTCATCGTGTTTCTCAATGCGCTGATGGGTCTGCCGCCGGTGGTGGTCGGCCTGCTCGTGTATCTCCTGCTGTCGCGCGCAGGGCCGCTCGGCGACCTCGGACTGCTGTTCACGCCCGCTGCCATGGTGGTGGCCCAGGCGGTCCTGGTGACGCCCATCATTGCGGCCCTGTCGCGCCAGACCCTCGAGGACATGTGGGTCGAGTACGAAGAGCAGTTGCGATCGTTCGGCGCCGGGCGCGTATCTGCCGCGCTGACGCTGCTGTGGGACAGTCGCCTGTCGCTTATCACAGTGGTGCTTGCCGGTTTCGGGCGCGCGGCTGCGGAAGTCGGCGCGGTCATGATCGTTGGCGGCAACATCGAAGGCGTCACGCGAGTGATGACCACGGCCATTGCGCTCGAGACGAGCAAAGGCGATCTCCCGCTTGCACTCGGGCTCGGCATCATCCTGATTGCGCTGGTGATTGCGCTCAACGCCGTGGCGAGCCTGATCAGGGCGCTCGCCGTGCGACGCTACGGGTAGACGCGCATGCTGCCGCTGGAGCTCGTCAACGTTTGCTACGCCGTCAACGGAAAAGCGATCCTCGACGCCATCAGCGTGGACATCGACGCCGGGCCGCGCACGGTGATCCTCGGCCCGAACGGCGCAGGCAAAAGCGTGCTCATGCGTATTTGCCATGGCCTGCTCGCGCCGACTTCGGGCACGGTGGTCTGGCGTACCGCGAATGGCGGGCGCCGGCGCCAGGCGATGGTTTTTCAGCGGCCGGTGATGTTGCGGCGCTCGGTGCTCGCGAATGTCGTATACGGCCTGAAGCTGTCCGGCTTTTCACGTGCCGAATCGGAGCTGCGATCGCACGATGTGCTGGAGGCCGTCGGACTCGAGCAGCGGGCGCAGCAGCCGGCACGCAAACTCTCGGGCGGCGAGCAGCAGCGGCTGGCGCTCGCGCGCGCGTGGGCCCTCGGTCCCGAAGTTCTGTTTCTCGACGAACCGACGGCAAACCTGGATCCACGCGCCGCCCGCGACGTGGAGTCCATCATCAAGGCCATACACGCAACGGGAACCAAGATCGTCATGACCACACACAACCTCGGACAGGCGCGGCGCCTGGGCGACGAGATTCTTTTCATGAGCGACGGGAAAATCGTGGAGCGCGCATCGGTGGAGCAGTTTTTTCGTGAGCCGCAATCAGCCGAAGCCAAAGCATTCATCAAGGCGGAGCTTCCGTGGCAGTGAAGGTCTCGCACAGCGAAGGGCGAGAGGCGTGACGAATGAGGGATGGAGCAATGAGAAATCACCTGGACTTCAGAGCGCTGTGCGTGGCGGCGCTGTTCGCAATGGGGTCGCTTGCGACGGGCGCATGCGCACAATTCATCACCGTCGCTTCGACGACGTCGACCGAGCAGTCGGGCTTGTTCAGGCGCATCCTGCCGCTGTTCGAGAAAAAGACCGGCGTCCAGGTACGGGTGGTGGCGCTGGGCACCGGCCAGGCGCTCGATGTCGCCCGCCGCGGTGACGTCGATGTCGTGTTCGTGCACGCCAAGGCTGCCGAGGAGAAATTTCTTGCCGAAGGTCACGCGCTGAAGCGTTTCCCCGTCATGTACAACGATTTCGTGCTGATCGGTCCGAAGCGCGATCCGGCGAAGATCGGCGGCGGCAAAGACATTCTTGCGGCGTTGACGAAGATCAGGGACACGCGCTCACCCTTTGTTTCGCGCGGCGATCGCAGTGGCACACACATCGCCGAGCTCGACTTGTGGAAAGGCGCCGGCATCGATATCGCCGGCGAGAAAGGGCCGTGGTATCGCGATACCGGGCAGGGCATGGGCCCGGCGCTGAATACGGCCGCGTCGATGGGCGCCTACCTGCTCGCGGATCGCGGCACCTGGCTCGCGTTCAGGAATCGCGGGGATCTGGCGGTCCTGGTCGAAGGCGACCAGCGGCTTTTGAATCAGTATGGCGTCATGCTGGTGAATCCCGCGAAGCATCCGACTGTGAAACGCGCGCAAGGCCAGGCGTTCATCGACTGGCTCGTGTCTTCGGAAGGCCAGGACGCGATCGGTGAATACAAAATCAACGGCGAGCAGCTCTTCGTTCCCAACGCCAAACAGCCGGGGGCCTGATGAATAATGCTCAACTGCGGTTCGTGCGATCGGCGCGAGCGCTGGCAGCGGCAACGACCCTGGCCCTGGCGGTGCCGGCAGGCGTTTGCATGGCTGCCGCGCAAGCTGAGGGCTATCCGCTCAAGCCGATCCGACTCATCGTTCCGCTGGCCCCCGGCGGAGGTAACGACACCCTGGCCCGTTACATCGCCAGACAGGTCGCTCCGGGACTGGGGCAGCCGATCGTCGTCGACAACCGGCCGGGGGGCGGCGGACTGGTGGGCGGCGAAGCAGCGGCGCGCGCCGCGCCGGACGGCTACACGCTCGTTTTCGGCGGGTCGGGGCTGCTGGTCGTCACGCTCGCCTACCGCAAGCTCGACATGCAGAAAGATTTCACCCCGATTGCGCTCGTCGGCGAATACGCGTCGCTGCTCGTGGTTCACCCGTCGTTACCGGTGAGCAGCGTGCGGGACCTGATCCGGCTGGCGAAGGTGCGGCCGGGTCAGCTCAATTATGGATCCGCAGGGACCGGATCGGCGGGCCATCTCGTCACGGAGATGTTCAGAGTCCGGGCGGGAATCGACATGGTGCACATTCCCTACAAAGGCGCAGGTCCGGCCCTGACCGACCTGATGGCGGGGCAGGTGTCCGTGCTGTTCAACAATCCTCTGGGATCCGCAGCGCTCGTCAAGGCGGGCCGTGTGCGTGCGCTTGCGGTGAGCGGACCGCGGCGCATCGCCGCGCTGCCCGACGTGCCGACCGTCGCCGAATCGGGCCTTGCAGGATTCAGCGCGACGTTCTTCCTGGGGCTGATGGGCCCGCCTGGTTTGCCGCGTGATGTCGTCATGCGCCTCAACGGCGAAACGCTCAAGGCGCTCGAGCGCCAGGACGTCCAGGCGTGGCTGGCGGCACAGGGCATGGAGCCGCTGGGCGGCACCCCCGAGGATTTTGGGGCGCGCATCAAGTCGGACATCGACGCGCTGGCTAAAGTCATACGGGAAGCAGGTGTGCGTCTGAACTGACGCGCGACGCTAGAATCCGCTCATGCCTCGATACCCGGGACTCACTCTACGCATCCTTGCCGGCGACGGTCCCGCGATCGGGCCCGGCAAAGCGCGGCTGGTGTCGCTCATCGACTCGACCGGCTCGATCTCTGCGGCGGCGCGCGAGATGGGGATGTCCTATCGACGGGCCTGGCTACTGGTCGACGCGCTCAACCTGAGCTTCAACGAGCCGGTCGTGCTGACGGCGGTCGGTGGCAAGCGCGGCGGCGGTACGCTCGTCACCGCTTTCGGCCGGCGCATGGTCGAGTCGTACCGCGACATGGAGTCCAAAGCCTCAGCGGCGATCGCCGGTGATCTCGGGGAATACTCGACTTATCTGCGCAAGCCCGCTTCGAAATAGAAATTCCGCTGAAGCGTGGGCATCGCTAGCCGCGATACCTGCGCGAAGCCGCCGGCTCGCGCGTCGTTCGTCGTTAACGGGCCGCTGACAGCGCCGCGCGCGGTGCGTGTCCGGCTTCGTGGATAGGTTGCTTGCGCTCCCTCAGATGCCCGCCGCGATGGCGCGTCAGGACGGCCTGCATTTCCGAGAGGATCGACAGCGCCACTTCAGCCGGTCCTTCCGAGCCGATGTCCAGGCCGACGGGCGCGTAAAGGCGGGCGAGCTGTGCGGGGGCCGGTTGCACAGCTTTGCTGCGCAATTCCGACAGCAGCTGATCGGCGCGTCGGCGCGGGCCCAGCAATCCGATATAAGACACATCGGATGGCAGCACGATTTCCAGCAGATCCAGGTCGCGCAGGTAGTTGTGCGTCATGATGAGCGCGAGCGTGCCGTCCTCCAGCGAGACGTGTGCAGCCACGTCCTTGGTGGCGCACACGACAAGTCGGTCAGCGTCCGGAAAGCGCGTGGCATTCGCATACGCCTCCCGGTGGTCGGCGACCGTGACGTGCCAGCCGAGCGCCTTGGCCAGGCGAACCACGGGCATGGCGTCGTGCCCGGCGCCGAAGACGATCAGAGGCGTGGGCGGCTCGATGCGTTCCACGAAAACGTCTGCGGTGCCGTCCGGAAGGGCTACCGTCACCATCGATGAACCCTGCGCAGGCGGCAGTTGCGCGGCTCGGGTGATCGTCGCCGCCAGCGCCTCATCGGCAATGTCTGTCTGCACACTGGCGTCGCGCGAGACGAGCCTCGCCCCCGGCTTGGCGCCGACCGGTCCGTGGGTGCGGATGACGGTCGCGACTACGCCGCTTGCGCGATCCTGCATGCAGGATTTCGCAAAGCCGATGAAATCCGCCGCATGATCAGGCGACCGTATGGGCTCGATCAACAGCGTGATGACGCCTTTGCACCCCAGGCCCACGCCGAAAACGATGTCGTCGTCACTGGTGGTGTCGTAGGTGGTGACGAGCGCCTCGTTTTTCTCGATGGCCTCGCTCGCGCGGAGCACCACATCGTCTTCAAGGCAGCCGCCGCTGATCGAGCCGGCGATCCATTTGCCGTCGACGATCAGCATGCGCGCGCCCGGCAGGCGATAGGCGGAGCCCTCGATGTCGACTACGGTGGCGAGTGCGACGGTCTTGCCGGCTTGCCGTGCGTGTTCGGCTTCCGCCACGATGGTTTCCAGCTCTTTCATCTGTCTTCCGTTTTTGCGGGCCTGGCATTCGGCGCCGCGGGTGCGGCACGCCAGCCGGTCTCATGTTTTCGATTCGGCCGCCGGGGCTGCGCGCGTGTCGAGATTGAACGCAGGCGCTGCAGGCAGTGGGATCGGCGCGCTTGGACGAAGTTCGCCCTGTGCACTAGAATACCCCGATATATTCCACCATATATAACGGTCGAGTCAATGCGCAAATGCATCGCGGCGTCAGGTGTGCCAGGCCCGGGTATGCCACGCGTACGGCGCTGTCTACTCGCATTGCTGATTGCCGCGAGTGCCCTCAGCCCCGGCGCGATGGCCTGGGGTGCCCGACCGGCCGATCCCGCAGACGGGCCCGCGGACGTGCCCATTGTCGCCGCGGCCTCGGACCTGAAGTTCGCGCTGGAGGAGATCGGCGCGAAATTTCGAAACGACGCTCGCCGCGACGTCAAGCTTGTTTTCGGATCCTCAGGCAATTTCTATCGGCAGATCGAGCAGGGCGCGCCTTTTCAGCTTTTCATGTCAGCCGACGAATCGCTGGTGTTCAGGCTCGCCGACTCCGGAAAGACGGAGGACCGCGGCGAGCGCTATGCGACCGGACGTCTGGTTTTGTTCGCACGTCGTGGCGCGCCACTCGAAATCGATCCCGAACTCGCCGGATTCAAAGCGGCAGTGGCGTCCGGTGCGATTCGCCGTTTCGCCATCGCCAACCCCGAGCACGCACCGTATGGACGAGCGGCCGAACAGGCGCTTAGGAAGCTCGGGTTGTGGCTGCCGTTGCAGGGCAGACTCGTGCTCGGTGAGAACGTGTCACAGGCGGCGCAGTTCGCTTCCAGCGGCTCGGCTGAAGGCGGTATCTTCGCCTATTCGCTGGCGATTTCGCCGCCGATGGCTGACCTGGGTCGCTACGTCCTCATTCCTGAGCGTCTCCACGATCCGCTGCGGCAGAGAATGGCACTCGTCAAAGGAGCGGGCGAGACCGCACGCGTTTTTTATCGCTACCTCCAGCAGCCGCAGGCGCGAGGCGTATTCCAGCGCTACGGCTTCGGTCTGCCGGGCGAATAGCGCGTCATGGATTACGACGCGCTCGCACTCTCGCTCCGCCTCGCGGCGTGGACGGTCGTGATACTGCTGCCCACGGGCATCGTGCTCGGGCGTATCCTCGCGTGGCGGCGTTTTCGCGGCAGATCGCTCGTCGAAGCAATGCTGGCTTTGCCGCTCGTCCTGCCGCCGACGGTGCTGGGTTATTACCTGCTCGTCGCGCTGGGCAGTGCGTCTCCCCTGGGCCAGCTCTACGAGCGGCTGACCGGAAGCCGGCTCGTGTT
This sequence comes from Burkholderiales bacterium, assembly GCA_046597455.1. Taxonomy (GTDB): domain Bacteria; phylum Pseudomonadota; class Gammaproteobacteria; order Burkholderiales; family SG8-41; genus JAQGMV01. The sequence continues at coordinate 9,929 of JBKJKJ010000533.1, forward strand.
CACCTTCGGCGGACTGCTGTTCGCGTCGGTCATCTTCAACCTGCCTTTCGCGATACAGCCGATGCAGCGCGCTTTCGAGACCGTGTCGAAGGAGGTTCGCGATGCCGCAGCGTGCTGCGGTTTGACACGCTGGCGTACGCTGTGGCGGATCGAGCTGCCGCTCGCGTGGCCGGGTGTGCTCTCCGCACTGGTGCTGACTTTCGCGCATACGCTCGGGGAGTTCGGCGTGGTGCTGATGGTGGGCGGAAACATTCCCGGCGAGACCCGCACCATTGCCATCGCGATATACGATCGGGTGCAGGCCTTCGATGAGCACGGCGCGGCCGTGATGTCGGCGGCGCTGCTCATGGTCTGCCTGGCGGCAATCGGTGCGACCTATTTTACCGGCTCGCGCCTCGATCGGCGTCATCATGCCTAGTGGAGCGGAACGTTAGAACCGGTAGCAACTTACCGGTGAGCGACGGGCCCGCTCCCGGGCGGGCGGCCGTTGCGAACGCTACTCTCGAAATCAATGATACAGGCCACTAGAACCGGACTGAAAGTACGACTGAAACAGGCGGCGCCGATTCCCCTGGATGTCGAGATCGAGTGCGCGCCGCAGGAGCTGCTCGCGCTGGTGGGGCCTTCAGGCAGCGGAAAATCGACCGTACTGCGTGCGATCGCAGGCCTGGGCCGGCCCGCCGAGGGTCACATCGTATCGAACGGCGCGACGTGGCTCGACACCCAACGCGGTCTCGATCTCACGCCGCGCGAGCGGCGCATCGGTTTCGTGTTCCAGCACTATGGTCTGTTTCCTCATTTGAGTGCCCTCGCAAACGTCATGGAATCGCTGGTCGAGGTCCCACGCGGCGAGCGCAAGCGCCGGGCGCGCGACCTGCTTTCGCGCGTGCACCTCGACGGCCTCGAAGACCGGCTCCCTTCGACGTTGTCGGGCGGCCAGCAGCAGCGCGTGGCGGTGGCCCGCGCGCTGGCGCGCGAGCCGAATGTGCTCCTGCTCGACGAGCCTTTCGCCGCCGTAGACCGTTCGACGCGCGAGCGCCTGTATACCGAGCTCGCGGAGCTGCGGCGCGAGCTTTCGATTCCCGTGGTGCTGGTCACGCACGACCTGGACGAAGCGCTGATGCTCGCGGATCGCATGTCGGTGCTCTATCAGGGGCGCACGCTGCAAAGCGGCGTGCCGTATGAAGTCGTCACGCGACCCCGCACCGTGCAGGTCGCGCAGCTCGTCGGCCTGAAGAATGTTTTTCGCGCGGGCGTCGTCGCCCACGTCGAAGCGCGCAACGAGACCATCATAGAATGGCGGCGGCACCGGTTGCGCGCGCGTCTGCAGCCGGATTTCGCGCCAGGCAGCCAGGTGACCTGGGCGATTTCGCAGGGGCAGATCATGCTCCTGGAAGAAGGCGGGGGCGCCGACGCGGCGCCGCCCGATGGCAACACGCTGCACGGTACGGTGCTGCAGTATGTGCGCCTGGGGAACAATGCAGCGATCACGGTTGCCGTCGGTGGCGCAGACCGGCCGGCCGTGTTCATGTCCGTTGCGCTGCACGTCGCGCGCCGGCACGGCGTTGAGATCGGGTCGAGCGTGCGCATCGCGTTGCTCCCCGAAGGCATCCATTTGATGCCTGCGGATAGCCGGCCCGACGCTGTTATCGACAAACACCGTAGAATGCAACCCGCGGCAGATATTGCAGCGTAAGCGACCGATGAAAATATTCGGCTTTGCAGGCTATTCGGGAAGCGGCAAGACCACGCTGATCGAGCAGCTCATCCCTCTGATCACCCGGCGTGGAATCAGCGTCTCGCTGATCAAACACGCCCATCACACGTTCGACATCGACCAGCCGGGCAAGGATTCGTACCGTCACCGCAGTGCAGGGTGCACCGAGGTGCTGGTCACGTCCTCGCGCCGCTGGGCGCTGATCCACGAGCTGCGCGGCGCGCCCGAGCCGGAGCTCGCCGAACAGGTGAAACACCTCTCGCCGTGCGATCTGCTGCTCGTCGAAGGTTACAAACGCGAGCGCATACCGAAGCTCGAGGTTTATCGCGCGCAAATCGGTGAGCCCCTGATCCATCCGCACGACGAAAACATCGTCGGGATCGCGACGGATGCGCCGCTCGACACGACATTGCCGCAGCTCGACCTCAATGCGCCGGAGCCGATCGCGGCGTTCATTTTGAAGCACGTGGGCCTGGCACAGGGCGCAGGCGGTAAACCGTAATCCACTCGTAGCGCACGCGCCTCAGCTGCAGGATAATCG
>JBKJKJ010000228.1:0-3148 GCA_046597455.1 Burkholderiales bacterium
TGCCGCTCGACGACGCACGCCTGTCGCGTTCGCTCGACGAGGTGGTCGCGCGCCGCGTTGCTTTCCTGACCGACTACCAGAACGTGAAGTACGCGAAGCGTTACTCGGATTTCGTATCGAAAATCCGCCATGCCGAAACAGCGCAGGCGCCAGGCAGTACCGACCTCACCCAGGCCGTCGCCCGCTACGCCTTCAAGCTGATGGCCTACAAGGACGAGTACGAAGTTGCGCGGCTGTACACCAGCGGCGATTTCAGGCGCAGGCTCGAGCAGCAGTTTGACGGCGACTACAAGCTGCACTTCCATCTCGCCCCGCCGGTGCTGGCGAAAAAGGATGCGCAGGGTCACCTCATCAAGCGCGAGTTCGGCTCGTGGGTGTTCACCGCGTTCAAGCTGATCGCGAAGCTGCGCGGCTTGCGTGGTACGGCACTCGACGTGTTCGGCTACACCGCCGAGCGCAGGATGGAACGCCAGCTGATCGCCGATTACGAAAAGACCGTTGCTGGTCTGCTCGCCTCACTCGGCAGCGGCAACGTCGGTCTGGCCGCTGAAATCGCCTCGATCCCCGAGCACATTCGCGGCTATGGCCACATCAAGGAGGCGCACCTGCATTCGGCGAAGCAGCGCGAGGCCGAACTGTTGCTGCAGTGGCGCAATCCGCTGCGGGTCGTGCAGATGGCGTAGGCGTGATTTCGTCAACGGCTCCCCAGCGTAATCACGGGCGGTGTGGTAAATCGGGCCTACCCAGACACACGGTCGGCCCGCTTTGAGTCAAGCCCTCGTCCCGGCAGCGGATTCTGCACCTCAACTCCCCTGGCTGCGTGAGCTCGCGGAGGCCGGTGACGCCCGCGCGACCGCGGCGGCGGTGCTGCGGTGGGTACGCGTGCATCCGGAGGTCCTCCAGGCCCAGGTGACGTGGGGGCTTGAAGAGAACGGCGCACGCTCGAACGAGCCGTCGGCGCCGCTGACCTCCGAAGAAAACACGCTGGTACGCGCCTCCATGCAGCAGCGGGGGCCGCGCTGGCGCGATGACCGCAGGCAGGTGGCGATTCCATTTTCGGAGCGCGCCGATGCGGCGGTCCTGTTGGTGGCGTTCACGCGGCCGCAACCTGACCGGCCGCTGCCAGACGACTGGACGCAATCGCTGTACCTGGCGGACCCCATCATGCGCCGCGTGGTGTCGCTGGAGGCGTTGCAGCGCTCGGTCGCCGGCTTGCAGCGTGCCGAACAACTGCAGGGCGCGCTGTTCGCGATTTCAGACCTCGCCGGCTCCGATCGCGACATGCCCGAACTGCTTAAGGGCATCCACGCCATCCTCGGCACCCTGATGTATGCGGAGAACTTCTATATTGTCCGGCTCGATGCCGAGCACGACATGCTCCGCTTCCTGTACTTCGTCGATGTCGAGGACCCGACCCCCGCCGATGTCCCGCTGTCCGAGCGCGCGGGCTCACTGACGTGGTACCTGCTGCATGACGGCAAGTCGCTGCACGGCAGCATGGCCCAGCTGCGCACACAGGTCTCCGGGCCGCTGCATTACGTCGGCACCGACAGCGATGACTGGATGGGCGTGCCGCTGCTGCGCGACGGCACCGCCCAGGGCGCGCTGGTGCTGCAAAGCTACGAACCCGGCATCGTGTATTCGGCCGAGGACCAGGCGGTACTCGAATTCGTCGCCAGCCACATCCTCACCGCGCTCGAGCGCAAGCAGGGCAACGAGGAGCTTGAGCAGCGCGTCCGCCAGCGCACGCTCGAACTGGCGCAGGCCAATCGCGGCCTGCAACTCGAGGTCGAGGAGCGCCAGCGCGCCGAACGCCTGCAGGTGGCGTTGTTCCATATCGCCCAACTGGCCACCGTCGACATCAGCCAGGAGGAGTTCTACGAGCGCCTGCACGCCGAAGTCGGCAAGTTGATCAATGCCGAAAATTTCTTTATCGGGCTGGTGTCCGAAGACGGCCAGGCACTGGACTTCCCCTACTACATCGACTCAACCCAGCGCCGCCCTCATTCGCGGCCGATGGGACGGGGCCTCAGCGAATATGTCCTGCGCCACGGCTCGGCGCTGCTGAGCACGCATGCGGAGATTGAGGTCCTAGCCCGCGCGGGCGAAATCGATCTGCAGATCGCCGGTCCGGCGTCGGAGTGCTGGCTCGGAATGCCGCTGAAAGTCGGCGACCAGGCAATCGGGCTGGTGGTCGTGCAAAGCTATGACGCCGCCGTGGTGTACGGGCCGGCCGAGCAGGAGCTGCTGAGTTTCGTGGCCTCGCAGATCGCCACCACCCTGCATCGCCGCCGTGCGGCGGAAAGCCTGCAGCAAGCCTATGCCCAACTCGAGCAGCGGGTGCAGGAACGCACCGGCGAACTGCGCAAGGAGATTCTCGAACGCGAACGTATCCAGGAGCAGCTCAAGCACCAGGTGATGCATGACGCGTTGACCGGCCTGCCCAACCGCGGCTATCTGCACGATCGCCTCGAACGCGTGCTTGCCCAGTTTCGACGTCAGCCAAAACGCTGTTATGCCTTGCTGTACCTGGACGTGGACCGCTTCAAGGTGATCAACGACAGCCTCGGCCACCTGGCCGGAGACGAGGTCCTGAAGGAAGTCACGCGGCGACTGCTGACGTGCGTGCGCGAACCCGACGTGGTCGCGCGCCTGGCCGGCGACGAGTTCGCGATCCTGCTCGAGGACATCGAGGTCCCCGGCACCACGGTCAAGGTCGCGCAGCGCGTGCTTGCCGCGCTCGGCGAGCCCATGCAAGTGGGTGGCACCGAACTGCAACCCTCCGCGAGCATCGGCATCGCCTTTGCCGACCCGCGCTACCAGAACGCGGATGAAGTCCTGCGCGATGCAGACCTCGCGCTGTACCGGGCAAAGGCGCTCGGCCGCAAGCGCTTCGAGCTGTTCGACGCCTCGCTGCAAAAGCACGTGGTCGACGTGCTGGCGATGGAAGGCGAGTTGCGCCTGGCGTTGCAGCACGACCAGTTCGAGCCGTATTTCCAGCCGATCCTGCGTCTGGACGATGGCCACGTGCAGGGCTACGAGGCGCTGATCCGCTGGAACCATCCCACGCTAGGCCTGATCGGCCCGGGCGAGTTCCTGCGCATCGCCGAGGACAGCGGCAACATCGAGGCGATCGACTGGTGGATGT
>JBKJKJ010000409.1:0-7571 GCA_046597455.1 Burkholderiales bacterium
AGGGGGAAACGAGATCAAAGCGATGATCGCCCCCGCCGCAACGATCGCGGTCGTTTACCCGCACATGAACTCCATCGGTGGCGACAGCTTCTGGCTCATCCATAACCCGGGTCAGGCGCCGGGCGCGATCGATGCGTGCGGCGCGGCAGCCGGTCTCGCTTCGATCGACTGGTATCGCGCACATGGCGCCCGCGACGCGATTCCGGTACGCGGAGGGCTCGCTGCGAACACGGTCGCAGGCACGGTGGCGGGTTGGGGTGCGGCGTATGCGCTTTCGCGCCGCTCGTGGGGAGGCCGCATGCCGTGGTCGCGTCTTCTCGATGATGCCATTTATTACGCGAACGACGGCGTGCCGGTCACCCCGAGCCAGGCTTCGAGCACTGCGAAAAAAGCCGGCGAGCTCAAAGGGCAGCCCGGATACGCACAGGCTTTTCTTGCCCGAGGCAAAGTGCCGAAGACCGGTTCGCTATTTGTACAGAAGCGCGTGGCGGCGACTTTGCGGCGAATCGCCGAAGCGGGCGCCGATGATTTTTACCGCGGCGAGCTCGCGCGCGCGATCGCAAGTGATCTCACCCGGATCGGCAGTCCGCTGACGCTCGCGGACCTCGGGCACCACCGCGCCCGCCTGGTGGACCCGTTACGGATCCGGCACAGCATGGGGATGCTGCACAACATGACACCGCCGACGCAGGGGCTGGTGTCGCTGCTCATCCTGGGCATACTCGACGAGCTGAAAGTGCGCAGGAGCGGTCCGTCGAGCCCCGAGTTCGTGCATCTGTGCGTCGAAGCGGCAAAGCAGGCGTTTTCGGTGCGCGATCGCTATCTGGAAGACCCGCGATACATGAGTGTCGATGCGCAGCGGCTGCTCGCCAAAGGCCGGGTTCGCGAGCTTGCAGCGAAGATCGATCGACGGCATGCGGCCCCATGGGGCACGGACGAGCAGCGCGGCAAAGGCCCCGGCGACACCGTGTGGATGGGGGTGATCGACGATGCCGGGCGGGCCGTGTCTTTCATCCAGAGCATTTATCACGAGTTCGGCTGTGGCGCCGTGCTCGACGCGACGGGAATCAACTGGCAGAACCGCGGCTGCAGTTTTTCGCTCGACCAGTTCGCAGTCAATTCACTGGTCCCGCGCAAGAAGCCATTCCATACGCTCAACCCCGCACTCGCAGTCCTCAAAGACGGTCGCACGCTCGTCTACGGCGCCATGGGTGGCGACGGACAGCCGCAAAGTCAGTCAGCGGTGTTCACGCGTATCGTTAATTTCGGCATGGACCCGCAGGCGGCAGTGAATGCGCCTCGATGGCTCCTCGGCCGAACGTGGGGAGACTCGAGCGAGACGCTCAAGCTCGAAGCGCGCTTCGAGATGGGGCTTGCGCACGCGCTGATGGAGTGGGGGCACGAGGTGGAGATACTCGAGCCATACGACGAGACGGTGGGACATGCAGGCGCGATTGTGCGGCATGCGAACGGCACGCTGGAAGGCGGCGCGGACCCGCGCAGCGACGGCGGTGTTGCGGCGTATTAGGTTGCGCGGATCGGCGCAGGCCGCCGCGCGCCGGCGAGACGATCAGCGCCGCCCGCCCCTGTACAGTGCGTGGCGTCCCGCGAGCGTTCGAGCGCGCGCTAGCAGCCTGTCGGACTTACCAGTCGGGACAGGCTGCTAGTCCGACAAGCGCCTAGAGCGCGTCTGCGATGGCTTTGCCCAGGTCGGGTGTGGACGCCTTGCCGCCCAGGTCGGGCGTCTTGGGACCTTCCTGCAGCACCGTTTCGATCGCTTTCACGACTGCTGCACCGGCTTCCGGGCAACCGAGGTGGTCGAGCATCATCGCGCCTGCCCAGATCTGGCCGATGGGGTTGGCGATCTTGCGTCCGTAGATGTCGGGGGCCGAGCCGTGTACCGGCTCGAACAGCGAAGGATAAAGACGCTCGGGGTTCATGTTGGCGGAAGGCGCGATGCCGATGGTCCCTGTTGCCGCAGGACCGAGATCGGACAGAATGTCGCCGAACAGATTGGAACCCACGACCACGTCGAACCAGTCAGGGTGCATGACGAAGTGTGCGCACAGGATGTCGATGTGAAACCAGTCGGTTTTCACGTTCGGGTACTGCGCGGCCATTGCTTTCACGCGTTCGTCCCAGTACGGCATCGAGATCGAGATGCCGTTCGACTTGGTCGCGGACGTCAGATGCTTCTTGGGCCGCGTCATCGCGAGCTCGTAAGCGTACTTGAGTATCCGGTCGACGCCCTGGCGCGAGAATACCGCCTGCTGTGTCACGAACTCGCGATCGGTGCCGGCATACATGCGCCCGCCGACCGATGAATACTCGCCTTCGCTGTTCTCACGCACGACCCAGAAATCGATGTCGCCGGGCTTGCGATCGGCAAGCGGACATTTCATGCCAGGCATGAGCCGCACCGGCCGCAGGTTCACGTACTGGTCGTAGCCACGGCGGAACGGGATCAGCAGTCCCCACAGCGATATGTGGTCAGGGACGGTTGCAGGCCAGCCGGCTGCGCCGAAAAACACCCCGTCATGCTTCTTGAGCTGCTCGAGACCGTCCTCGGGCATCATGACGCCATGTTTCTCGTAGTAGTCGCAGCTCCAGTCGAACTCGTCGAATTTCCATTCGATTCCGAACTTGCGGCCCGCAGCTTCGAGCACGCGCAGGCCTTCTGGCATCACTTCCTTGCCGATGCCGTCGCCGGGGATGACTGCAATGCGAAACTTTTTCATGGGTCGGAACTCGAGGTTTGAGGATGCGCGTCAGAGGCGATTGTACGAAAGACGACCTGTCCAAGTGGGGCCCGGCACATCGCAACTGGAGGGCTGGGCAAAAAGAAAGGCAGCCGGAGCTGCCTTTCTTTTTGGACTGCTGACGTTACGCTGCTTCTTTGGGCGCTGCGTCTGTTTCCGCCGGCTGGGTCGCCGCGGCCGCTTTGGTCGTCTTGGTGCCGTATTTCTGGCGGAATTTCTCGATACGGCCTGCGGTGTCGAGGATCTTCTGTTTACCGGTATAGAACGGGTGGCACGCGGAGCAAACCTCGATGTGCAGGCTCTTGCCGAGCGTCGAGCGCGTGGCCCACGTGTTACCGCAGCTGCAGGTAACGGCTATCTCGTTGTACTTGGGGTGAATTTTGGATTTCATGGCGCTTCTCCGCATCGCGCTGCCGCGACGCTCTAAACGGAAAGCCGAGCATTATCGGGCATTTTTGCGCTTCCGGCAAGTCCGGGGCGCGACTCTCGCGTCCCGTTACCGAACCGAGAGCGGGCCGTGGGTCGACGCCCAATTATCGAGAAGCGCGCAGCACGCTCGCAATCGCTCCTGCGCGACATCTTCCGGCACGACCGCGAATTTCGAGTGCCCGGCGAGCACCTGCAGGGAAACGAAGTAAACCCGGCCCGCGCGCGCATCGACCCGGAACTCCCCCAGGTCGATACCCGTCCCGTGCAGGACATGCAGCCCAGGGAGGGTGTCGATGCGGAAAAAACCACCGGGCATGGTGCGCCCGATGAGCCGGCCATTCATGTACAGAATCGTGTTGTGGTCCACGTCGTTGAGTCGGCTGCGGTAGACATAGATCGTGGCCGCTTCGGCGTGGGGGCGAAAGGCCTTGGCCTGCTCGTCCTGCTCTACGCTCGCCAGCGGCCTGGAGGCACACGCCGAGAGCAGCGCCGCCCCGAGCAGCGACATCACGAGGGCCAGAATGAATCGCGCCGAAGTCATGGGCTGTTTCATGTCATCCCGCTACATTCTGGGTGCCGGCCATCGCCGCGCGGGCCTGTGCCTCGTCGATCACCCGGAAAAACGAATGCGGATTCGTCGCCCGCCAGCTTCCCGACACCGTGTGCCGAACGAAGTAGATACGGTCAGCCTGCACGTCGAGCGTGATGGCACCGTTGTCCTGGCCGTAACCGGCGATACGGTGGCGTCCGGGCGCGACTTCGAGGCGCATATAAGTTCCCTGATGGGTGGAGCCGATGAGTCGATCGTCGAGCGAAAGCGTCGCGGTCAACTGGCTCACGTCCGGCCGCGTCCTGACCACGTAAATGACGGATTTCCCCGGCGCACCTTCGATCCGGGGCATGGCGTCGAGTTGCGGCGCCGTCGACATCGAAGTGCATGCAGCGAGGAGCACAACCACCGCTACGATACCGATCCAGGTCTTGACCATGATCATCGTCCTCCTACGAGTTCGGCGCGCAGGACTGCACCGCGGCCGTACGGCTCTGCAACAGGGCGGAAAAAGGAATGGCCAAAGCCACTCAAGCCCCGGCTGTAGATCTGCTGCACGAAATAGAAGCGGTCTGGCGCGATATCCAGTGTGATCGAACCTGCGTCACCGGCGAAACCGCGGATCTGATGCCTGCCGGGCGCCACGACCCAGCGAAAGTAAGTGCCGGGATAAGTCGTGCCCATCAGGTTGTCGTCGAGCATGACGCTTGCCGCCTCTCGAGAAATGTCGGGCAAATCCCGCACCAGATAGATTACGCCTTTGCCTGCAACCGGCTCGAAGCGCTTGGCCTCGACATCCTGAGGGGTCGGCGGCAGTTGCCCACAGCCCGCCAGCACCAGAACCAGTAACCACGCCAGTGACAACAATCGGAACATCGAGAAACCCGGGTTTATTGCCCGGCTGGATGCCAGAGCCGTGCCCGTGGCTATTGTAGACCGGTGGCGTGCCTGCCGCAGGGGGAACGCGCCGGCCTCAGCGGCGCGTCAGGGCTGTGCTAAGGCTCCGCCCGGCACACGTCGAGCTTCGCCAGATGCGGCGTGACGATCTTTCTTTCCTCTTCGATCTGCTTTTTCTGCGAGAAGTAATACGCCTGCCGCCATTCGGTGGCGGTCATATTCTTGTTGAGCGTTTCGATCAGGCAGCCGCAAAACGCCTCGACTTTGGCCTGGGGATCACCCGCTTTCTCGCCGCCATCGGTGCACGCCTTCTGCGCGGCTGACTTGTATTGGTCAACCTGCGCGTCGGTCACCTCGGCCGCTGTTTTCTGAGCGAGCGCGGGGCCGGCGAGGGTAAAGGCAAGCAGGGCTGCCAGGGTACGTAGCTTCATCATTCTCCTAACGGGTAACGGGGACGGAACGAAGAAGTAGACGGCGTAGCCGGCCAGGGGTTCCCTGACGACGGCCGCACGGTACTGTGGATTGGGTGGCGGCGCTGAGGAGAAACCCAGGCGCGCCCGCGGCACGCGTTGCAGCGTCCGGCGTGATCAGCCGCGGCGCATCGAGTCGAAGAAATCGGCGTTGATTTCGTCGCCTTGACCTTGTCGAGCAGAAACTCGGTCGCCTCGAGCTCGTCCATCGGGTAGAGCAGCTTGCGCAGCACCCAGATCTTCTGCAGCACATCCTTTTCGATCAGCAGCTCTTCGCGGCGGGTGCCCGAGCGGTTGACGTTGATCGCGGGGAAAATGCGCTTCTCGTACATGCGCCGGTCAAGATGGACTTCCATGTTGCCGGTGCCTTTGAATTCTTCGTAAATCACGTCGTCCATGCGCGAGCCCGTGTCGATCAGCGCGGTGGCGAGGATCGTAAGCGAGCCGCCTTCTTCGACGTTGCGCGCCGCGCCGAAGAAACGCTTCGGCCGCTGCAGGGCATTTGCATCCACACCACCCGTGAGCACTTTGCCCGAAGCCGGAACGACGGTGTTGTAGGCGCGAGCCAGACGCGTGATCGAGTCGAGCAGGATCACGACATCTTTCTTGTGTTCGACGAGGCGCTTGGCTTTTTCGATGACCATCTCGGCGACCTGCACGTGACGCGAAGCGGGTTCGTCGAAAGTCGAGGACAGCACCTCGCCTTTCACCGAACGCTGCATCTCGGTCACTTCCTCGGGCCGCTCGTCGATCAGCAGCACGATCAGCACGACTTCCGGATGGTTCGCGGTGATGGCGTGGGCGATGTGCTGCATGAGCACAGTCTTGCCGGCTTACGGCGGCGACACGATCAGACCGCGCTGGCCTTTGCCGATGGGCGCGATGATGTCGATGATGCGCCCGGTGAAGTTCTCTTCGGCCTTGATGTCCCGCTCGAGCCCGAGACGTTCGGTCGGGTGATACGGCGTGAGGTTCTCGAAGAGGATCTTGTGTTTCGAGTTCTCGGGCGGCTCGCTGTTGACCTTGTCCACTTTGACGAGGGCGAAATAACGCTCCCCGTCCTTGGGCGTCCTGATCTCGCCTTCGATCGTATCGCCGGTGTGCAGGTTGAAGCGGCGGATCTGCGAAGGCGACACGTAGATGTCGTCCGTGCCCGCCAGATAGGAGGTATCGGGCGAGCGCAGGAAACCGAAACCGTCAGGCAGCACTTCGAGCGTGCCGCCGCCGTAAATCGATTCGCCTTTCTTCGCCTGGTTCTTGAGGAGCGCGAAGATGAGCTCCTGCTTGCGCATGCGATTGGCACCGTCGACTTCATTGGTGACGGCCATATCGACGAGCTCGCCGACGTGCAGATTTTTCAGATCGGATAGATGCATGGACTGATCGCGTGATGCGAGAGGAACCAGGGAAAGGAAACGGGAGGAACGTGCGCCCGCGCCTGAACTGCTTGATTCTTTTTTAGGGGAAGCGACCTAAAGAAGTTCAGGCGCTGTGAGGAAGGTTAACTAAGTTAAATATTACTGTCAATAAAGGCCGTTAGCTGCGATTTCGAGATCGCGCCGACCTTGGTCGCCTCGACCGCGCCGTTCTTGAAGATCATCAAAGTCGGTATGCCGCGGATGCCGTACTTGGGCGGCGTGCCCTGGTTCTCGTCGATGTTGATCTTCGCGACTTTCAGGCGGCCGGCGTATTCCTTGGCGACTTCATCGAGTATGGGTGCAATCATCTTGCATGGGCCGCACCACTCCGCCCAATAATCCACCAGTACGGGTGTGGAGGACTGAAGGACTTCAGGATCGAACGTGTCGTCGGTTACGTAATGGATGTGCTCAGCCATGTAGTCTGCCTTGAAGGATTGAGGAGGCTGCCACCGGACACGCGTGGCGCGGAACTCGAAACAGGGATCATGCTAACCAAATTCGCCACCCTTGGGAAGGCGCCGAACCGACCCGCCCGAGGCCGGTAGCGCCTTGTTTCTGCTAAAATATGCGGTTTAGCGTCGTTACCCTACAAGGACTGCCATGACTTACGTTGTCACCGAGACGTGCATCAAATGCAAATACACCGATTGCGTTGATGTGTGCCCGGTCGACTGCTTCCGCGAAGGGCCCAACATGCTCGTCATCGACCCGGACGAGTGCATCGACTGCACCCTGTGCGTGGCCGAATGTCCGGTCGAGGCGATCTTCGCTGAAGACGACGTGCCCGACACCCAACGCGAGTTCATCCAGCTCAACGCCGAGCTCGCCAAGGCGTGGACGCCGATCATCGAGAAGAAACCGGCACCGCCGGACGCCGACGAGTGGGCGCCCATCAAGGAGAAGAAGCACTTGATGGAGAAGTAACGCGACGTGAGCCCGGTGCTCGGAAAATGACCCTCTCCCCCGGGCTTGTCCGCACCGCTGTGGCGGCGCCGCGTATCGTCGAGGCTGCGGCGCGAGCCGTTGCGTCCGACCTGTACGCTCA
>JBKJKJ010000566.1:0-3121 GCA_046597455.1 Burkholderiales bacterium
GACGCCGCGCGGCTGGCAAGCTGGACCAAGCTGTCTTTCGCCGGCGCGCCCATGCCCGACTGGGTGCAGGCCGAACTGCTGCGCCGCCTGCCCGCTCTTCGGCTGACGCAGATCTACGGCCAGAGCGAGATGGGCGTGCTCACCAGCCTGCGCCACTGGTACCTGCCGGCCAGGCTCGGCAGTATCGGCCGCGCGGCGTTCAACGTCGACGTTGCGCTGTTCGACCTCGACGGCGAACCGGTTCTGCCGGGCGCTGCGGGCGAGATTGGCGAGATCGCCTCGCGCGGCGACAACCTGATGCTCGAGTATTACAACGAGCCGGAGCAGACCGCCGCGTTCTACAAGTTCCCTGAAAAACTGCCGGGCTGGGGATTCAGCGGCGATGTCGGCACGATCGATGCCGAGGGGTTCATCACCCTGCTGGACCGCGCCAAGGACATGCTGATTTCCGGTGGCGAGAATGTCTACCCGAAAGAAATCGAAGACGTGCTCTACCTGCTGCCGGAGGTGGCCGAGTGCGCCGTGTTCGGTATCCCCGACGAGAAATTCGGTGAATTACCTGCTGCATACATCGCCCTCAGGAGCGGCGCCAGCCTGACTGAAGAGGCAGTGATCGCGCAGTGCGAAGCCCGCCTCGCGCGCCACAAGCGTCCGCGCCTGATCAAGTTCGTGAGCGATTTCCCGAAAACCCCCATCGGCAAGATCCAGAAGAACTTGCTCAAGGAACCCTACTGGCAGGGACGCAAGAAAATATGAGGCCGCAGGAGCGGATTGCAGGCGGGATCGCTGGGGCGTTTCAGGGCTCGGAACCAGGTGCGCTTCGCTGCATAAATTTCGGATCGCCACTGACTCGGACGCACTACCGTTTGCCCCTCCCCACTGGGAGTCCGCATGGGCTCGCCGCAGGGGGACACTTGCGAGTGATAGACTGCCGCTTGTATTCGCAATCGGGGAAATGACGTAGCGATTGTTGTGTGGTCTGCGTAAGGACAGGCTATGGACTGCAAACACCTGCACTTTTCCCGCCACGCCTTCGAACGGATGTTTCAGCGCGCGATTGATCCGGATGCCGTGGCGCAGCTTGTCTCAGGCGGCGAAGTCATCGCGGATTACCCGGATGACCGGCCTTTTCCAAGCGCCTTAATATTGGGGTTCCACGCAGGCCAGCCGGTTCATGCAGTCGTAGCGCGCGACCAGGCAAACCGGTGACTGCTACCTGGTTACTATTTATCGGCCGGATCCGGTGATTTGGGATGAGGCTTTCAAGACGAGGAGAGCGTGATGAAATGCGCCATCTGCAAGACTGGCCATACTCAGCCCGGTACCACGACCGTCACCCTGCAACGAGGCAAGACGGTGGTGGTGATTCGCGACGTGCCCGCCGATATTTGCGAAGATTGCGGCGAATATTACTTGAGCGAACCCATCGCCCGTCGCGTGTATGCCGATGCCGACGAAACTGCCCGCCGTGATGTAGAAGTGGAAATTCAACGCTACGCTGCGTGATCCGGTCGAAAAAATCTGCGACCGGATGCGACATCGTGGCCAGATCAAAGACGACTTCAACCAACCTGTACTGCCTTCGGGTCGAACTGGACGAGATCGCCCCTGCGATATGGCGACGGATCTGGGTCGAACGCAGCACTTCACTGATCAAACTACACCACACGATCCAGGCCGTGATGGGGTGGACCGACACCCATCTGCACGAGTTCAACATCGGCGCCGTGGTGTATGCGACGCCTCATCCCGAAGACTGGCCCGAGCGGACGCTCGTTGACGAACGAAGCGCGAAGTTGTTCAAGGTCCTCAACGGGATCTCACGCTTTAGATATCGGTACGATTTCGGCGACAGTTGGGACCATACGATCATCGTCGAGAAAGTAGCCCCCCCGCCTGGACACCCACGTGGCTACGGATATGTCGAAGCCGGGGAACGCGCCTGCCCTCCCGAGGACGCCGGTGGAGCGCATCGCTACCAGGAAATTCTTCATCAATTGGCTAAGAATCCGAAAAGCAAGGCCGTACGTGAGTTCCAAAGCTGGGCGGGCGAGGACTTCGATCCCAACCAATTTGACCGCCGCGCCGCGAACGCTGCCCTACTGCGCATGGCCTGCAATCAGTGGGGCGATACGTAGCTTATTGCCGCAAAAGTCAAGACGGTATTTACCGGACGCTTACGCGACCGCGAGACGGTTTCAGCCCACCACGCAGCAGCAATTTCGATTTCCCGCTCGGCGCGGGGCTTGATTCTGACGTCTAGAGTCAAGGTCAGCCGAAACGGCGCAGGCGCGCGAGCAGTTCCTCGGCTGAAATGCCCTCTTCTCGATCCGCTTCGTCGAGGGCTTCAAGAATTTCGGCCTCCTGCTGGGGGGCAGCCTCCGGCAGCCGTCCCAATGGCAAGCCTTACTCGCGGCCGCGCAATTCACTCATTGAACTGCCGGAGGTATCGGGCTAAAGGTCGAGCGACAACGTTTCGCCTATCCCACCCGCTGCGCCCCCACCGTCAACCTCCGCATCCTCCTTCGCTGCCCGTGATAATCATTCACCGCATTGTGCTGCGTGCACCGGTTATCCCAAACCGTCAACGTCCCCGGCGCCCACCGAACCCGGCACGTGAACTCCGGCCGAACCTGGTGCGCAATCAGGTATTCCATCAGCGGCTTGCTCTCCTCCTCGGTCATCCCCTTGAAGTGCACGGTATGACTGCGCGATAGGTACAACGCCTTCCGACCGGAATCCGGGTGCGTGCGAACGATCGGATGCTCGGCCCCGATCTCCGCAGCCTTGTCGGTATCGTGGATCGCCATCGCACCGATCGACTTGTGCATCTGCGTGCGCCCGCCCCCGTACTTGAGCTCGGCGCTGAAAACGCCGGTCAATGAACCGCAGAGCTTCTTCATCCCGTCCGACAAAGCGTCGTAAGCCGCATAGGTCGAGGTAAACAAGGTGTCCCCGCCGTGCGAAGGACACTCGACTGCATGCAGCAAAGTCCCTAAAGGCGGCGTAGGCAGATAAGAACTGTCCGAATGCCAGGCCCCGCCGAAATTCCGCTTCTCGGTCGGCTCCTTGATGATCTCGAAGATGTACGGGAAATCCGCCATCCCCACAACGAACGGGT
>JBKJKJ010000048.1:0-5173 GCA_046597455.1 Burkholderiales bacterium
GACCCTGCCGCTATGGTTTACCGGCATCGGCGCGCTCGTCGTGCCGGTGCTCAACTCGGCCTACCTCAATCAGCGGCTTTTCCGCTACGACGCACTGGGAGATTTCGCGACGCGTGACGAATATCGGGCCATCGTGAACCGCACCCGGATGAGGCTGTACACGCTCGGCCTCATGCTCGCGCTTCTTTACTACATTCCCTTCGTGAATCTCCTGGCCCCGGTCGTCTCGGGTCTCGCATTCACGCACTTCTGCCTCGGAGAGCTGGCGCGCATGAGGCGCGAAGTCGTTCCGAGTCTGGCGTGAGGCGTAAAAAAGCCGCGAGAATCGCGGCTTTCTACTCGTGGCTTACGGTGAATCACATGCGCTCGAAGACCGCTGCGATGCCCTGGCCGCCGCCGATGCACATGGTCACCAGAGCGTAGCGTCCGCCGGTGCGCTGTAGCTCGTAGAGTGCTTTCACCGTGAGGACCGCCCCGGTTGCACCGATGGGGTGTCCTAGACCCACCGCGCCGCCGTTCGGATTGGTTTTCTTCGAATCGAACTTCAGATCGCACGAAACTGCGAGGGCCTGGACCGCAAAAGCTTCGTTCGATTCGATGACGTCCATGTCCTCGACGGTGAGTCCGGCTTTTTCGAGCGCGCGCTTGACCGCTGGAACAGGACCGATGCCCATGATCTTCGGGTCGACGCCGGCGAGGCCGTAGGATACGAGCCTTGCCATCGGCTTGAGTCCGGCTTTTTTCGCCGCTTCCTTTTCCATGAGCACGACGGCCGCGGCGCCGTCGTTGATTCCCGACGCGTTGCCGGCGGTGACACTGCCTTCTTTCTTGAAGACGGCGCGCAGCTTGGCCATGCCTTCGATCGTCGCATCGGCGCGCGGGTGCTCGTCCTTGTCGAAAACGACCGTGCCTTTGCGCGTCTTGAGTTCGACCGGAACGATCTGCTCCTTGAAATGCCCTTTGTCGATCGCGTTTACTGCGCGGCGGTGACTTTCGACTGCGAACTCGTCCTGCGCCTCGCGCCCGATTTTCCATTGCTCGGCGATGTTTTCCGCCGTGACCCCCATGTGACCGGTGTCGAACGGGTCGGTGAGTGCGCCGACCATCATGTCGACGCTGCCGGTATCGTTCATGCGTGCGCCCCAGCGTTGCGAGGGATTGAGGTACCCGCCGCGGCTCATCGATTCGCACCCGCCGCCGACCGCGACGTCGGCATCGCCGAGCTGGATCGCCTGCGCCGCACTGACGATTGCCTGCAACCCGCTGCCGCACAGGCGGTTGACGGTCAGTGCCGTCGTTTCCTGGGGCAGGCCGCCTTTCATGCAGGCTACACGCGAGATGTACATGTCTTTCGCCTCGGTGTGTATGACATTGCCGAGGACGAGCTGGTTGACCTGCTTCGGGTCGATTTTGGCGCGCTTGACCGCTTCCCTGATCACGGTCGCGGCGAGCTCGCTGGGCGGCACGTCCTTCAACGCGCCGCCATAGTCGCCTATTGCCGTGCGTACACCGCTCAGAATGACTACTTCGCGCTCGCTGTTCATGACCGTCCTCCTAGAGACTGCTGTGCTGAATTGATGGGGTGCTGCGGTGCAACGTGGGGAGGCAAGTTTACGCCACCCGCGAGGCCCACGGCAAAGGCGGCTTGGTGCCGGGCTTGACCGCAGCCGGCTTCCCGGTTACCGCGCGAGGGAAACTTTCAGTGCCGCGTCGCCGGAGCGGGTAACGGAGCGCTCGCCGCGAAAAGCTGTTCGGCATCCACGCTGTCGTAGTGGTAAGCGCGGTTGCAGAATTCACACGTCACTTCGACGTTGTCGCGCTCATCGAGTATAGCGCGCACTTCGGCGTGACCGAGCATGCGCAGCATGTCGCCGACGCGCTCGCTGGAGCACGAGCACCGGAAGGAGACGGGCCGCGGCTCGAACAGGCGGATGTCCTCCTGGTGATA
The DNA here is from genome assembly GCA_046597455.1 of Burkholderiales bacterium. Lineage (GTDB taxonomy): Bacteria > Pseudomonadota > Gammaproteobacteria > Burkholderiales > SG8-41 > JAQGMV01. The sequence continues at coordinate 1,949 of JBKJKJ010000048.1, forward strand.
GAGCCGGTGGAGGAGCTTGTGTGCCGGAAGCGCCAGGAGCTCGGGCTCGGTGAGCGTTTCCGCAAGCATCGTCGCGCGGTTCCAGCTGTCCTGATCGGGCTCGTCGCGTTGCGGCAGCTTCTGCAGCAGGAGCCCTGCCGCACTGCTCTCGCCCGCGGCCAGCCAAAGGCGGGTATCGAGCTGCTCCGAGGTGCGCATATAGTGCTCCAGCGAAGCGGCGACGCCGGCCGGATCGATGTCGACCACGCCCTGATAGCTCTGCTTGCCTTCCCCGGGCACGAGCGTAATCGCGAAGCGCCCCGTGCCGAGCAGCGTATCCAGCCCGGCATGGTCGTCCAGTGGACCTTCCCATTTCGCCGTGGCGCGCAGCGTGTGCTCGCTGGTCGACTCGACGACGATCAGCTTCACCGGGCCGTTGCCCTGTAGCTGCAGAATGATCGAGCCTTCGAACTTGAGCGTGGCCGTCAGCAACGCGCCCGCGGCCATCAGCTCGCCGAGCACGTTGCGCAGGACCGGCGGGTATTCATGCCGATCCAGAACGGCACGCCAGGTCGCATCGAGGTGAGCCACTTCGCCGCGTATCGGGGCGCTTTCGAAAAGAAATCTCTGCAAGGTGTCGTTCATGAGTTCTCGTGTTTTTACCAAGCCGGGTTGGACCTTGCCTGCTGCGAATGATTCCGGATGGCGACCTGCGACCTGGGCGTGGGCAGGCCATTCACGCACGACTTGCGCGTCGGGGCCGGCGGGTTGTTACTTCGTCGGCCTTCGGTATAGCCGATAGCGCTCGGCTTTGTCGCCCGGTCGGTTGCCTTCCCAGATCCTGATCCAGTTTCCCGGCGGCACTCTGTCGTCCTGCGGCGTGCCCTGGACGAGAATGAGATCGCAATCCCGGCGCCGGTCCTGCGACTCTTCGCGATAAGTCCGGATGTTGGCGAAATAGTGCAGCATCGCGCGTTGCGGATCACCGACGTCCCGGCTCGAGACGCACTGGTAAGTCGCGGGTAATGCGCCCTCCAGACTTGCGATCATGCCGCGATAGCTCTTGCCCGTATCGACCCAGCCTATGAACAGGGTGGCGAGCAGGGCCCACGTGACGGTGACCCCTGCGGCCCAAACGATCGCGGGGCGGCTGGGGCTGCGCTTCAGGCCCGCGAGCACGCCGAACCAGGCGATCGTATAGAGCGCCCCGAACGTGAAAGGGAGCCACTTGAATCCCGGCGTATAGCCCGGCTGCAGGCGGTGTAGGTGCGCATGAAGCCGGGTCGGCACGCCGAGCTCGAGCCCGGACCAGTACACCCACGCGACGAGAATGAAAAAAGTAAAACCCATGATGCTGAACCAGTACCACGCATTCGAGGCACCCCGCCGCAAGGTCTGCACACCAGGTGTTGCAAGCAGCACGAGCGGCAACAGAAGAGGCAGCGCGTAAAGCTCGCGCTTGTCGCTCGATTCGGTCAGTGCAAGCAGGGTGATCAGGAGGCCAGTGAGCGGCAGCGAGGTCGCCGGCGTGACGGGGCCGTTTCCGAACGCGCGCCACAGCGCCCACAGCGCAAGCGGCCACAGCGGCCACGCATACCACGGCAGGATACGCAGATAGAACAGCCCCGTGCCGGTGCGTCCGTAAAGGCGGGCTACCGTGTCAGCGTGCAGCCAGGCCTGAAAAAGCTCGGGCGACTGGCTGTGTAGCAGGTACGGCCAGATCGTGAGCCAGGGCAGCGCGGCCATCAGCGCAATGCCCAGCGCAAGCGCATAGCTGCGGGTGCGCCACGCCCTTCCCACCAGAGGCAGCAAGACGGCGACCAGCACCACGACCGCCGTCTCGGTGATGCCTTGAGAAAGGAAAACGACGCCGATCCCGATGCCGATCCAAAGCCCGCCGATCGGGCCTCGCAAGGCGCGTGCGCATCCGTAATAGGCCATCGCAAAACCCGCGAGGCCCGCGATGTGAGGAACGAGCTGGTGGCTGCGCACCACGAGGCCGAATGAGCCCAGGAGCAGCGCCGCAGCGAGCGTGCCGGAGCCGGGGCTGTTCAACGCGCGCCCTGCGAGACCGCAGAACAGCAGCGTGAGCGCCATGTAGAAACCGGTGGCGAGCCGCGCGCCGTCGTGCAGCGGCAGGAGCGGCGAAAACAACAGTGCGCTCGCGGCGGCCGTCAGATAGTACAGCGGCGGCTCTTTCAGGAAAGGCTCGCCCGCGAGCGACGGCGCGATCCACGAACCGCCCTGGATCATTTCGTACACGACGCCGAAAGTGTGCGCTTCGTCCGGCTTCCACGGGTCGTGCGCGACGAGGCCCGGCAGCAGCCATGCGAGGCACAGCAGCGTGAAAAGTACATGACGTCGGGACATCATGAAGGAAGCCCAGTGCGGGGATACGGCGCGTGAATGATCGTGCTCTGGTTGTTCTGGGTGGCCGATTATCGCATTTAGGTCACCGCTGCTGCTTGAACAATCGCTGGAGCTCTTCCGACGCACTCTCCGCCTTCGACGGCTCGCCGGGTGTTTCGGGCTGCGGCGTATCGCGTGCCCGCAGTTGCAGCTCGATCGAGCCTTTCTCGACGGTCGGGGTGTCGCTCTTGTAGTGGAGCACCATCTGCGGATAGGCGATGACCAGCGCCACCATGATCAACTGTATGACGACGAAAGGCACGGCGCCCCAGTAGATGTCGCTCGTCCTGACCGCTTTGGGCGCGACGCTGCGCAGGTAGAAAAGCGCGAAGCCGAACGGCGGGTGCATGAACGAAGTCTGCATGTTCACCGCGAGCATGACGCCGAACCACACCAGATCGATTCCCAGCTTGTCGGCGACCGGCGCGAGCAGCGGTATGAGTATGAATGCGATTTCGAAAAAATCGAGAAAGAAGGCGAGCACAAAAATGAGGATGTTCACGACGATCAGGAATCCAGCCGCCCCGCCGGGCAGATCGGCGAGCAGATGCTCGATCCACAGGTCGCCGTCCACCGCGCGGAAAGTCAGGCCGAATACCGTCGAGCCAACGAGGATGAAAACGACGAAGCTCGTGAGGATCGCGGTCGATTCCATCGCCTGGCGCAGCTGAACGAAATTCAACCGTCTGCGTGCTACGGCGAGCAGCAGCGCACCGGTCGCGCCCATGGCGCCGCCTTCGGTGGGTGTCGTAATCCCCATGAATATCGTGCCGAGCACGAGGAAAATGAGCACCAGCGGCGGGACCATGGCGAACGTCGCACGTCGGGCCAGTGCCC
>JBKJKJ010000579.1:0-10289 GCA_046597455.1 Burkholderiales bacterium
CAACTGGAGGAGTGAAAGATGTCAGCACAGCTCAAGCTGCAACCCACCCCGAAATTCGATTGCTCTCCCGAGGAATGGGAGGCACGTGTCGATCTCGCCTGCTGTTATCGCATCGTGGCCCACCTGGGCTGGCATCACAGTCTCATTTACAACCACATTTCGATGCGCGTTCCCGGACCCGAAGTCCACTTCCTGCTGAACCCGCTCGGCCTCATGTATCACGAGATCACCGCGTCCAACCTGCTGAAAGTCGATCTCGCCGGCAAAAAGGTGAACCCCTCGCCCTACCCCGTGCACACTGCGGGCTTCGTGGTGCACAGCTCGGTGCACCGCGTGCGCGAAGACGTAAAGTGCGTCATCCACACCCACTCGAAAGCCGGCGTGGCCGTGGCGTGCCAGGAACAGGGCCTGCTGCCGATCAACCTGGGCTCGATGGGCCTGTACGACAAGATCGCCTACTATGATGTCGAAGGCGTGACCAACGACGTCGACGAGTGCGAGCGCATCGCCCAGGCGCTGGGCAACAAGAATGTGCTGATCCTGCGCAACCACGGCCTGCTCACCTGCGGCCCGAGCGCAGCAGAAGCCTTCAACCTGATGCGCCGTCTGGAGCTCGCGTGCGAGACGCAGATCATGGCGCAGTCCGGCGGCGTGGCGCTACGCATGCCGCCCATGAACGTGGTGAGCAAGACCACAGGCCAGAGCACCATGACCATGGATAAAGGCAAGGATGTGGACGGCCCTGCCATGCTGTGGGCGGCGGTGCGGCGCTGGATGGAGCAAGTCGACCCGAGCTACATGACCTGACCTGCATTCGCAACCCGATGTCGACGATCGGAGAGCAGATGCTCTCCGATTTTCTTTCCGGGTCCGAAGAACCATCACGCCGCGCGTTCCGCCCGGTAGCGAAAGACGAGGCCGGGTCCTTCGGACCGGTCGTGCAGACTGACGGTGCCCCCCATGCGGATCGCGGCCTCACGAGCGATAGCCAGACCGAGGCCGCTGCCTTCGCCGGCTGCAGCCATCCGGTAGAACGCATCGAACACATGCTCGCGTTCCGCGACGGGAATGCCAGGCCCGTTATCGACCACTTCGATGACGGTACTGTCGCCTTCACACAGCAGGCGCAGCGTGACTTCACCACCCTCGGGCGCGTACTTCAGCGCATTCTCGAGCGCATTCCTGAGAATCAGGCGCAACGCTTCCGGAGACGTGCGGTCCCGCATCTGAGGGACTTCCTCCAGCCCCAGATCGATCGCCCGCGTTGCTGCCAGCGGCAGATATTCTGCGATCAGCTCGCGGGCCAGCACCGGGACATTCACGACCGCGTCGCCGTGCGTTCCGGATTGAGCCCGGGCGAGACTCAGCAACTGTTCCGTCAAGTGTCGTGCGCGCTCGATGCCCGCCTGCAGCGGCGCCACGCGCGCGTTCGCGGCTTCCAGAGAACGCGCCCCCCGTAAGTTCTGCGCCTGCACCGACAAGGCGGTGAGCGGGCTGCGCAGCGCGTGCGCCGCATCGGCGATGAATCGCCGCTGCTGGCCCATCAGGTGATTCACCCTTTCGAGCAGTCGGTTGATGGCGTGCATGAAAGGCGTGATTTCAGTGGGCAGGCCTTCGTCGGAAACCGGTTGAGGCCGGTCCGCCGGCTGCTCGTCCAGGCGCCTGGAAAGCCGGGTTATTGGCGCGAGCTCACTCCGAACGACACGCACGATCAACCACGCCAGTACGGGAAGGAGGAGCAGCAGCGGGATCAGTGTGCGCAGCGCGCTGTTGATCGCGATCTCGTCACGCGTGTCGGTAGGCTGGGCCACGACCGTGCGATTCCCGCCCGGGCCGTCACGCACGAACACCCGAAGATGCTCAGCGCCTGCGTTCAAGGTATGGAAACCGACCGCCAGATCAACCGCGAGCCAGGCAGGCCGTTGCGAGCCGGGCAATCGTACGACGACGATGCGGGATTCCGGATCGCCGAGCGCCTGGTCACCGCGCGCCGGGCGCGGGTTGTCGGGCGCTGCTGAATCGACTGCGCTCGCAGCCGACAGCATCGCGATCTGTCGCAGCATATCGTCCTGAAGCTCCCTTGCTTCCAGATACGCAAGGCCGAAAGAGGCCACGGCCGCCGCCAGAGCGGCGAACAACACCGCGCTCCCCAGCATCAGCGACAGGTGCCGCTGCAAGGATCCCTTCATACGGGTTTATCCACCATCCAGCCGGCACCGCGAACGTTCCTGATGATGCCGGCACCAAGCTTCCTGCGAACGCCGTGTATCAGGAAGTCCACCGCATTGCTTTCAACTTCCTCGTTCCATCCATAGATATGGCCTTCCAGATCCGCACGGGTCAGTATCGCCCCCGGACGCAGCAGGAGCGCATGCAGGAGGGCGAACTCGCGTGCGCTCAGAAGCGCTGTCGTCTCGCCACAGCGCGCTTCGCGAGTCGCCGGATCGAGGCTCACTTTGCCGTTGGTGAGCAGCGGCGCGGCCTGACCGCCCTTGCGGCGAATGATCGCCCGCAGCCGGGCGAGCAGTTCGTTGACATCGAAAGGCTTCACCAGATAGTCGTCCGCCCCGAAGTCGAGCCCCCTGATGCGCGCATCCACTTCGTCGCGGGCGGTGATGACCAGGACCGGAACCGGGTTGCCGCCCTGGCGCACGCGCTTCAGCACCGCCAGGCCGTCGCGCCCGGGCAGCCCGAGGTCGAGCAGTACGGCCTGGTGCTCGCGATTGTCCAGCACGCCGAGCGCGGCCTCACCATCCCTGACCCAGTCCACGGCGTAAGCGGCATCCTTCAGTGCTACGGACACCGCTTCACCGATCATGAGGTCGTCTTCGACAAGTAGGATGCGCATCGTGATTCCCGGCGCCTTAAGTGATCATGCAAGTAGACTCATTGCCTCGGCTGCGCATCGTGCGACGCATCAGCCCGCTTCGGCTCGCAACGGGCTCGGCGTGTCCTTTCGGGTGACGGTGAGGTAACTCACCAGGGCGAGTATCGTCGAAAGAAAAATCATGCTCGTAATCGCCGTGCCGAGACCGAGGCCGCCGTTGCCGACGGGCTGCGACAGGTAGTCCCCGAAAGATGCCCCGAGCGGACGCGTCAGGATATAGGCAATCCAGAACGACAGGATGGCATTCGCGCCGAAACCGAAACGCGCGATTGCGACGATGCCGATCAGGGCGCCAAAGATCAGCGTCGAGGTCGCATAGCCCAGACCCAGGCCTTCCGCGCTGAGGTCGCCCGCCGCCGTGCCCAGCGCGAACGTGAACAGTATGGCAGCCCAGTAGAACAGCTCCCGTCTGGTCGTGAAGACGGTGTGTATCGAAAGCGTTTTCTCGCTCGCATACCACGCCACGAATGTCGCCAGCAGCGCGGCACCGAACACCGCGGTCGTCGTGGTGAGCGCGACGCCGAAGTTATCGACCAGGTTGTCCGTGACCAGCGTTCCGACGATGCTCATCAGCACGACAGTCACCCAGTACAGCCACGGCACATATTTTCGCGCCCGAAGCAGCATGACGAGGAAGATCGCAAGCAGGGCACCCATGACGAGCGACGTTCCGGTCAACCCGAAATGCAGTTTGACCGAGAGAAAATCCGCGCCTGTTTCGCCCACAGTCGTGGCCATTATTTTTATGATCCAGAAGTAGAGGGTGACTTCCGGTACCTTGTTGAGCATCTGCATCGCAGGCTCGCGCAGCGTCGTTTTCATTGGGATGTGTTCCTGTGGTTTTACGGGCGCGACAGTGCCGGCTCGGAGAACGCCGGGGCGGCGGCTGCCGCTCCGGCGTGGCAACGGAAGCGCCGATCAATCTGCCTTGTCGTGGTCGTCATCGTGATCGGCCTTGTCTTCGACGGCTGCGAGGACCATTCCGCTCGTCGAATCCACCGTCACGTCCATGACCTTGCGGTCCTTGACCACTTCCACATCGAACACCCATTGCCCCTTGTGCCGCTCATACTCGGCCTTGGACGCTTTGCCGCCGACATGCTGCTCGGCAGCAGTCACCGCCTGCGCCATGCCGATCTTCGCACCGGCGATGGCCAGGGCATCGTTTTCGGCGGAGTTAGCCGCGTAGGCACCCCCGATGGCGGTCGCAGAAAGCAGAGCCAGTGCGGCGAGATAGAATTTGCGATTCATGGTGATACTCCTTCGAGTCACGCGGATATTCGCGTAGGGATGAAGGTAGCAATCCAGAATTAGGCGGGACTTAGGGCGCGTTTGGTCAAGCGTCTCCCACCGAACCGGCCCGCTGCTGGCGCAGGACCGCTTCGTCACGCACAATGAAGAACGAAGACTGCAGCGTGCGTTCGAGGCGGCGTAGAAGAAGCCCGATCACCCAAGCAGACCAGTCCACACAGCTGAACGACCAGAGGGGAGATCCACCGATGAACAGGCACCACACTCTGCGGGCCGCAAGCGCAGCGCTGCTCGCCGTAACAGCGACATGCGCATATGCCCAGGCGCCGAAACCCGCGTCGTTCCCGGCGAAGCCGGTGCGCATCGTGGTGGGCTATGCGGCCGGCGGTGCGACCGACATCGTCGGACGCATCATCGCGCAAAAGCTCACGGAAGCCGCGGGCCAGTCGTTCTTCGTCGAGAACCGTCCGGGCGCCAGCGCCACCATCGCCTCGGAAGCCGTCGCGCGCGCCACCCCCGACGGCTACACCCTCCTGATCGCAGCAACCACGTCGCACTCGATCCTGCCGAGCCTCATGGCGAAGCTGCCTTACGATCCTCAGCGCGATTTCGCGCCGGTGAGCATGCTCGCCACTTCGCCCCTGATGCTCGCCGTGCACCCATCGCTGCCGATCCGGTCGGTTACGGAGATGATCAAGCTCGCCCGCGCACGGCCAGGACAGTTGAGCTTCGGCGCCGGCGGCACCGGGACGCCGCCGCATATGGCGGGCGAGCTCTTCAAGCAAATGGCTGGCGTCGATCTGCTCTACGTGCCGTACAAAGGCGAAGCGCCTGCGATCACCGATCTGATCGGCGGCCAGATCTCGCTCATTTTCTCCAACGTGGTCGCAGTGCTACCGCAGGTTCAGGCGGGGCGGCTGCGCGGCGTTGCCGTGACCGCAGTCGAGCGCCTGCCGTTACTGCCGGACTATCCGACGGTCGCCGAATCGGGCGTGCCCGGCTTCTCGGTGGATTCCTGGTTCGGGCTGGTCGCCCCCGCGGGTACGCCGAAGGAAACGATCGCCCGGCTCAACGCCGACACCGTGCGCACGATGACGCAGCCTGACGTTCGCAAGCGGCTCGCGGACCAGGGGCTTTTCGTGAAAACCGGTTCGCCTGCGGAACTTGCCGCGCTCATGCAACAGGAAACGGCGAAATGGGCGAAAGTGGTCAAGGCAGCGGGCCTGAAGATCGAGTGAAGCGGCGCGTGAGCCGCGCTACAAGGACGCTCTTGTCACTCATCGTCATGCTGGCGTACGCCGGCATCCATGGTTAACGTTTTGCTCGAAATGGATTCTGGCCTTCGCCAGAACGACGCTGACGGGTGCACCAAGGCTTATCCAGAGATTTCCCTGAACCAACGACAGCGAGGACAGAAAGGAAATTTGAACCAATGAAAATTACACGCGTGGAGCCGATCCTCATCCGCACCCCGATGCTGATCGGCGGCGCCGTGCCGAATGCGAGCGGCGCGCCCAAGACCGACATCTACACCCTGCTCGTCCGGGTCGACACCGATGAGGGCATTACCGGGTGGGGAGAAGCTTTCGCCAACGCGGGCTGGATGAGCACCCGGACCGCGATCGAGCACATCGTCGCGCCGCGCTGCGTGGGTCGCGACCCGATGCAGATTGCGCAGATCACGGCCGACCTGCACCGCGGTCTCTACAACTGCGGACGCAGCGGCCCGGTCATGTTCGCAATCTCGGCCATCGACATCGCGCTGTGGGATATCGCAGGCAAGGTGGCGGGATTGCCGCTCTACCGGCTGCTGGGCGGCAGCGCGCATACCGCGCTTCCGGCGTACGCGAGCCTCCTGCGATACGGCGACGCCGCCGTGGTCGGCACACAGACCACGCAGGCCCTCGATCGCGGCTATCGTCTTATCAAGCTGCACGAGAACAAGGCCGACATCATACGGGCGGCGCGCGATGCAGCGGGGGAAGGCACACCGCTCATGGTGGATTGCTCTTGCCCGTGGACGGTGGAAGAAGCGATCGCCGCATCGCTCGAGCTCGAGGATCAGGAACTCACCTGGCTCGAAGAACCGATTTACCCGCCGGACGATCACGCCGGGCTCGCACGCCTGCGGGCGACGAGTCCGATCGCGATTGCCGCGGGCGAGAACGTTTCGAACGTTTTCGAGTTCAAGCGATTGCTCGAAGCCGGTGCGCTCAGCTACGCGCAGCCCAGTGTGACCAAAGTCGGCGGCGTGACCGAGCTTCGCAAGGTATTTGCGCTGGCCGAATCGTTCGGGGTGCCGGTCGTGCCGCACTCGCCCTACTTCGGGCCGGGCCTGCTCGCGTCCATACACGTCTGCGCCGCGGCACCGCGCGTGACGTGGATCGAGCGCTATTACTGCGATTTCGCGGCGACACCTTTCGGCGAGCAGATCAACCCGAAAGACGGCATGATCGCCGTGCCGCAGGAGCCGGGAATTGGAAAAGATCCCGACCCGCGCATGATCGAACAAATGCGTGTGGCCTGATGACGCTTATCACGCACGGCTCCGCTGCTGCGGACACCTGTGCGTGACATGCTAGGATCGCCGCACAACGAACAGATTTTTTCGGAGGAACGATGCAAGCAGCCTACTTCATGAAAAATGGCGGGCCCGAGGTAATGGAATACGGCGAGGTGCCGGATCCGGTCGCGGGGCCCGGGCAGGTCCTCGTGGACATACACGCAGCCAGCGTCAACGGTGCGGACTGGAAAGTGCGCTCCGGCCACTACGCGCCCGTCAAGCAGGTGCCTTACATTCCCGGGCGTGATTTCTCCGGCGTGGTCAGCGCGCTCGGCGAAGGCGTGAAGGACTTTTCCATCGGCGATACGGTCTTCGGCGTGTGTGATGTCGGCCAGGAAGGCGCTTACGCGGAGAAGATCGCCATCAATGCGGCCATCGTGGCGAAAAAGCCGGACAGCCTGTCCCACACGCAGTGCGCGGCGCTGGCACTGATCGGGCTCACGGCGCTTTCCGCGATCGAGGACACGCTGCACCTGAAAGCCGGTGAAACCATCCTCATCCAGGGCGGCGCGGGCGGTGTCGCGAGCTTCGCGATCCAGCTTGCGAAACATACCGGCGCGCGCGTGATCACCACGGCCAGCGTGGCGAATCACGAGTATCTGAAAAAACTCGGCGCGGACGAGATCATCGACTACAACGCGACCGATTTCACGCAAGCCGTCTCCGGCTGCGATGCGGTGTTTGACACCGTGGGCGGCGATGTCGCAAAGCGCTCGTTCGCCGTCCTGCGTCCGGGCGGCCGCGCGGCATTCATTGCCTCGGGAGGCGCGGCGCCGGCCTCGCCGCGTGCCGACGTCCAATCACTGCGGCCGAACGCCGCCCGTGACCGTGCTCACCTCGAGCGCATCGTCGAACTGGTGAAGAGCAAGGCCGTGCGCGTTCCCGAGATCACGCTTTATGCGCTGTCGGAAGCTACCGCCGCGCACGAGATCAGCGAACGGCGCCACCTGCGCGGCAAGCTGGTATTCAAGGTGCGCTGAGCCGGCTGCGCGTTTCGAATTCGAAAATTCCGCGGTCTGCTGCGCATGCCGGGGAATCTGCGCCCGCCCCATCCGCCGGGCGCAATCGAACCTCGCGGTTCCACGCCCGGATGTCGGTGCAATTGAAGGGTATTTTCGCGTCTTTTCGGTGCATCGAAAAGGCGCGTTCCGGGAGAACATGGTCGACTCCACAAGGAGTACGACACCATGGCCGATGGCAGCCTGCTGCTGATCGATGACGATCCGGGCACGATCCAGCTTCTGCGCTCCATTCTTCACGAGTATCCGACACTGCGCTTCGCCACCAACGGCGCCGCCGCGCTGCGGCTCGCGCGCGAGGCGCCCCCCGACCTGATCCTGCTCGACGCCGAAATGCCCGGCATGGACGGCTTCGCGCTCTGTGCAGAGCTCAAGCGCGACGAAGCTCTCGCGCACATACCGGTGATTTTCGTGACCAGCCATCACGACATCGAATTCGAGACCCGCGCGCTGTCGCTCGGCGCCGTCGATTTCATCGGCAAACCGCTGAGCGCGCCGCGCGTGTTGTTGCGCGTGAGCACGCAACTCACGATCAAACGCCAGACCGATGCGCTGCGCGAGCAGGCCGGCACCGACGCCTTGACCGGGCTTGCCAATCGCCGCACCTTCGACCGTACCCTCACGTCCGAAATGCGCAGGGCGCAACGGTGGGGTGTGCGGCTCGGGCTGCTGATGGTCGATGTCGATCACTTCAAGCGTTACAACGACGCCTACGGCCATCCGGCCGGTGACGCGGCGCTGCGCGCGGTCGGGAATGCGCTGCGTGAGGCGTCCCATCGCGATGGCGACCTCAGCGCCCGCTTCGGCGGCGAGGAATTCGCGGTTATCCTGCCCGGAACAGGGCTGGAGGGCGCCACACAGATCGCGCAACGGATCAACGCCGGCGTCGCGGCACTCGCACTGCCCCACGAGCGCTCCGACACCGCGGCCTGCGTCACCGTCAGTGTCGGTGTGTCGTGTCTGACCCCGCCCGGGACCCAGGCTTGCGGTCACCCTGTCTCACCCCTGGCCCCCGGCTGCGAGGGCGTCCTCCTCTCGGCGGCCGACCGTGCGCTTTACATCGCCAAGGCGAGCGGGCGCAATTGTGTCGCGGTGGTCGATCTCGAAGCCGAAGCCGCGGCAACCCCGCCGGTCGCTCGATGCATGGCCTGAGCATGTGCACGCCCGACTTCGTGGCTCCCCGCAGCCGAAGGTAACGATGAAACGCCTGCACCATCCGCTGCTCCTTCCGCTCACGATATTCGCCGTCGCACTGCTTGCCGCCTGGATGCAGAGCAGCCGTATCAAGGCCGAGAACGAAATGGTGATCAGCGAGCGCTTCGAAGCACTTGCGGGCCGCGTGGCGCAAGACCTCAAGCGCCGTATCCAGAAATACGAGTACGGGCTGCGGGGCGCGCGGGGCGTGATCATCGCCACGGGGTTCGATAACGTCTCGCGCGAGCGCTTCACGGTGTACATCGAATCGCGTGACATGAAAGGAGAGTTCCCCCGCCCCCGTGGGTTTGGTTACATACGCCGCGTCCAGCCGCAAGACGAGGCTGCCTACGTCGAAACGGTGCGCCGCAGAGGCGTTCCCGATTTCACTGTCAAACAACTCGCGCCTCATTCCGGTGAGCGGTTCGTCATCGAGCAGATCGAGCCGGCGCGCGTCAATTCCCGGGCCGTGGGGCTCGACATCGCTTCCGAATCCAACCGGCGCGGGGCCGCGCTCGATGCGGCGCGTCGGGGAGAAGCTGTGCTCACAGCCCCGATCACGCTCGTCCAGGCCGCGGAAAAGCCCAAGCGCTCGTTCCTGCTGATGCTCCCCCTCTATCGGGGCGGGCGCGATCCGGTCACCGAAGACGAGCGCGCCGCGCTCAGCATCGGCTGGACCTACACCCCGCTCATCATCGATGAAATTCTCGGCGACTTCGATCTGAGGGATGGCGAATTCGCGCTCTCGCTTGCCGACGTGACCGGCAGAACCGGCCCCGATGTGTTGTTTTCGTCGACCGGCGCCGACGCCGCCGCCGCTCTTCATCTCGTCACGCAGATTCCGTTGCAGGTGTACGGCCGTGAATGGACGCTCGAAGTGCGCGCGCTCGCGCCTTTTATCAAGAATCTGAACCGCCTCGATCCGCCCGTCGTCGCGGCGAGCATGGCCGCCGGCGGCGCGCTTCTGAGCGTGCTGCTTTACATCTATCTGCTCAGCCTCAGGCGCGGACTCGCGGCCAGCGCGCAGCAGGCCCGCCTCGCGGCCATCGTGGAAAGCTCCGCTGACGCGATCATCGCCAGCGACCGCGACGGGAAGATCACCGACTGGAACCAGGGCGCCGAGCGCATCTTCGGTTTTGCCGCCAGCGAGGCGATCGGAGCGCGCGTGCGCGAGCTCCTAGTGCCGCCGGACCGGCTCGACGAAGCTGTTCGAATTCGTGATTGCGTCAACGCAGGCCGGATGGTTCCGCATTTCGACAGCGTGCGCCGCCACCGTCACGGCACGCTGATCGATGTGTCGATCAGCGTGTCGCCGATCACCCGGAAAGACGGGCGCGTCACCGGGGCGGCGGTCACGACCACCGATATCACCGAG
>JBKJKJ010000221.1:0-3504 GCA_046597455.1 Burkholderiales bacterium
GATAGCCTCGTCGACCGACCAGCCCTGGTTGGCGTCGGCGCAGATGAGCAGTCCCGCACCGAGCGCTTCACACACCCGGCGTGTGCGCTGCGCGTCCTTGCGCGGGTCGCCGGTGCCGACTTTGACCTTGAACGCAACGTAACCTTCGGCCTTGCACCGCCGCGCTTCGGTCACGTCGGCCTCGAGGTCGCCGGAGGCGATCATGCGCAGCATCGGGATGCGGTCGCGGCGCTTGCCGCCGAGGATTTCGAACACCGGTTTGCCGCACGATTTACCGAGCGCATCGTGAAGCGCAATCTCGATGGCCGATTTCGCCGCACAGTTGCCGTACAGCGCGCGATCCATGCGTGCCGAGGCGCCTGCAATGTCGTCCAGAGCCGCGCCTTCGAGGTACGGGGTGACATAGCGGATCGCGGCCATCATGCTCTCGACCGTCTCGCCGGTCATGCTCGGTGCCGACGCCGCTTCCCCCCAGCCGACGATTCCGGCATGGGTCTCCAGACGGACCAGAACGTTGTCCGCGTTGCGCAGCTCGACGCTGGCCATCTTGATCGGCTTGGACATCGGGAGGCGCACTGCGATCGCTTCGATGCGTTTGATGTTCATGTGTAGGCGCGCTTAATCGAGGCCGATCAGCGTTTTAGCGTCATACCGCGGTCCGGCGACTGAACGGTCGGTGGTGAGGAGGGAATTCCGGGGTTATTTCTTCTCGTCCCGGGCCAGCTTCTCGGCCACCGGCCCCAGACGCTTGTGATCCGCCTGGAAGAACTTCACGAACTCCGGCGTATCGCGGTAATCGATTTCGACGTTCGATTTCTCCATCGCCTGTTTGTACGTCGGGTCGTTGATCGTGCGGCGGATGAGGTCGCGCATCGCCTTGAGCGTGGGCTCGGGCACACCCGCCGTCGTGAACAGGCCCACCCACAGATACGCTTCGACGTCGTAGCCGAGCTCCTTGAACGTCGCGACGTCGGGCAGATTCGAGTGCCGCTTGGCCCCCCAGCTTGCCAGCGGACGCAGCTTGCCGCCTTTGATGTGCGGCGACGCAGCCGCGAGGCCCACGCCCGTTGCCTGGACGTGACCGCCAAGCAGCGACGTGACAGCCGGACCGCCGCCGGTGGTCGGCACGTGCCGCATGCGCAGGCCGGCTGCATCCAGGAACATCGCGAAAGGCACGTGAGTCACGCCGAAGGGACCTGAGCTGGAGTAGGCGAGCTGGCCGTCTTTCGCCTTGGCATCGGCGATGAAATCCTTGAGCGTTTTGTAAGGACTTTCGGTTTGCACCGTGAGAATGAGCGGATCGGCGCTGGTCAGCGCGAGCGGCTGTATCTGTTCGAGCTTGTATGGCGACTCGACGTGCTGCGCCTTGTTCTTTTCGACGACGAGATAGATGTTGGGTGTCGTGACGAGAATGTTGTAGCCGTCGGGTTTCTGCGTGGCGACGTAAGCGGTGCCTACGGCAGCGGTAGCCCCGGGCTTGTTCACCACCGGAGCGGGCTGTTTGTACAGTCTCTCGATCACCGCCGACAGCGGCTGCGCGGTGATCTGATTCATGCCGCCGGGGGGATTGGGCACGATGATCTGAATCGCGCGCGAAGGATAGGCCTCCTGCGCCAGGGCGCTGATTGCGGAACAGGCAAGGACGACAGCGGACAGCATGCGCTTCATGAAAATCCTCCAGTGTTGTGGAATGTGGCCGCGATACGCCGACGTGTGGGCCTGGTTTTGTGTGCGAGCACCGTAACCTCCGGACCCGGCCATGTCAACGGGGCTCGTGGCTCGCGGAATGTCTTTGCCGACGAGGGCGAAAAGCACGGCACACGTTCTCCGGGAAATGGGGCGCGCGTGAGAGACTATCCACGGTCACAACCCTCCAACTTCGAGCGCACCCATTTCCGACACCGGTCATACCCGCGAGAACGCCCGTAAAGCGGGCATGCGCGATGCGCTCGGCGTACCGGCTGCGGTGCTCGCCGCCGGGATGCTGGGCTTCGGCGCACTGGCATTCGAGTCGGGCCTGAACCTCGCGCTCACCCTGGCCTGCACGGCCGGAATCTGGGCATTGCCGGGGCAGATCGTACTGATCGAAATGCACGGTGCCGGCGCGCCGGGTCTGCTCACGGTGGTGGCGGTCATGCTCACCGCGACGCGATTTTTGCCGATGGCAGTATCGCTGATGCCGGTCATCGACGACCCGCGCCATCCCCGCGCGCGCGTGTACGTCGCTGCTCAGCTCCTCGCCATGACGAGCTGGGCGTGGACGATGCGTCGCTGTGGGGATATGCCGCGCGAGGTGCGTCTTTCGTATTTCACGGGTTTTGCCGCCACGTGCTGGGTCGTGAGCATCGCCGCGACGGGTGCCGGATATTTCCTCGCGGGCTCGTTCCCGCCGCTGATGAGACTGGGTTTTGTCTTTCTCAATCCCGTGTATTTCGTCGTGCTGCTGATCGGGGATGCGCGCACGACGCTCGCCATCGTTGCCTTGGTCTGCGGCGCAGTCGCGGGTCCGCTCCTGCACCTCGTCAACCCGCAATGGAGCGTCATGCTGGGCGGGGTAGTCGGCGGAACCGTGGCGTATTTCGTTCAGCGCGGGTTGCGGCGCCGTGGCTGAGCTTTGGATCCTCGTCCTGGCCGCTGCGCTCGGGACTTATTTCTGGCGCGGCCTCGGCGTGCTGTTGTCCGGCCGCATCAAGGCCAATAGCGAGCTTTTCAACTGGGTGGCGTGTGTCGCCTACGCCATGGTTGCCGGATTGGTATCGCGTATCGTGCTGATACCGGGGGGCATGCTGGCGCAAACCACGCTTACCGAACGCTTGATCGCGTGCGCCCTCGCGCTTGCAGGCTATTACTTGAGCCGCCGCAATCTGCTGATCGGTGTGGCGACCGGTGTGGCCGCGATCATGGCGATTCAGGGCATACGCTAGAATGCGCCACGATGAAGGCGAAATGCGCGTATAAAACCGCCGCCCCGCGTTCCTCGTTTTGCCTTCGGTGTTGATCGAGGTATGACTTCCGACGTTATCGTTTCCTGCGACGGCGCGATTGCGACCGTCACGCTGCACAATCCCGCGAAGCTCAACGCGCTGACTGTCGCGATGTGGCAGGCGTTGGCGCGCGTGATGGCGGCCTTGTCGGCCGACGACGCTTTGCGGTGCGTGGTGCTGCGCGGCGCAGGGGCCGATGCGTTCGCCGCCGGCGCGGACATCGATGAGTTCGCCTCTGTGCGCGACACCCGGGAGCAGGGACGCCTGTATCACGGCCGCTACGTTCACGACGCGCTGCGGGCGGTTGCCGACTGCCGGCACCCGACTGTCGCCATGATTCACGGTCCGTGTGTCGGCGGCGGGCTGGAGATCGCATCCCAGTGCGACCTGCGAATCGCCGGTGAGTCGGCGCGCTTCGGTGTCCCGATCAACAGGCTGGGTTTCGCGATCGCGTACAGCGAGCTCGAGGCGCTGCTGCCGCTCGTAGGGCGAGCGGTCGCGCTCGAGATCCTGGTCGAAG
>JBKJKJ010000345.1:0-4844 GCA_046597455.1 Burkholderiales bacterium
CATAGCCGTGTGGGCGCTGCGGGATCACCGCCTGCAGCGAGCGCCGCAGATCCTGAGGCTGGCCCTCGCTGTGGTGTAGGTAGCTAAAGTGCCGCTTGATGCCGTGCGAGGTGCCGATCTGTGAGAAGTAGTTCTCGGAGCTGAAGAAGGCCAGCTCAGGCACGTCGAACAGCTCGGCCATCGCCCGCATGGTCTCAGAGGTCTCGAGGATCATCGACTCGCCAACGGCGAACTTTGGATGCACGCCAGCCTCGAAGATGATCGCCCGGAGACCGTGCCGCGCCAGGATCGCCCCAAGCGTCGAGCCGCTGATACCTGATCCAATAATCGCGACATCATAGATCATATCGCCCTGTGTCATGGTTCCCCCATCTTCAGAAAATGCAATCAACGTACCCGTTCGCCAGCGCCTCGCGCCGAGCTTCGCGGCGCTTGAGATAGCGCGAGAAGGCAATGCTGCTGATCAACAGCACGACCGATACCGCCAGCGACCACGGATTGAACGTCGGGCGAATGCGATTCGCAAGAATATCGGCCACTGGCACCGATGCTCCGGCGAGCACGAAGCTCACCGTGCCGGGGATCGACCCGAGGATTGTGGCCAGGATGAAGGCGCGGTAGTCGATCCGCAGGAAGCCAGCCAGGTAGCTGACCAGATCGTAGGGTAGGAAGATAACGCGCATAATCAGTGTGGTCTCGAAGCTGTTCTTGCGCATTCGCTCGGCATAGCGCCGGACGATTCCCGTCGATGCCGACTCGTCGAACATGCCGGTGCCAAGCACGCGGCCCATACCATACGCCACAGTCGCAGAGATATTCGCAGCGATCACGGTGAAGAAAATGCCCCACACTGAACCAAAGATCGCGCCGGCCGACAGCGTCAGCACGATCGCCGAGAAGAAGGTCAGCGGGCGCAGCGCGTACGCCAGCATGTAGATCAGCGGGCCGTAGGGGGTCTGCATCAGTTCGACGAGCCGGCGCAGTGTGTCGCCGAGTGTCAGATTATTCAAGCGGATGTAGGTAAACAGGCCACCGACCAGCCCAACCCAGATCACGATGGCGACGATTTTTTGCCAGTGGCGTGCAAGTAATGAATCTGTGCGGTTCGGCTGCACGGCGCGTGTCGCTGCATCGGGCCGCCTTTTCTCAGGTAGCACTGGGGTCTCCTCTCCACAATCTATGAAATCAACGGAGATCCGGGTCGCCACGTTCCCTGAAAATAATGACGCCTATCACATACGTAGCCCGCGCCGCTGATGTCTGCCGCCGCGATGAGCATACCCGAAATACAACGTGCGAACTGTAAGCTATCATACATTCAGCATGCGTTCGTCAACCTATGATCGTCGCATGCTGTTCATACACGATGCTTACGCAAGCATAACACTCATGATCGACTGCGGCAGCCAGCAGTCGAATGACCACACACGCAACGCTGCGGCACGAGCGTCATACCGTGCCACAATCGATAGAATGGTATTTGCATGACCAAAACAGCGACAATCGCGGCGACCATTTCTCGCGCAACCGCGCGGCGAATCTATGATCGGCTCGGCGCGCGGATTGATCGCGCCGAGCGCCAGGAGGCGCACGCCAAGGCATTGGCGCTCGATCTGCTGCAGCTTACAGCGGGCCAACGTGTGCTGCATGTCGGTGTCGGCACCGGCCGCGAACAGGCGGCGATCCAGGCTGCAGTCGTACCAGATGGCCTGGTGGTCGGGTGCGATCTGTCGCGCGGGATGCTCGAGCTGACGCGTCAACGCGCCGACACACCACTCTGCCAGGGTGAGGCAAGCGCGCTGCCGTTTGCGCACCAGCGTTTCGACCGCCTGTTCTCGGCCTACATGCTCGACCTGCTGCCACGCAGCGACCTGCCCGGCACGCTGGCCGAGTTTCGGCGCGTGCTCCGGCCGGGCGGCCGGCTGGTGCTGGTCTCGCTGACCGAGGGGATCAACCCAGCGAGTCGCGTGTTTGTAGCACTCTGGAAGCTGCGCTACCAGATCGCGCCCGAATCGCTGGGCGGCTGCCGGCCGCTGCGGCTCGCCAGCCTGGTCGAACGATCTGGGTTCATCATCGAGCAGCACCAGGTGGTGGTGCAGCGCGGCTTTCCGAGCGAGATTATTGTTGGAGTGTGATATGCCCAAAACGATCCTAATCACTGGTGCAACTGACGGCATTGGCCGCGCGCTGGCGCAGCGCTTTGCGACGGCCGGCTACGCGATCATTGGCATCGACGCGGACAACCGTGCTCACAGGCTGGTCGCGTGTACCTCAAACAGGTGCTCACCTGGCAGCTGGACATAGACTTGATCGCCGCACACATGCCGGCCGGGCGAACCAAAGGCACGCGCGCGCAGGCAGACCCCATTGGCTGCGAGCTGATACTCGGTGTACTCGCCCTTATAGCGTTGATCCTCAATCAATGCCGGCACCGCGTTTCGCCCCGGCGCTTCGAGCACGCGTGTATGCTCCGGGCGGATCGCGAAGGTCGCGCGCCGTGCCGGCCCGGATACGGGCGCAACCTCGAATGTGCCGAGCTGGGTTATGAGGCGCCCACCAGCCAGATCACCGTCGAGAAAGGTCGAGACCCCGACAAACCGTGCCGCCGCTATCGTCGATGGGTGCTGGAACAGCCGCTCGGGCCGGTCGCACGCGGCCAGCCGGCCATCCAGCAGCAACGCCGTGTGATCTGCCATCGCGATCGCCTCGCTCAGATCATGCGTGACCAGCAGCGTCGTGATCCCCAGTTCGTGCTGGATGCGACGGATCGCCTCCTGCAACGTCTGGCGCACAGCGGTATCGAGGCTGCTGAGTGGCTCGTCGAGCATCAACAGCTTTGGCCGAGTGATCAGCGCGCGTGCCAGCGCCACACGCTGCTGCTCGCCGCCTGAGAGCTGGGCTGGGAAGCGGCGCTCGATCCCAGGCAGTTCGACCAGTTCGAGCATGCGCGCCACCTCGGTGCGGATCGTCAGCCGACGCGCGCCCTGCACCTTCAAGCCGAACCCGATATTATCGGCGACGTTCAGAAACGGAAACAGGTAGGCCTTCTGGAACATCAAGACAGCGCCACGCCGGTGCGCCGGCACACTGAGGATGCTGCGCCCATCAAGCCGAATGTCACCGCAGTCCGGCTGCTCGATTCCGGCGATCAGCTTCAGCACCGTCGACTTGCCGCCGCCCGATGGCCCAAGCAGCGCCAGCAACTCGCCTGATGCGATGGCTAGCGATAGCGCATGCACCGCTGGAGTTGGACGCTGCGGGTAATGGCGAGTCAGGTTGTCGAGTTCGATGGTGGTCATCTTAATACTGTCCTCACCGCTCAAGCCCCTCGGCGCTGGTAAGATAGCGCGCCGTCGCAGCGATTACCACAATCGGCGGCGCGGCAAAGATCAGCGCCAGGATCGCGATCGTGGTCGGGTTGCCGCCCGCCACCGCTGCGAACAGCAGCAGCGGCAGCGTGAGCACCTGACCGCCGCCAATCAGGAACGTCAGCAGGTACTGGCTCCACGAGAACAGAAACGCAAACAGCCCAGCCACGAGCAGGCCTGGCAGCACCAGTGGCAGAGTCACACTGAAAAAGATCCGCGCGCGGCTGGCCCCCAGCACCAGCGCCTGGTACTCGTAGTTCGGGTCATAGCGCGCAAACACGCCGACCAGCGCAAACACCGTATAGGGCAGCACTGGGATCAGGTGCACCATGATGACGCCGACCAGCGTGCCCGCCACACCCAGCCGTAAGAAGAGGATATTCAAGCCCATGCCCATGGCCACCGGCGGCACGACCGTGGGCAAGAACAGCGCCATGAGCACGAGCCGCTTGCCGCGAAAATCGTACATGCCGAGCGTGCGCGCGGCCGGGTAGCTGACCAGCAGCGCGATCGCGCTGGCCCACAGCGCGATCTGCAGCGT
Organism: Burkholderiales bacterium; assembly: GCA_046597455.1. Taxonomy (GTDB): domain Bacteria; phylum Pseudomonadota; class Gammaproteobacteria; order Burkholderiales; family SG8-41; genus JAQGMV01. The sequence goes on from JBKJKJ010000345.1 coordinate 3,910, forward strand.
TGCGCCAAGCGCGTCGCGCACGTCCACGCGGCCCAGCTGATCCAGGAGCGGCGCGATCGTCCACTCGCGCGGCAGTAGCTGCGGGTAGAACCAGCGCTGTGAGAGCGCCGACAGCGGAAAGATCAGCAGCGGCAGCAGCAGCGCCAGCCAGAGCGCGGCCTGCCCAAGCGCACGTGCCAACACGGCGAGCGGATGCATTAGCCGGCGCGCATTGTTGGTCAGTCTACGCATCGCGGCGCTCCTGGAGCGCGACGGCCGCCAGCGCGACGAGGAGCACAACGAGCGCCATGATCACGCTGATCGCCATGCCCTCGGCGCGGCTGTGCAAATCGGGATCGAGGAAAAACTCCAGCGCCAGCGCGGCCAGCATGCGTGGGAAGCGCACTCCCAGCACGGCCGGTACCTCGTAGGCACCGAACACAAACGCAAACACCAGCAGCGCGCCCGCGAGCAGCGCCGGCAGCACCAGTGGCAAGGTCACGTAGCGCAGACGCTGCCAGGCGCTCGCGCCCAGATTCTCGGCCACCAGATCGTAGCCCTGTGGCTGGGCGCGCAGGACTGCCAGCACAATCAAGGTCAGAAATGGTATCTCTTTGCTCACATAATCCAGCATGATCCCGATGCCGTAGCGGTCGCGCACCAGCACGGGAAAGTCGGCCGGCACCGTGATCAGCCCGGCAGTGGCGGCGGCGCGCGCCAGCAGTCCGCTCTGCGACAGCAGCAGCACCAGCGCGATCGCCCAGACCAGGTGCGGGAAGGCCAGGCTGACGTGGAGCGCCAGGACGCTGGCATGGTGCGGCACCCGTCCGCCCGCGAGCAGTACCGCCAGCACGAGCGCACCCAGCGCTGCCAGCAGCGTCGTCGCGCCGCTGACCCACAGTGAAAATCCCAGCGCGGGCCAGAACTCGGCGGCGGCGAGCGATGGGCCGACCAGC
>JBKJKJ010000460.1:0-39146 GCA_046597455.1 Burkholderiales bacterium
CCGCCGTCGAACTTCTCGATCACCGCCTGGAGGAGCTTGCGGTCCATCACGTCGAGGCCCGCGGAATCGACATCGAGCATCCGCAGCGCCGCATCCGCCACGTCCTGGGTCACGCGCCCCGCTGCCTTCACCTCGGCAAAATCGCGTACCCGCCGCAGCAACCGGTTCGAAATGCGCGGCGTGCCGCGCGAACGGCTTGCGATCTCGCGCGCACCCCCGTCCTCGATTTCGACTTCGAGCAGGCCGGCCGATCGGGTCACGATCCGCGTGAGTTCGTCGGTGTTGTAGAACTCGAGGCGCGCCACGATACCGAAGCGGTCGCGCAGCGGATTGGTCAGCATGCCGGCGCGCGTCGTGGCGCCCACGAGCGTGAAAGGCGGCAGGTCGAGCTTGACCGAGCGCGCGGCCGGGCCTTCGCCAATCATGAGGTCGATCTGAAAATCCTCGAGCGCGGGATAAAGGATTTCCTCGACCACCGGCGAAAGGCGATGGATCTCGTCGATGAAGAGCACGTCGCGCGGCTCGAGATTGGTGAGTATCGCCGCCAGGTCTCCCGCGCGCTCGAGCACGGGACCTGACGTGTGCCGCAAATTGACGCCCATTTCGCGCGCGATGATGTGGGCGAGGGTCGTCTTGCCGAGACCCGGCGGGCCGAACAGCAACACATGGTCGAGCGATTCGCCGCGCCTGCGCGCGGCTTCGATGAAGATCTCCAGCTGCCCCCGGATCTTTTCCTGCCCGATGTACTCCTCGAGCGCCTTGGGCCGCAGCGCGCGCTCTATCGCCTCCTCCTGAGGCGTGGCGGCGGCTGGGGAAATGAGGCGATCGGTTTCGATCATGGCGTGCGCACGTGAATGTCGGCCTGGCGATCTTCACTATAGCCGATCGCCATGTTCGCCGGAACGCAAGGACCGCGCCTGATCATGCTCTGGAGAGCACCTTGAGCGCCTGGCGTATGCCTTCGGTCACGGAGAGGCCGCTCTCGAGACTCCTGACCGCGAACTGCGCTTCCTTGTCGTTGTAACCGAGCGCGCGCAAGGCGTTCACCACGTCGCTGCCCGCACCGCTGCCGCCTTCGGCCGACACTTCAACGATCGCGATATCGAGCTTGTCCTTCAATTCGAGCAGCAGGCGCTCGGCCGTTTTTTTGCCGATTCCAGGCACCTTGGTCAGGCGGCCGCTGTCCTGCTGGCTCACCGCCTGCCTCACGTCGTTGACGCTCATGCCCGAGAGCACCGACAGCGCGGTGCGCGCGCCGACACCCGAGATCTTCACGAGCTTGCGGAACAGTGCGCGCTCGCCTTCGGTGGCAAATCCGTAAAGCTGGTGCGCGTCTTCGCGAACGATCAGGTGCGTGAGCAAAACCACGTCGCTTCCGGTCGCCGGCAACTGGTATAGCGTGCTCATCGGCACGTCGACCTCGTAACCGACGCCGTGCACGTCCACCACGATTTGCGGCGGCAGCTTGGCGACGAGCTTGCCCGTGATGCGCCCGATCACACCAGCCTGCCTTTGCGTATGCGATAGCCGGATGTCGCAGCCGTGCCGAAACCGTGGCCGCCGTGCGCGTGGCAGATGGCGCACGCGAGCGCGTCGGCCGCGTCGGCACCCGGCGCGCCGGCGAGACTGAGCAGCCGCCTGACCATGTCCTGCACCTGCTCCTTGCGCGCGTGCCCGTTGCCGACGACCGCCTGCTTGACCTGCAGCGCGGTGTATTCGGCGACCGGCAGGTCGTGCATGACCGCAGCGCAGATCGCCGTTCCGCGAGCCTGACCGAGCAAGAGGGTGGATTGGGGATTCATGTTCACGAACACTTTCTCGATCGCGATCTGCTCGGGCCGGCATTGGGAAATCACTTCGGCCAGCCCGTCGAGTATGGTCTTCAGGCGCATCGCAAGATCGCCTTGCGGCGTCCTGATGCAGCCGCTGGTCACATAGGCGAGCTTCTGTCCGGATTTGTCGAGGACGCCGAAACCGGTGATGCGTAAGCCCGGGTCGATCCCGAGGATGCGGATGGTCATGGGGTTGGACACAGAGGCATGAGGCGAGCGCAGCATGGCAGGGGGTTCGCGCTGCGTTCCTCTCGCCCGGGACTTTCAGCAATCATGAAAGCCTGCGCCGGTCGGCACGTATCAAATCGTCCAATGTCCTCGAGTCAGTCATTCTCGGCATTGTGTCCGAGCCGTCGTGCGGGGCGCGTTCGAAGCATGAACGAGCGCCGTCCCCTTGGACCGCGGCGACGTGCGCCTGCTCAGGGCGAACGCAATTTTGCAAGGTGCTTAAGACCCGGGACACTCGCTAGCAGCCTGTCGGACTTACCAGTCGGGACAGGCTGCTAAAAGCAAAACCGGTCGGGTGTCCACAAACTATCATTTCAAAAAACCTCAAAAACATGTTTTCGACTTCAATTCGGCTGTCCGGTTTTGCATAAGGAGCTTGTCGCGTCGCAAGTCCGACAAGCTCCTAAGCGCTATCGAAGACAGCATTGGTATAAACCTCCTGCACGTCGTCGAGCGATTCGATGGCATCGAGCAACTTTTGCATGCGCGCCGCATCGTCTCCGGAAAGCGCGCTGTCGGCGGCGGGCTTCATCGTGACTTCGGCGAACTCGGGTTTGAAACCCGCTTTCTGAAGGGCATCGCGAACCTTCGCGAAGTCATTGGGCCCCGTGATCACCTCGATGCTGCCGTCGTCGTTCGTCACGATATCTTCGGCGCCCGCCTCCAGCGCCGCTTCCATGATCTTGTCCTCATCGGTGCCGGGCGCGAACATCAGTTGTCCGCAGTGCTTGAAAAGAAACGAAACCGAGCCGTCCGTGCCGAGGTTGCCGCCGTATTTGGTAAAAGCGTGCCGCACGTCGGCCACGGTCCGGGTCTTGTTATCGGTCATGCAATCGACCATCACGGCCGCGCCGCCGATCCCATAGCCTTCGTAGCGCACTTCCTCGTAGTTGACACCTTCGAGCTCACCCGAGCCGCGCTTGGTCGCGCGCTCGATCGTATCCTTGGGCAGATTCGCTTCCTGCGCCTTGTCCACTGCCAGCCTGAGCCGCGGATTCATGTCGGGATCCCCGCCGCCCATACGCGAAGCGACCGTGATTTCCTTGATCAGACGCGTGAAAACCTTGCCCCGCTTCGCGTCCTGGCGCTCCTTGCGGTGCTTGATGTTCGCCCATTTGCTGTGACCCGCCATTGCCGCACCTTGACTTGCTAATAAGCCGTTAAAATGATGGATGATTTTATCACACCGCCCCTGTGGCCCATCCCCCATCCCATGACCGAACCCATACAGATTGCCGCAGGGCGTGAACCGCTGGCGCTGCTTCCGGCCCTGGCCAACCGGCACGGCCTGATCGCGGGTGCGACCGGCACCGGCAAGACGGTGACGCTGCAGCGGCTCGCCGAAGGTTTCAGCCGCATCGGGGTGCCCGTCTTCATGGCCGACGTCAAAGGCGATCTCGCGGGCGTCAGCCAGGCCGGCCAGGCCGCGGGCAAGGTCAAGGAGCGCATCGCGCAGTTGAAGCTCAAGGACTTCGAATTCGAAGCGTGTCCTGCCGTGTTCTGGGATGCGTTCGCCGAGCAAGGCCACCCGGTACGGATGACGGTCTCGGAGCTCGGGCCGCTACTGCTCGCGCGCATGCTCAACCTGAACGAGACACAGGCCGGGGTGCTCACCGCGGTATTCAAAGTCGCCGACGACGAGGGCCTGCTGCTCCTCGACATGAAGGACCTGCGGGCGATGCTCAAGCACGTGGGCGACAATGCGAAAACCTATACGACGCAATACGGCAACATTTCGTCCGCGTCGATCGGCGCCATCCAGCGCGGCCTGCTGACGCTCGAAAGCCAGGGCGGCGACCAGCTTTTCGGCGAACCGGCGCTCAACCTCGCCGATCTCATACAGACCGACTCGCGCGGCCGCGGCGTGGTGAATATCCTTGCCGCGAACAAGCTCATGAATTCCCCCAAGCTCTACGCCACGTTGCTGCTGTGGCTGCTCGCGGAGCTCTTCGAGCACCTGCCCGAGGTCGGCGATGTCGACAAACCGAAGCTCGTCTTCTTCTTCGACGAAGCGCACCTGCTCTTCACCGACGCGCCGCCTGCGCTGCTCGAGAAGATCGAGCAGGTGGTACGACTCATCCGATCCAAAGGCGTGGGCGTTTATTTCGTGACCCAGAATCCGCTCGACATTCCCGACACCGTGCTCGGCCAGCTGGGAAACCGCGTGCAGCACGCCCTGCGCGCATTCACCCCGCGCGATCAGAAAGCCGTGAAGACTGCGGCAACGACGCTGCGCGCCAATCCCAAGCTCGACGTCGAAGCGGCGATCACCGAGCTTGCCGTGGGCGAAGCGCTCGTCTCGCTGCTCGACGCGAAAGGAACCCCGTGCGTCGTGCAGCGCGTGTTCGTCATCCCTCCCGGCTGCCGGTTGGGGCCCATCACGCCCGAAGAGCGCGCCGAGGTCATGCGTGTATCCCTCGTCGCTGGCGTCTATGACACGACGGTGGATCGCGAGTCCGCTTACGAGAAGCTCAATGCCCGCGTCGCGGACGCGCCTGCAGCGAAGGCGGGCAAGACTGCGACCGCACCGCAGGCGAGCGGAGGTCTCCTCGACAAGCTTGGGGAGTGGCTGGGCGGCGGCAGTGGGCCTCGCGGCGGGCATCGTGAAGGCGCCGTAGAAGCTGCGGCCAAGAGCGCGGCGCGCGCCATCGGATCGCAGGTCGGACGCGAGATCGTCAGAGGAGTGCTGGGCTCGTTGCTCGGCGGCGGCCGCCGCCGGCGCTGAAAATGGTGCAATCCGGTGCGACCGCAGCCGCGATCCGGCGAAGCGCCTACGTCGGCACGGCTCTGACGATCATCGGTTCGATCGGATTCTCCGGCAAGCCGATCATCATCAAGCTCGCCTACCAGTACGGCGTCGATGTGATGACGCTGCTCGCGCTGCGCATGCTCTTCGCGTTTCCGTTCTTTCTGGCGATGGCGCTGTACGCCGGTCGGGCACCCATTGCGCTGACCCGGCGCGACTGGCTCAACGTGCTCGCACTGGGCTTCATCGGCTACTACGTCGGCAGCTATCTCGACCTCGCGGGCCTGCAGCACATCTCCGCAAGCCTGGGCCGGCTGATCCTGTACCTCTATCCGACCGTCGTGCTGTTGCTGAACGCGGTGTTTTTCAAGCAGCGCGTGACTCGCAGGCAGCTTCTGTCTCTGGCGCTTTCGTACGGCGGAATCGTGCTGGTGTTCCGCAGCGAGCTTGCGGTCGAAGGGCCGACATCGGCGACCCTCCTCGGCGCAGGACTCGTGTTCGCCAGCGCGGTGAGCTATGCCATCTATCTCATTGCCGGTGCGCGCGCGATACAGAAGCTGGGGTCGATGCGCTTCACGGCGTACGCGTCGATCGCCGCCTCCGCTTTCGTCGTCGCTACTTTTCTGGGCACGCACGGTGTGTCGCGGCTCGTGGTTCCGGGCGAAGTCTACGGGCTCACCCTGGTACTGGCCGTCGCCTCGACCGTGCTTCCGCTGTGGCTGATGGCCGAAGGCTTGAAGAGAATCGGCGCAAACCAGGTGTCGCTGGTTGCGTGCATCGGGCCGCTCGCGACCATTGGCCTGGCGCACTTTTTCCTGGGCGAGCCCGTGACGGGAATTCAGATCGCAGGCGCGGGGCTGGTACTCTCGGGCATCGTGATCATCAGCCTGCGCCCGCGCCCCGACGCCATGAGGTGAGGCTTCAGGGTTCGTGCTGCGGCGAGTGCTGAGTGACTCTTCAGACGGGATGACGGCGATGCCAGCGTTCGTAGAGGCGCTTGTCGCTGGCCATCGCCCACACTGCAAACGCAGCGACGAGTATGCCGACGACGACCGTGTGCAGCGCAACCATTTCGGACGCCGAGAAGCCCAGCACGAAAGGCGAAACGACGAGCCACACGCCCAGCGCGGTGTTGATGAGCTCTTCCCACGCTTTAGGCATATAGGCCGCGATCAGGGCGAACACCACGATGCCTGCGCCCATGACGTATGCGTTCCATGCGGCCGGAGTACCGGCGTAGCGCAGCACCCACGGGGAAATGAAAAGCCATGCGCCCAGAACCTGATTTACCCAGTCCTGCCAGCGTCGAACGGCCATCGGGACCTCCTATCTCATCCTTGATGAGACTTTTGACGTGGTCTTGTGCGGCATGTTCCCTGCACCGGGAGGTCAGGAAACGGCTATGCGATTTACGCTTTCAGCGCCAAGGTCTAGGGTTCGTCCAGTAGTCGGAGGGTGACGATGGCAAGTGGATTGGACGCCGCAGTCGAAACATCGATACTGCAAATCGGCAGCGCGCTGCACAACGCGGCGGCCCACTCGCGCCCAAGTCTCTTTCGCGCACGCGGGCTGCGCGGCGCACTGCTCGCGCAAGCGTTGGTGGACGAGGACTTACGGCGTGCTTTGTTCCAGTTCATCGACGTATTGCCTCAGCTTCGCGCGTCCAGCGCCGTCTCGCGACATTATCGCGCATATCTGGCAGGTCGCACGCGCGCTGGAAAATGGGGCCGGCTGATCGCGCTCGGCCGCTATCCGGCGCTGGCCTGGGCCGTTCGACTCGGCGTGAGGCGCATCGCCAAGCTCTTCCTGGAAGAGGAGAAAAAGCCGGCGATTGCGCATGTCATACGAGCTTTGGCGCGCGCTGGCGCAGCCGTCACCGTCGATGCGGTCGGTGAAGCGGTGCTCACGGATTTCGAAGCGCGACAGTACATCGCACGCTACGAAAAGATTCTCGCGTGGCAACGCGACGCAGGTGCCGCCCCGCACGTCTCGATCAAGTTGAGCGGGCTCACGCCCCGCTTCGATCCCCTGGATGTCGCGGGGTCGCATGCACGGGTACTGCAGCGCATTGCGCCCTTGATGGCGCAGGCCACCAAAATGCACGCCGGCGTCACGATCGACATGGAGCAGCACGACCTCAAGCCCCTCGTACTCAGCACCTTCAGGACGCTGGTCGAGGCGCATCCCAGCCCTGCATGGCAGCCCGGTATCGCGCTGCAGGCTTACCTGCGTGAAACCGAGCACGACATCCTCCAGCTCATCGCATGGGCGCGGAACATCGGACGGCGTATCACCATACGGCTGGTAAAAGGGGCTTACTGGGATACCGAAGTGGCGCTGGCCGCGCAACGCAATTGGCGAGAGCCGGTGTTTCTCGACAAAGCGGCGACAGACGCGAACTACGAGCGGCTCACGCGCCTGCTCTTCGACAATCTCGACGCGGTCTACCCGGCGATCGCCAGCCACAACCTGCGCAGCGTTTCACACGCCATTGCCGCAGCACGCGAGCGAGGCATGCGGCGCGCCGACTGGGAAGTTCAGATGTTGTACGGCATGGCAGAGCCGCTGCAGCACGCCGTTGCACACGTTGCACACGAGGACGTCGCGCTGCGTGTCTACGTGCCGACCGGGGAAGTGGTCAGCGCAATCGCCTACCTCATACGCCGTCTGCTCGAAAACACCGCAGCCACCTCTATCCTGCGCCAGACGTATGCGGAGGACCGGGATGTCGAAATCCTCCTCGCCCCCCCGCTGCCAGCACCGGACGAAGCGCATACGGACACGCCCCCCGGGAATGCCAACTGTCCGCTGCTCGATTTCAGCCTCGAGGCCGAGCGCGTGCGCTTCGCGGGGGCGCTCACGCTGGTGCGCACGCGCATCGGGCGACGGTATGCGCTGGCAATCAGTGGCGTCGATAAGGCAGCGCAAGTATACGAGGCAACTAATCCTGCGCGCCCCGGCGAAATCCTCGGCTCGATCGAGCTCACCGACGGTGCCGGCGCGCAGCGCGCGGTGTCGAACGCGTACGCGTGCTTTGCCGCATGGCGCGACGTCCCCGCTTCGCAACGCATATCTTTCATGCGCCGCGCGGCAGATATCATGCTCGATCGGCGCGCCGAGCTGGCCGCATGGCAGGTTCTCGAGCAGGCGAAGAACTGGCGGGAAGCCGACGCCGACGTCGCCGAAGCGATCGACCATCTGCGCTATTACGCGTCTGAAATGGAGCGCCTCGACGGATGGCGCCCCACCGTGGCCTTTCCCGGCGAAACCAACCTGACACGATTCGAGCCCCGCGGCATCGCTGTCGTCATTGCGCCGTGGAACTTCCCCCTCGCGATCCTCACGGGGATGACCGCAGCAGCGCTCGTTTCGGGCAACTGCGCGATCATGAAACCCGCGATGCCGGCGCTCATCGTCGGGCATCTGCTGCACGCCATCCTGCTCGAAGCCGGCTTCCCCCCTGATGTCTGCCAGCTCGTTCCGGGGCGCGGCAGCGCGATCGGCGACGTGCTCGTCGACCACCCGCACGTCCACGTCATCGCTTTCACCGGATCGCGCGAAATCGGTTTGCGAATTCTGGAGCGTAGCGCGAAGCTCTCGCCCGGGCAGCAGCATATCAAACGCGTGGTGTGCGAGATGGGCGGCAAGAACGCCATCATCGTCGATGACGACGCCGATCTGGACGAAGCCGTGCTGGGAATACTGCACTCGGCATTCGGCTACCAGGGCCAGAAGTGCTCGGCGTGCTCGCGGGTCATTGCGGTCGACGAAGTTCACGACGTGCTCGTGGCGCGTCTTGCGGCCGCGCTCGACGTTCAATCATACGGTTCGCCTGAAGATTCGCAGCACGCTTACGGCCCGCTCATCACCCGCGACGCGCAGCGCAAGACGCTCGATTACATCGCGATCGGAAAACACGAAGGCCAGCTCGCCTACGAAGGCCGCGTGCCATCGGAGGGGTATTACGTGCCGCCCGTGATCTTCACCGGGATACGCTCCGAACATCGTCTCGCCCACGAAGAAGTCTTCGGCCCGGTGCTTTCGGTGTTGCGCGCAGAGACCTTCGAGCACGCGCTCGACATCGCTCTGGATTCGCAGTACGCGCTCACGGGCGGTGTGTATACGCGCCTGCCCGCGCATCTCGCGCAGGCTCGCGAACGCTATCGCGTGGGAGATCTCTATCTGAACCGCCAGATCACCGGCGCCCGCGTCGGGGTCCAACCGTTCGGCGGATATCGGCTCTCGGGAACCGGTATCCAGGCCGGCGGCGAAGAGTACCTCAAGCAGTTCATGTGGTCGCGCGTCGTCACCGAGAACACCATCCGGCACGGTTACGTCGGATGAGCGAACCGAGTACAAAACCATCGCGTCTTACCGATTACTTTGCGCGCGCAGCCATTCGGGCGTACACCCGAGGTGACGCATTGCGGAGACTGACATGACCGAACCGGCGCGGCCGCAGTGGCTCAAACCGATACAGATGGTCGGCGTGGCGATGGGCAGCGGTGCCCGCGATACGGGTTGCGCAGCCGGGGCGGACGCGCTGCGAAAGCTGGGCCTCACGGCACGGCTGCGCGCGCGGGGTTTTCGCGCGCGCTGGGCGCCGGTGATACGCCCGGCGGCGTCCTATCGGGAGAATGCGCTGGAAACTGTCCGCAGAACCTGCGTGCGCCTCGCGCGCCGGGTGCAGCGCGTCCTCGGTGTCGACGAATTTCCGATCGTCGTCGGCGGCGACCACACTCTGGCGATCGGCACCTGGAAAGGCGTGGCGCACGCGCATCGTGAGCGAGGCCTGGTCGGACTGCTGTGGATCGACGCTCACATGGACGCGCATACCCCGCAGACCAGCGAAAGCGGGATGCTGCACGGCATGCCGGTGGCCTGCCTCCTGGGCTACGGCTACCCCGAGCTCACCTCGATTGCCGAAGGCGCACAGCTCGATCCCCGGTGCGTGTGTCTCTTCGGCGTGAGAAGCTTCGAGCGCGGGGAGGCGCAGCTGCTGGAGCGCCTCGGCGTGCGGGTGTTTTTCATGGACGAAATCGCGCGGCGGGGTGTTGCTGAAACCCTGGGCGAAGCGCTGGCCCTGGTGAGCTGCGCAAGCGGCGGTTTCGGCATCACACTGGACCTCGACGCGATCGACCCCATCGATGCGCCGGGTGTGGGCAGCCCCGCCGCGGGCGGCATGCGCGCCTCTGACCTGCTCTCAGCGCTCACACGATACGGGGGGCATCCCAATCTGGCGGGACTCGAGATCGTAGAATACAACCCTTATCGGGACCGCCAGGCCGCAACCGCGGGCATCGTGGCCGATGCGCTCGACGCCATATTGCTCGGACAGGGTTCTCTTACCGCTTCGAGGCCCACCGGCGAGTGAGCCGGTTGCGGCATAGAACTTACGACCAAGCACCGATCCACACCCTAGAAAAAGAAGGAGACCGCTGCATGCTCATCCGATTCGATTCAAAGACGGGCACGATCACGATGTTCGGCGACGTTGCCCACAAGCTTTTGCGAATGATGGGCCAGAGCGGCTCGGTACCGGGCGCCATTCTGGCGAATGACCTGCCCGCTGCACTCGCACGCCTGCATCAGGCGGTGTCAGCCGAGCGTGATCCCGCTGCCGATAAAAAGCGCGATGATGACGACACGGAAGAGCCCATCGGCCTGCGTCAGCGCGCCGCCCCGCTGATCGACCTACTCGAGCGCGCAGCGAGCCAGAAGGCGGATGTGATGTGGGAACAGGAAACCAGAACGGTCATCTGAGCAAGCCGAGCAGCTGTCGGCACTGCGGGCCGAAAGCCCCAGCGCCGTACTGCTTCTGCGCACACTGAAGCAGTTGTGAAAGCGCCTGGTGTTTGTATTTTGCTGCGAACTCCGCCGCCGTGTGCCCGCCGTAGACCCGGACGTCAGCGTCAGCGCCGGCTCGTAGAAGGGCGCGCGCGACAGGCTCGTGCCCCTGGATCGCCGCCATCATGAGCGGCGTGTTGATATAGGTGCCGGCGGGCGAGGCATCGGCGTTGACCCGCGCACCGCGCTGAATGAGGAAACCGACGATGCGCTCGTTGCCCTGGTAAGCCGCATACCCGAGCGGCGTGTAGTTATACGGGTAATTCTCAAGATCCGCGCCGGCATCCGCCAGGAGGCGCACCGCCCGCTCGTGGCGCTCGAAAGCGCGGCCGGTGCTCTGGTGCTTCTCGTCGAAGAAGAACGAAGCGAGCATCAGCGGCGTTTCGTTGACCGGCGTGCGGGCGTTGACGTCCGCACCGGCTGAAATGAGAACGCGCATCACCTCCAGCGATGCGGCTCTGGCCGCTATCGCGATGAGCGGCGCGCCGTCGGGGTAAGCCTCGGCGGGTATTCGCGCATTGGGATCGAGACTACCCGCCTGAACCGCAGCGCTGATGGCGCGCGCGTCGTCGGCTACGATAGCGTTATTGAGCGCGACAGGGTCGCCGGCGCTTCCCATCGAACCGAGACCCGCGCACCCGCTGACGGCGGCGGCGATCAGGGCCAGGATGAAGACTCGAACCATCGGTCGTTTCATATTCTTTCCTCTTCCAAAACAGTGCATTCGCCGCTCAGTCGTGCACGGGGTGTGGCACTTACAACCGGATCAGTATAGCGACCTTTGCGCGCCGTGCGAAAACGACCGAGGGACCGGGGGACTGGGAAGAAAGCCCCGAGATCGACGTTCGCGAGGCGCCGCACGCTCTGCGGGGGGCCTGTTGCTCGCCGTGACTCGACTTTGAGTAATGGCGCTACGCGGACTACACGTTGAACCGGAAATGCATGACGTCGCCGTCTTTCACAATGTATTCCTTGCCTTCGAGCCGCATTTTCCCGGCCTCCTTCGCCCCCTGCTCGCCTTTGCACTTGATGAAGTCATCGTAGGCGATCACTTCGGCGCGTATGAAGCCGCGCTCGAAATCGGTGTGTATTACCGCCGCGGCCTGTGGCGCGGTGGCGCCAACGCGCACGGTCCAGGCACGCACTTCCTTGGGGCCCACCGTAAAATACGTCTGCAAGCCGAGCCGCTCGTAGCCTGCGTGTATCACCCGATCCAGCCCGGGCTCGCTCATGCCCATGTCGGCCAGAAACGCGTTCTTGTCCTCCGGCTCCATGTCGGCGATTTCCGCTTCGATCGCCGCACACACGGCCACCACCGGCGCGCCTTCGGTGGCGGCATGGCGCCGAACTGCATCGAGGTGCGGATTGTTCTCGAAACCATCCTCTTTGACATTGGCGATATAGACCGCGGGCTTGGAAGTCAGCAGGGTGAGATTTCGCAGTATCACTTTTTCCTCGTCGTCCAGGTCGAGGATTCTCACCGGGCGTGCTTCGTTCAACACCGCCAGGCATTTCTCGAGCACCGGAACCAGCCTCTGCGCCTCTTTGTCTCCGCCTGAACGTGCGGCCTTGCCGTAGCGTGCAAGCTGGCGCTCGACCGTCGACAGGTCGGCCAGCGCGAGTTCGGTGTTGATCGTCTCGATGTCCGCCACCGGATCGACCTTGTTCGACACGTGGATGACGTTGCCGTCTTCGAAACAGCGTACAACGTGGGCGATCGCGTCCGTCTCCCGGATGGTCGCCAGAAACTGGTTGCCCAGTCCTTCGCCTTTGGACGCGCCCGCGACGAGGCCGGCGATATCGACGAATTCGACGACCGCCGGGAGCACCTTCTCCGGCTTGGCGATCGCCGCCAGCGCGTAAAGCCGCGGATCGGGTATTTCGACGATGCCCGTATTGGGCTCTATCGTGCAGAAGGGGTAGTTCTCAGCCGCTATCCCGGCTTTGGTCAGCGCGTTGAAAAGCGTGGATTTACCCACGTTGGGCAGACCGACGATGCCGCATTTGAGGCTCATGGTATTCCGAGGGAAGAAATGAGAGAGAGTGAGGAGAGGAAAGGAGAAACGGGAGAGCCTACTGCCGCGGATTATTCTCCGCGCGCGATTCTTTCCGCTCTCCTTTGTCTGCCGTATGTAGTTTCAACATGGCGCCCTCCATGTCGTGCCGCGCAATCAGCGGCCAGACTTCCATCGCTTTTTCCAGCGCCTGTTCGATGGCTTTGCGCTCTTCGGCTCGCGGCGGATGCAAAACGTAATCGACGACTTCCTGCTCGCTTGCCGCGAGATCGCGCGGATGCCCGATGCCGATGCGCAGGCGCCAGAAATCCTTGGTGCCGAGGACGGCCGCCACGTCTTTCAGACCATTGCCTGACAGCCCGCCGCCGAACTTAAGCTTGACCGTGCCCGGCGGCAGGTCGAGCTCGTCGTGGGCAACCAGGATGTCCTGGGGTTCGATGCGGTAGAAATTCGCCAGCGCACCGACCGCTTTCCCCGACTGGTTCATGAACGTTTCCGGTTTGAGCAGCCACTGCTCGCCGGCAGGCACGCGTCCCACTTCACCCGAGAAACGGGTTTCGCGCCGCAAGCTCGCCGCAACGGCGCGAACGATCTCGTCCACCCACCAGAAACCGGCGTTGTGACGAGTCGCTTCGTATTTTTTGCCGGGATTACCCAGGCCGACGATGAGCTTCATTCGCAGTCGCGTGAGTCTTCAGGGCTATATGCCACGCATGGTAGCGAGCGCTAACACACAGCGCTAAGCCCATAAAACGAAACAGTAAAGCAAAAGCCCGCCGCGTCATCCGACATGGCGGGCTTTGCGTCACACACCGCCGTGTTACTTCCCGGCGTCCTTCTTCTTCTCGCCTTCGGCAGCAGCGGCAGCAGCAGCCTCGGCCGGAGTCTGACCGGTGATTTCGGTAACCGGCGCAGCGGCGTCCTCTTCCACGGCAACGACCCTCGGCAGGTGGATCGAGACGACCGATGGGTTGTCGGTCTTGAGCTTGGGGATCGGCTCGACGCCGTCGGGCAACTTCAAGTCGTTGACGTGAAGAATGTCGTTCAGCTTCGCGCCCTGCAGATCGACCTCGATGAATTCCGGGAGGTGGTCGGGCAGACACTGAATCTCGATTTCGTTCATCGAGTGCGTCACGACACCGCCCTGGGTTTTGACACCTTCACACGTCTCCTGATTCAGGAAGTGCAAAGGCACGCGCATGTGGATTTTCTTCTTCGGATCCACGCGTTGAAAATCCACGTGCAGCACGAACGGCTTCCATGGATGCATCTCAAAGTCGCGCAGCAGCACGCGTTCGCGCACACCTTCGACCGTCATGTCGAGAATGGAGGCATGAAACGCTTCCAGCTTGAGATGGCGTAACAAGGCGTTTTGATCGAGCTCGACGGGCGCTGCCGGTTGGTCTGCCCCGTATATGACGCCCGGGACCCGGCCGCTACCGCGCAGGCGGCGGCTCGCACCCGTGCCCTGCTGCGTGCGGGGAAATGCAGTGACTTCGATTTTCATTTAAATCTCCAATTAAATAGGGCGTCCGCGACCAGATCGCCCCTTACAGCCAGCGTTGAGGGCCTGAGCGGTTCGTGTCGAGCTGCAAAACACGATGTCCCACTCGGACACTCAACACTAAAAACTAAATCCTCGAGTTCAGCTATTCGACGAACAGCGAGCTGACCGATGCTTCTTCGCTGATGCGGCGCATCGTCTCCGCCATGAGGCCGGCAACCGTCAGCACCCTGATCTTCGGGCACGCGCGAGCGTCTGCGCTCAGGGGAATCGTGTCAGTCACGACGAGCTCGTCGATCACCGAGTTATTGATGCGCTCCACCGCCGCCCCCGAGAGCACCGGGTGAGTGCAATACGCCAGGACTTTCTCCGCACCGTGCTTCTTCAGCGCGTCGGCGCCGGCACACAGGGTGTTCGCCGTGTCCACGAGGTCGTCGATGATCACACACGTGCGGCCTTCAACTTCACCGATGATGTTCATCACCGTCGCTTCGTTCGGCCGCGGGCGCCGCTTGTCGATGATCGCGAGGTCGGCTTCGAGCCGCTTGGCCAGTGCCCGCGCCCGCAAAACACCGCCGACGTCGGGGGAAACTGCGACCAGGTTCTGGTAGCTGTGCTTCCACACGTCGCCCAGCATGATCGGACCCGAGTAGATGTTGTCCACCGGGATGTCGAAAAAACCCTGGATCTGCTCCGAATGCAGATCCATCGTGAGCACGCGGTCCACGCCTGCGCTCACCATCATGTTCGCGACGACTTTCGCGGTGATCGGAACCCTCGCCGAGCCCGGCCGCCGATCCTGCCGGGCGTATCCCATGTACGGAATCGCGGCCGTCACGCGTGCGGCCGAGGCGCGCTTGAGCGCATCGACCATCACCAGCAACTCCATCAGGTTGTCATTGGTCGGCGCGCATACCGACTGCAGCACGAAAACGTCTTTGCCGCGTACGTTTTCGAGGATCTCGACCATGACTTCGCCGTCGCTGAAGCGCCCGACTTTGGCGCGGCCCAGCGGCAGGCGCAAATGCCCCACGATATCCGCGGCGAGTATGGGATTGGCATTCCCGGAAAAGACGGTCAGCCTGTCGAGCGCCACGTGATTCCTCGATTCGAAAAAAACAAGATGCGGCTGGCGCGTTACGCTCACTCGCTAACGCGGGTCGCTCTTAGCAGGGCCGTCCCTGGAACTCGTCGCAACACGCTTGCACGCGATGCATTCCGAGGCGGCGGATGTGTGGGCTGGGGAGGAAGGATTCGAACCTTCGCATGCCGGAATCAAAATCCGGTGCCTTAACCAGCTTGGCGACTCCCCATCAGTTCCAGACCCTGGCTCGCAAACGCCAGGCCCTCAACGCACCGACGGCCGATCGTAAAGCACCGGCCGTCCGGTAAACTTTGCTATCTCACTGCCCCAGCGCCCACAACGGGTGCCGGTCCAGACCTCGGGCGACAAAACCGCTCATTGCCGCCGGTAACTGCGCCAGCACCGATCGCGCCTCCGCCTCGCTGTCGAAGCTCGCGAAGACGGCCGAGCCCGAACCCGTCATGAGCGCGGGAGCGTATTGCTTCAACCACTCGAGATGATGCGCGACTTCCGGGTACAGGCGGCAAACGAGGGGTTCCAGATCGTTTCCCCCGTTAGCCGGGGTGCCGGCGGAAAAGCCCTGTATTTTAATCGTTTTTGAATCCCGTTTCAAATCTGGATGGGAAAAGATGCGCGCGGTGGCCACGCTCGCCGGAGGCGTCAGCACCAGATACCACGCTGCGGGCAGCGCAAGCGGGGTGAGAACGTCCCCGATGCCTGCACCGAGCGCGCTCTCGCCGAACACGAAAACCGGCACGTCTGCACCGAGTTGCGCGCCCAGCGCCTGCAATTGCGACCGGGTAAGGCCGGCTCCCCAGAGCCGGTTCAGCGCCAGCAGCACGGTTGCGGCATCCGAGCTGCCGCCCCCCAGCCCGGCACCGAGCGGCAGGCGTTTGACGAGCTCGATGTCGGCGCCGAGGCGAACCCCGCCAGCGTTTTGCAGCAGACGCGCCGCCCGCACGGTGAGATCGTCCTCCACTGCCACGCCCGGCAGGTCGCGGATGCGCCGGATCTCGCCGTCCCGGCGCACGCCGAGCCGCACTTCGTCGCCGTGATCGATGAACCGGAAAACCGTCTGCAGGAGGTGATACCCATCGGCACGTCGACCAACCACGCGCAACATCAGGTTCAATTTCGCCGGCGCCGGATAGCCCTGCACGCTCACTTCCCGTCCGCGCTACGCCAGGTGTCGACGACAAGACGTATCTCGTTCGGGCCGTCGCGCAGGTCGAGCCTGCGCACCTTCCCGCTCGAATCCCCGTCGGGGTAGTAGGTGAACGCGACTCGCCAATTGCTCTGGGTGAGCGCGAGCAGTTTGCCGTCCGCCGAGCGCTCGACCGCACTCGCAGGGCTGCCGGATGCGGGCTCACCCCGTACCCAATACTGCAGCAGGCTCAACGGCAGCGGCCAGCCCAGCGCCTGCTGCGTCAGGGCTTCCACACTGCCCGCCCGGTACTGCTTCTGATCGGCCTGCGTCAGCGTTGCACCCTGCGGCGAGTCGACGATGAAAGCGAGCGTCTGGCCGGTGGGCGTCATCAGCCAGATCTGGTCCTGCTCGATGAAGTGTTCCCAACGCAGGTTGGCGGTGACGGCCCCACCAGTGTGGGTCACCAGGACGCGTCCGAGCAGATCGAAAGGCTCGGGACCGCGGGGCGCGAGAGGGACCGCGCTGCACGCACTCAGCAACACCGCCAGCAGGAACGCCGCGGACGTTCGCGCGCTCATCGCGCGGCGGGCAGGATGACCGGAGAAAGCCGCCTGATGGTGTTCTGGAGCGCCTCGTTCTGCGCGTTGTCTTTCAATGCATCGGTCCACACCTTGCGCGCCTCGGCCTGCTGCCCGTCCGACCACAGGACTTCGCCCAGGTGCGCCGCGATGTCGCCGTCCGGGCGCAGCGTGTAAGCGCGCTTGAGGTAATCGAGCGATTCCCGATTGCGTCCCATGCGGAAGAGCACCCAGCCCATGCTGTCCATGATGAACGCATCATCGGGCGAAAGTTTGAGCGCTTTCTCGATCAGCTGCTGCGCCTCGTCGAGCCGGTCGTTGCGGTCGGCGAGCGTGTATCCGAGCGCGTTGTAAGCATGCGCGTGGTCCGGCCTGATTTCGATCAGTTTTCTCAAATTCGATTCGAGCACGTCGACGCGGTTGATCTTTTCGGCCGCCATCGCATAGTCGTACAGCAGGTCGGGCGTATCGGGCATCTTCTGCAGCGCCTGCCCGAGGAGATCGAAAGCATCCTTGTACGCGTTCGCATCGCGCAGCAGCTGCGCTTCGGCCTGGGTGAGCTGTACGCGCTGCTGAGGATTGTCAGTGCTGACCTGCTGCAGATACTTGCGCGCATCCTCGAGGCGGCCCTGCTTCGCGAGCACGCCTGCATAGCGCGCCTGGGCGTTCACGTACTGCTCGCCGGGCTGTACGGTGCTGTACCATTTCAGTGCTTCGTCGAAGCGCTTGCGCTCCTCGTTCAGCTGGCCGAGGTAGACGCGCGCCACGTCGGGCTCGCCATAACCCGCTTCGAGCGCGCGTTTGAGCTGCGTCTCCGCGCTATCGTAATCGTTGGCCTGTATGGCAAGCAGCGCAACCGCCATCGTCACGTCGGCATTCTGCGGAAACTGCTCGACGAGGACTTCAAACTGTTTGCGCGCTTCAGGAAAACGTTTGGCGGCCACGAGCAGCCGGGCATAATTCAGCCGCGCGTCTTTCGCCTGCGTATGCGTCTTCAGAAACCCGCCCAGGTACGCGATGGCCTCGTCGTTCGACCGGCGCTGCAAAGCCTGCGCGTGAAACAGTGCAGCGAGCTCCCAGTCAGGCCGTAACTTCAAAGCCGCCGCCGATTCTTCGAGCGCCAGTGACTCGTTAGCCGCATCCCACGCCGCCTGCGCGACCGCGAGGCGCGCTTCGGGTACTTTCTGGTACGGCTTGGCCAGCACACGCATCAGGTCGAGCACCGCTTTTTTGTCGGCGTTGCGCGTAAACAGTGTGGTCAGCTGCAAAAAACTCGGGCCGATGTTTTCTCGATCCGATGCGAGCCATTGCTCGAAGTGGCCGCGCGCCGAGTCGAGCTTCTGCTGGTTGACCAGCATGGCGGCGAGCACCTGGCGCGCGCGCGCGTTGCCGGGCTCCACCTGCAGCCAGATGCCGGCGGCTTCGAGAGCCGCGTCCGCGTAGCGAGCATTCCATGCCGTCTCGGTGGCCCGCTGGGCGATGCGCGGATCACGCGTTTCGCGCGCAAGCTCGAGAAAAGCCGGAACGGCAATCTGCGGCTGCCCGCGCTGCAAAGCCACTTCCGCAATCATGAGCTTGAACATCAGCTGCTCGGTCAGCTCGATTGCCGGGAATGCCGCCCGCGGCTTGGCCGCCACCTTGGGCGCAGGCTTGGTCTTGGCCCGGGGCGTCCCGGCACCCGGCTGGCCGGCCTGGGCGATCGAGGGTTGCGTCGAATTGAGTGCGCCGGTATCGGCACACGCCGCGGCCGACAAAGCCACGACGATCATTGCGCTGAGAAAAGGGGTCATGAGGAGGCCGCGATCAGAGTCGGCGGCGCCGGGAAGGGGAAGTCGCCGTAATGAACGGCGTGCGCTGCTTCATAAACGGGCACATATTAGGTATATTTCGGCGACACCACAAGACGCGCTTCTGCGGCGCCGCAGTTTGGTTCCGGTCCTCGTTTCTCCATCTGTTCCCCAATCCGCCTCACCTGATGTCCCTCCCCACGATTTCGCCCGATTCTCTGCCTACCATCCACGCGCGCGGCCTCACACGCCGCTTTGGTGTTCACGAGGCCGTCAAAAACGTGGACCTGGAGCTGCGTCGCGGCGAAGTGCTGGGTTTCCTCGGCCCCAACGGCGCGGGCAAAACCACAACGATGCAGATGTTGACCGGCAATCTCGCCCCGACCGAGGGCGAGATCAGCATTTGCGGGGTCGACATGCTGGCCCGGCCCACCTTGGCGAAAGTCCGAATCGGCTATCTGCCCGAGCACCCACCGCTATACCGCGAGCTCACGGTCGACGAGTATCTGCTGCTCACGGTCAAGCTGCATCGCGTGCCCAAAGTCGCCAGGCCTGAGGCGATCAAACGCGCAAAAGCAAGTTGCGGACTGACGGATGTCAGCCGCCAGCTCATCGGCACCCTGTCGAAAGGCTATCAGCAACGGGTCGGCATCGCGCAGGCCATCGTGCACGAACCGGACGTCGTGATCCTGGACGAGCCGACCGTCGGGCTCGACCCGAACCAGATCAGGGACATCCGCGCGCTCATTCGGGAGCTCGGCGGCAGGCACAGCGTGATTCTTTCGACGCACATCCTCCCCGAAGTCGAAGCGGTCTGCGACCGGGTGCAGATCCTGCATCACGGCAGCGTGGTCTACAGCGATACGATCGCCGCCCTGAAAGCGGTGCAGAGCGGACGCACGGTGATGCTGGGGCTGCGCCGCCCGCCGCCGGAAACCGAGCTTGCCGCGGTGCCCGGCGTGACCGCGGTAGAGCACGTGGGCGACAAGCTTTACCGGTTGCAGCTCGCAGCGGATCGCGACCCGACCGAGCAGCTCGTCGCCCGCTCGGTCCAGAGCAACTGGGGCCTTTATCATCTCGCTCCGGCACAAACCAGTCTCGAAGACGTCTTCGTAAATCTCACCCGATGATTTCAACCATTGCCGGCAAAGAGCTGAAAAGCCTTTTCGCTTCCCCTCTCGCGTGGATGGTGCTGACCGCGGTGCAGCTCATTGCCGGTTACGCGTTCCTCAAGCGGCTCGATGATTTTCTGCAGATTCAGCCGCAGCTCGTGCAACTTGCCAGCCCCCCGGGCGTGACCGAGCTCGTGGTCGGGCCGCTGTTCGCGACCACCGCGATGGTGCTGCTTTTCGCCGTGCCGCTGCTCGCCATGCGCTCGATCGCCGAGGAGCGTCGCAACCAGACGATGGTGTTCCTCACGTCTGCTCCGGTATCGATCACGCAGATCGTACTCGGGAAATTCGTCGGACTCGCTGTTTTCATCACGCTGATCGTCACGCTGATCACCGCAATGCCGCTCACCCTCGCGACGAGCACGCGCCTCGATTACGGTCTGATCGCATGCCTGTTCGCCGGCGTGCTGCTGATCGCCGCCGGATTCGCCGCCGTGAGCCTCTACGTCTCGTCGCTCACCACCTACCCGATGGCTGCGGCATTCGGCGCTTTTGCAACCCTGCTCCTCATGGTGTTCATGGGTGAGGCGGCCGGCGACGGCTTGCGCGCACGCGGCTGGGCTTTGCCCGCCGCGCTTTCCCAGGTGTTTTCCCCGCTCAAGAATTTCGAGCCGCTGGGCAAAGGGATGGTCGACAGCTACGCCATCGCGTGCTCGCTGCTGCTGATCGTTTTCTTCATCGTGCTGAGCGTTCGCCGCCTCGACGGCCAGCGCCTGCGAGGCTGACGTGAAAGCCAGTCGCGGGCTGCGCGTGCGCCTGACCGTTCAGAGCGGCCTGTTCATCGCCCTGTTTATCGCGCTGGTGGCGCTTCTCGCGTACATCGCGCAGGACTACCGCAAAGAGTGGGACGTCACACGCAGCGCGCGCAATACCCTCTCACAGTCGACACTCGACGTGCTGCGCCAGCTCGACGGCCCCGTGAAGGTCACGGCATACGCGGTGACGCAGGATGCGTCCGGCGGCAATGTGCACAAGATCGTGCAGGAACGTCTGCGCCCGTATCGCCGCGCCAAACCCGATCTCCAGCTCACGCTGGTCGACCCGCGTGAAGACCCGAAGCGCGCCGAAGCTGCCGGCATACGCACGCCGAACGAGCTCATCATCGAATACCACAAGCGGACCGAACACCTGGGACTCTCCGATTTCAGCGAGCAGGCTTTCGCCAACGCGCTGATGCGCCTCATGCGCGGCTCGGCGAGCCTCGTGCTGGGCGTCGAAGGGCACGGCGAGCGCAAGCTCGACGGCATCGCCAATCACGATCTGGGCGAGTTCGGCCGGCAGCTGCAGCAAAAAGGCATCAGCATCAACAGCGTCAATCTCGCACTTGCGCAGGAAGTCCCGTCGAATGCGTCGCTGCTCGTCATCGCCAGCCCGCAAACGGATCTGCAGCGGGCCGAAGTGGAGAAAATCCAGCGCTACGTGAAAGCCGGCGGCAACCTTCTCTGGCTGATCGATCCCACGCCGCTGCACGGACTGCAGCCGATCGCCGAAATGCTCGGCCTCGTGCTCACGCCCGGCACGGTAGTGGATCCGGGGCTGCGCCCCCGCGCGGGGCCGCCGGTGTTTGCCGTGGCGACGAGCTACGGCCAGCACCCGATCACCGCGGCATTTCGCTTCAACACCCTGTTTCCGCATGCGCGGCAGATCGGCCTCTCGGAACTGGAGGATTGGCACGTCTCTCCGCTGATCGAAGTGGCCCCGCGCGGCTGGGTGGAGATGGGCAAACTGGACGACAAGCCGGCTTTCGACGCCTCGCACGACCTGCCCGGCCCCGTGAACATCGCTGCCGCTTTCGAACGCACCTCGAGCGACAGGCAGCAGCGCATCGTCGTCATCGGGAACGGCGCTTTCCTTTCGAACGCCTATCTCGGCAACGCCGGTAACCTTCAGCTGGGCGTGGCGACGGTGAACTGGCTCACCGCAGAGGACGCACTGGTCGCGATCGATCCGCGTCCGGCGCCGGACTCGCGGATCCAGATCGACCAGATGACGCTTTACCTGATCGCTTTCGGTTTCCTGATCGTGCTCCCGCTCGTCTTCATCGCCACCGGCGTCGTGATCTGGTGGCGCAGACGTAAAGCGGTTTGACACGACAGGACGAACGCGTGCGCGCCTGGATTTCGCTCGCAGTCCTCCTGATCGTGGTCGGGGCGCTCGGTGCGTGGGTCTATTACAAACCCGCACACGAGGTCGATGAGACCTACGCCCTGTCGGCACTCAAGGCAGGTGACGTGAATCGAACGCGGCTCGAGCGCGTATCTGCGACACGATCGACGCAGGCGCAGGGGGAGGGGGAGCCCGCAGCGGCGCCCGCCGCAAACGAGCTCATCACGCTCGAGAAGCACGCAGGCGCGTGGCGCATGACAGCCCCGATTGCCGCTCGAGCCGACAGCTTCCAGGTCGTGCGCCTCCTGTCGATACTCGATGCCCGCTCGACGGTTCGCTATCCTGGCGCGGATCTCGCACGTTTCGGCCTCGACCGCCCGCAGTCCACCCTGACGATCGAAGACCAGTCTTTTCTCTACGGTGCGATCAATTCGATGACACGCGAGCAGTATGTGATGACGGGTGGCACCGTCTACCTCGTCCCGCTGGCCTACATCGCCACGCTACCGCGCAGCGCTGACGTGCTGCTCTCGCGCAGCCTCTTCGGACCGACCGAAAACCCCGCGCGATTCGACCTTCCCGACTTCACCATCTCCCTGGAAGACGGCACCTGGGCGGTCGCGCCCGCGATGCCCGATGTCAGCGCCGATGATCGCAATGCCTGGGTAGATGCATGGCGGCTCGCCAGCGCGATGGGCGTCAGGCGCTATAGCGGCAACGATCCCAGCGATGAAATCAAGGTGCAGCTCAAGGATGGCCGCACGCTGAGCCTCGGCGTGGCACAGCGCGAGCCCGAGCTCGTACTTGTGCGTAAGGATGAAGGCATCGAGTATCGCTTCGTCGCGGAGGTGGGCCGGCGACTGTTCGCGCCGCCCGGCACGCCGATCAGGAACTGATGAGGTGACGAGGTGATGAAGTGACGTACCCCGCACCGCATCACCGCGTCACTGCATCACTGCATCACTGCATCACCTCATCACGTCACCACTTCATCACTCGCCACCGGCCCCGAATGCCCGAGCTCCCCGAAGTCGAGACCACCCGCCGCGGTCTGGCGCCGCATCTCATCAATCAGCGCATACGCACGGCGATCGTGCGCAACGGCGCTTTGCGCGTGCCGGTTCCGCGTGACCTTCCGCAGCGGGTCGAGGGCGCAACGGTGCGCAGCGTGGCGCGACGAGGGAAATACCTCCTCATCGATTGCGGGCGCGGAACGCTCATCGTGCATCTGGGCATGTCGGGGCGTTTGTGGCTGGTCGACGCAAACACCGCCGTCGCGGCCCACGACCACTTCGATCTCGTCCTCGAAAACGGCACCGCCGTGCGCCTTCGTGATCCGCGACGGTTCGGTCTGGTGGTGTGGCAGACGGGCGATCCGCTGCAGCACCCGCTGCTCGCTGCCATCGGTCCCGAGCCGTTGTCAGCGCAATTCGATGGCACCTGGCTGCACCACGTCACGCGCAATCGCTCCGCCGCGGTCAAGCTGGTCCTGATGGACAGTCACGTGGTCGCCGGGGTGGGCAACATCTACGCGAGCGAAGCGTTGTTTCGCGCAGGCATCAATCCAAAAGTGGCGGCGCGTCGCATCAGCCGTGCGCGTTACGACGTGCTGGCGGCCCGGGTACGCGAGACGCTTGAAGCGGCCATTCGGGCAGGCGGCAGTACGCTACGCGATTACGTCGGCGGTGACGGCCGCGCCGGCTACTTTCAGAACGAGCACCTGGTTTACGGACGCGGCGGGGCGCCGTGCCTCAAGTGCGCAACGCCGATCAGGGAAATAAGACAGGGACAGCGCTCGACTTTCTACTGCCCTTCATGCCAGCGGCAGTGAGGGACGGGCAGGGACAGGCGCACGAGGTAGCCGTCTCTGCATTGTGCTTTCAGACGCTCAAGCCGCTTTGGACGCAGTCAGCTGCAGATACTTTTCATACAGCGTTTCCTTCGTCTCCACGACGTCCGGATTGAACGGGATGCAATCGACCGGACACACGCGCT
Source organism: Burkholderiales bacterium (assembly GCA_046597455.1). Classification (GTDB taxonomy): domain Bacteria; phylum Pseudomonadota; class Gammaproteobacteria; order Burkholderiales; family SG8-41; genus JAQGMV01. The sequence continues at coordinate 24,042 of JBKJKJ010000460.1, forward strand.
GGCACTGCGGCTCATCGAAATGGCCGACACACTCGGTGCATTTGAGCGGATCGATCTGGTAGATCTCCTCACCCGCCGAAATCGCGTCGTTCGGGCATTCGGGCTCGCATACGTCGCAATTGATGCATTCGTCGGTAATCATCAAAGCCATGCCATCACCCACCCAGCTGCTTGATCTTCACTTTCAGGCGTTCGCCCACGAAAGGCGGCACGAACTTGGAGGTGTCGCCCCCGAGGACCGAAATTTCCCGCACGATCGTGGCGGATATGAACATGAACTGTTCGCCGGGCGTGAGGAAGATCGTTTCGACATCGGGGTACATCCCGCGGTTCATTCCGGCAAGCTGGAACTCGTATTCGAAGTCCGACACCGCGCGCAAACCCCTCATGACCACGCGCGCGCCCCGCTCCTGCACGAATTTCATCAACAGGCCCGAAAAACCGACCACCTCGACGTTGGGGACATCCTGCAGCACGTGACTCGCCATTTCGACGCGCTCGTCGAGCGAAAAGAACGGGCGTTTGGCACGGCTGTCCGCAACGGCGAGTATCACCCGGTCGAACAGGCGTGACGCACGCCGCGCGAGGTCCTCATGGCCCGACGTTATCGGATCGAAAGTCCCCGGGTAAACCGCCGTGTTGTGGCTCATGGTGTATCCGTTTGACGAGTTGAAATTTGACCTGCCCCGCGCGGCCTTCCTTGCGCACGTTCCAGCCCGCGGGCCAATCGAGACGCGAACCCGACTCGCCGTAAACCCATCCGTCCTGCATCATACGCGGCGGCAACAAGGGCATGAGACGCGGCCAGTAATCGGTGTCGAACGGCGGGTCGAGAAAAATCACGTCATACGGACCGCGGTCGGTGCGCAGGAATTCTAGCGCATCCGCTCTGACGAGTTCCACCTGGACTGCGGCGAGGACGCCGCAGTTCGCACGCAGCGCGTCGAAAGCAGGACGATCGCGCTCGACCATGACGACCCGGGACGCACCGCGCGAAGCGGCTTCGAAACCGAGCGCCCCGCTACCGGCGAAGAGATCGAGACAGGTGAGACCGGTGAGGTCCTGACCGAGCCAGTTGAAGAGCGTTTCACGCACGCGATCCGGCGATGGGCGCAGGCCCTCTCGCGCGACGAAGCGGATGCGCCGGCTGCGCCACGCGCCGCCGACGATGCGAACCTCGTTCGCCTTCATGCCCAGCGCCTTTCGCGCCGGTCGCTAGCGCTGGGGCGCGCTGACGGCTGCCTGCTGGTCAGGCGGCCCCACCACGACCGTCACCAAACGCTCCGGATGAACGCGGCGCTGAAAAGCGTTTTTCACCTGATCCGCCGTGACCCGCTCGATGTTCCCGGTGAAGTCATCGAGATACGTCAGAGGCAGGCGATAGAAACCGATTACCGCCAGGTATTCGTGAATTTTCCGGTTGCTGTCTATGCGAAGCGGAAAACCGCCGATGATGTTTTGTTTCGCCGCTGCGAGCTCTTTCGCGGTCGGACCGCGGGCGACGAAGTCGGCCACGGTTTTGCGCGCGACCTCGAGCGCTTCGCGAGCCTGCGCGCCTTTGGTCTGCATGCCGACCACGAATGGGCCCTCACGCAGCATCGGGCTGAAATAGCTGTACGCCGAATAGGCGAGGCCTCGCTTCTGACGCACTTCGTCCGTGATGCGCGATACGAATCCGCCCCCGCCCAGCACGTGATTTCCGACGTAGAGCGCAAAATAATCGGGATCGTTGCGCCGGATGCCCGGCGCGCCCATCAATATGTGACTTTGCGTCGCGGGATGTGTGATCCAGCGCGTCTCCCCTTTCGGCACCACGCTGACGGGCGGCAGGGTCTCGGCAGTGCCGACGGCCGACGGCAGTGCAGCTGTCAGTGATTCGGCAATCGCGGCCGCTTCTGCGCGCGTGACGTCGCCCATGATGGCGACGATCGCGTTTTGCGCGGTGTAAAAATGCCGGTGAAAAGCCGCCACGTCGTCCCGGGAGAGCTTCGCAATCGTGTCCACTTCGCCCGATCCCCGCATCCCGTAAGGATGCTCGGGATAGATCATGCGGGCGAAAGTGCGTGCAGCGATCGTGGCGGGCCGCGTATCCGCTTCTTTCAGCGCAGCGATAAGACGCACCTTTTCGCGCTCGAGTATCGGTGCCGGGAACTGCGGCTCGGTGAGTATCTTGGCGAGAATTTCCAGACTGCTCGCGCGCTCCTTCGCGCTCGAGAGCATGCGCATCCCCACGCCGGCGCGGTCGCTGTCGAAGCGTCCGGAAAACTGGGCGCCGACGTCGGCGAGCCTGCGCGCGATCTCGTCTTCGTCCATACCGCCGGCACCCAGGCGCAGCAGGTTGTTCGTCATGCTGGCCGCGCCGTTTTTATCGCGCGTGTCGAAACCCGAGCCCGCGGGGAAGTCGACACTCACATCGAGCATCGGCAGATCCCGATTCTCGACGAAGTAGACACGCGCGCCGCGCGCGGTTTCCCAGTGCTCGATCGGGAGCAGGGCGAACGCGGCCTGAGACAGCACCATCAATGCAATGCCGCAAACCGACCTGAGGGACTTACTGGCCATGATTTAATCCTGCAGGGGGTGCGCTCGGCCGCTTGCCGTCGAGGGGCTGGGGATCGAGATAGGCAACGGTGAGCCGTTCGTCCACCAGGTATTTTTTCGCCACGGCCTGAACCTGCTCCGCGGTAACGAGCTTCAACTTCTCGACGAAAAGGTCCATCAGGTTCGGCGGCAGGCCCACCATGTCCAGACTGCCAATCTGCCGCGCCTGGAAAAACATCGAGTCGCGCTCGTAAACGCGCGAGGCCACGACCTGCGCCTTGACCCGCTGCAACTCGTCTTCGGTCACGCCGTCCTTCACGAGCTTCTGGACTTCCCGGCGCAGCGCCTGCTCGGCTTCCAGCACCGTCTTGCCGGCTGTCGGCGTCGCGCTCAGAAGAAACATGCCCGGCCCCCGGCCGATGCCGTCGTAGCTCGCGTCGGCAGACGACGCGATGCGCTCGCTGCGCACGAGGCTGCGGTTCAGGCGCGCCGCCTCGTTCCCGTCGAGCACGTTCGCAAGCATTTCGAGCGCATAAGGCTCCCAGTCGCCTTTCGGATCCCGCAATACCGGTGCGTGATACGCCATCATCACGTACGGCAGCTCCGCCGGCGCGCGCACGGTCAGCTGCTGCGGTCCGAGCTGAGTCGGCTCTTCGGTGATTTTACGCAGCGGCAGGACCTTCTTTTTCAGGGGCCCGAAATACTGCGCGGCAAGCTTCTCGACCTCCTGCTGCGAAACATCGCCCACGATCACGAGCGTCGCGTTGTTGGGTGCGTACCAGCGGTCGTAGAAAACCTGGGCGTCTTCGACCCGCATCATCTCGAGATCGCTCATCCAGCCTATGATCGGATAGCGGTAGGGATGCGCCTTCAGGGCCGATGCCATGAGCTGCTCGTACACGAGGGCGCGCGGCCGGTCGTCGGTGCGCCAGCGGCGCTCCTCCATGACCACGCGTATTTCCTTCGCGAACTCGTCCGCCGACAGCGTGAGGTTCGACATCCGGTCGGCCTCGAGCTTCAGCGCGAGCGCGAGGTGGGATTTGTGGAGCGTCTGGAAATAACCGGTGTAATCGCGGCTGGTGAAAGCGTTGTCGCGGCCGCCCGCTTCCGCGATGGTTCGCGAGAATTCGCCTGCAGGAACGGCCTTGGTCCCCTTGAACATCATATGCTCGAGAACGTGGGCGACTCCGGTCGTTCCATTCACCTCGTCGATACTGCCGACCCGGTACCACACCATGCACACGACCACCGGCGCACGGCGATCGGTCTTGACCAGAATGCGCAGCCCGTTCGGCAACACACTTTCAGTGATAGGGGTACTCGCCGCGGCCCACGCGCCTGATGGGCTCATCGCACCCAGCGCGAAGACGAGAACGAGCGCCGCGAAGGCGCGAAATCCGGAAGTATGCGGTGACATTTGAAGGGGGGTCCGCTGCGGGTTGGGGTAGAATTGTAACGAATTCCACTCACGCGCCAGTTGCAGGCGTGAATGCGGAATGCCGGATGACCAGTGATCGACTGGGCGAGGCCCCCTTTATCAGCCTTGTTCATTCCGCATCCCTTGATGCGTGCGCTGCAGGGGGACAAGAATTCGAGCGTGCGTTTCCTTCCGTTTTTCAGACTGCCATACCCATGTTTAGTTTCCTCAAGCCGAAGCCCCGCCCGGCCACCGAGCCGATTGAACCCGGCAGTGAGGTGGTGCCGACCCCGGCAGCGCCCGATGCTCCCATTGGTCCCATTGGTCCCGCTGGCCCCACGCCTCCCGATGCGCCCGCCACGCGCTGGTTCGGCCGCCTCAAGGCCGGCCTCACCAAGACGCGGCGCCAGCTCGGCGGGCGCCTGGTCGGACTTTTCGGCGTCGGACGCAAGCTCGACGAAGCATTCTACGAAGAACTGGAGACCGTGCTGCTCACTTCCGACGTGGGTGTCACGGCCTCCGAATTCCTGATCGGTAACCTGCGCCTGCGAGCGAAGCGCGCAGGTTATACCGAAGCGTCACAGCTGCGGGAGGCCCTCGGCGAATTGCTGCTTCAGGAGTTGCGTCCCATCGCGCAACCGCTCGACGTGGGCACGCACCGGCCGTTCGTGATCATGCTCGCTGGCGTGAACGGCGCCGGAAAGACGACCTCGATCGGCAAGCTCGCGCATTATTACGGTCAGCAGGGCAAAAAAGTCCTGCTCGCCGCAGGCGACACCTTTCGGGCGGCTGCGCGTGAGCAGCTCATCGCCTGGGGTGAGCGCAACAACGTCGAAGTCATCGCCGCGCAGTCGGGCGATGCCGCTGCAGTGATATTCGATGCGATCAATGCCGCCACCGCGCGCGGCATCGACATCGTGCTGGCCGACACCGCCGGGCGCCTGCCCACTCAGTTGCATCTGATGGAAGAAATCAGGAAGGTGAAGCGCGTCATCGACAAGGCCATGCCCGGGGCCCCGCACGAGGTGCTGCTCGTGCTCGACGCCAATACCGGGCAGAACGGTCTAGCGCAAGTCAAAGCGTTCGACGACGCGATCGGCGTAACCGGGCTCGTCATGACCAAGCTCGACGGCACCGCAAAAGGCGGCGTCATCGCGGCGATCGCACACACGCGCGCCAAAGCCCATCCCGGACAGCCAATCCCGTTGCGCTTCATCGGCGTCGGCGAAGGCATCGACGACCTGCGGCCGTTCGATGCCGAAGACTTCGTCACGGCGCTGCTCGGTGAGGAGTGAGGCAGTGCGTCGCGCCTCACGTATTTCATGATCGCACTGAGCCACGTCACCAAGCGGTATCCCGGCGGCCGCGAGGCGCTGAAGGACGCCACCCTCACGATCGAGAAAGGCGAGCTGGTTTTTCTCATGGGGCACTCGGGCGCCGGCAAGAGCACGCTCATCAAGCTGATCGCAGCCATCGAGCGTCCCACCCGCGGCTCGGTCGTCGTCAACGGCCAGAACGTCAGCAGCCTCAGACCCCGCGCCATTCCCTACCTGCGTCGCAACTTCGGTCTCGTATTCCAGGATCACAAGTTGCTTTTCGACCGCAACGTCTTCGAAAACGTGATGCTGCCGCTCAACATCCTCGGGTACGAACGGCGTGAAGCGGCGCGCAGGGCTCGCGCAGCACTCGACAAGGTCGGCCTGCTCGCCTACGAGAAAGTGCGGCCGATCACCCTGTCCGGGGGCGAGCAGCAGCGTCTGTGCATTGCACGCGCGGTGGTGCATCGGCCCGCCCTGCTCCTGGCCGACGAGCCGACCGGGAATCTCGACGCATCGTATGCGACCGAAATCGGGGAGCTTTTCCGTGCGTTCAACCAGGTCGGCGCGACAGTGGTGATCGCGACCCACGATGCGCAGCTCGCCGAGCGGCTCTCGCCTCGAGTGATCACCATCGCCGACGGGCGCGTCGATTCCGGAGCAGCGGCAGCGGCATGAAAGCATGGTTCGTCGAAAATGCGCGCACACTCCGTGCGACGTCCCGGAAAATCCTGCGCTCGCCTTTGAGCACACTGTTCAATGTCATCGTGGTAGGCATCGCGCTCGCGCTCCCCGCCGGGCTATACCTCGGGCTCGTGAATGTGCAGCAAGCCGTGAGGACGGCGTCGCCCGAACCCCAACTCACGCTGTTCATGGCACTCGATGCGAACCGCGCCGACGTGGGCGAAATCGACACCCGGCTCAAGAACCACAGCGCAGTCGCACGCCTGCGATACGTGCCGCGGGAGCGCGCGCTCGAGGAAATGAAGCGCGCGAGCGGCATGACGGGCGTCGTCGAGGCCCTGGACCGCAATCCGCTGCCCGATGCGTTCGTGATCGACGCGACGAATGCCGCGCCGGACGCAATGCAAAGCCTGCGCACTGAGCTCGCGTCGTGGCCCCACGTGGCCCACGTGCAGCTCGATGCGGAATGGGCGCAGCGGCTCGACGCGGTGCTGAAAGTCGGCCGCATCGCCCTCATGCTGCTCGCCACGGTCCTCGCTTTCTCCCTGGTGGCGATCACTTTCAATACGATCCGCCTGCAAATCCTCACCCAGCGCGAGGAAATCGAGGTCACGACCCTCATCGGGGCGACCGACCGGTTCATCCGCCGGCCATTTCTTTACTATGGAACGGTGCTCGGCCTGCTCGGTGGGCTCGCTGCTTGCGGGTTCGTCTGGGCGGCGACGACGGTGCTGAACGAGGCCCTCATCGACCTGTCGTATTTATACGGCGCACGCTGGGAAATCGCCCAGCTCGCCCCTCGCGACAGCCTGAGCCTGCTCGCCTTCGCCGCCGGCCTCGGCTGGCTGGGTGCGTGGCTTTCGGTGGGACGGCATCTCGCACAAGTGCGTCCTCACTAAGCTCCGGGGCGTTCGCCGGGCCATCCACAAGCCGTTGTTTGTATTTGCTTTTCGCGGGAAACAAGCGGCTGGCCGAGGGAACTTTGGTGCATATTGGCACTCCTATTACTCGAGTGCTAAAATTGTCCGCAAGCGTTTCTAAGCCTTAGGGAGATTCGAACGATGACTACTTATGCACTACCGATTCCCGCCGCCGGCAGCCTCGAAACCTACGTTCAGACAGTCAACAGCTTTCCGATTCTGAGCCAGGAGCGAGAGACCGCGCTCGGCCGCCGTTTCCGGGACGACGAAGACCTGGAAGCAGCACGCGAGCTCGTCATGTCGCACCTGCGCGTGGTGGTATCGATCGCTCGCGGCTACATGGGTTACGGTCTGCAGCAGGCGGACCTGATCCAGGAAGGCAATATCGGCCTCATGAAAGCCGTCAAGCGATTCGACCCGGAACGCGGCGTGCGCCTGGTTTCGTTTGCGGTGCACTGGATTCGCGCCGAGATGCACGAATTCATCCTGCGCAACTGGCGCATCGTCAGAGTTGCGACGACGAAAGCGCAGCGCAAGCTGTTCTTCAATCTGCGCAGCCTGAAACCGGGTCTGGGCGCCATGGGTGCCTCGGACGTGAACAGGATCGCCAGGCAACTGGGCGTGAAACCCGCTGAAGTCGTGGAAATGGAAACACGCCTATCCGGTCAGGACGTGGCGCTGGAACCGCTGGGCGAGAATGACGACGAGAGCGCCTACGCGCCGATTGCCTATCTTGCGAGCGACGAAATCGAGCCTGCCGTCCGGCTCGAGCAGGCGCAGACGGGACAGCAGCGTGGCGAGGGGCTGGAGCAGGCGCTTGCCGCGCTCGACCCGCGCAGCCGGCGCATCATCGAGGCACGATGGCTGAACGAGCAGCAGACGGCCACGCTGCACGATCTGGCGGGCGAGTTCGGTGTATCGGCCGAGCGCATACGCCAGATCGAAAGCAAGGCCCTGGCAAAGATGAAAGGCGCGATGGCTGCGGCCGGATGAGCGCAGAACCCCGGCGCAGAATCACCGTTAAAAACCCGGCCTCGGCCGGGTTTTTTCATTCGTGCCGCCGCTTGGTGACGTGTCGACTCCGATCCCGTCGCACGTATTGCGCGGCGTCTACTCCGCCAGCAGCAGCTTGATGTCGTGCACCAGTGGTGCAGCCCCCGCGCCGTACTGACTGAACAACCGCAGCCGTCCTTTTGGATCGAGCACGAACGTTCCCGCCGAATGGTCCATCGTGTAGCTGCCGCCGGGTTGCGCCTGCTTCTGGAAGTAAACCTTGAACGCCTTGGCTGCGCGGGACGTCTCTTCGGGCGTGCCATAGAGCCCGAGAAAGGAAGGGTTGAAAGAAGGCACGTACTGGCGCAGTACTTCGGGCGTATCGCGTTCGGGGTCGACCGTCACGAAAAGCACCTGCATGCGCTCGGCATCCGGCCCCAGGGCCTTCGCGACGTTAGCGAGCTCGAGCATCGTGGTGGGGCACGCATCCGGACAATGCGTGAAGCCGAAGAACAGCACCACGACCTTGCCGTTGAAATCCGCCAGCGTGCGCGGTTTGCCGTTATGGTCGGTGAGCGCCAGCGACTTCCCGAAGTCAGCCCCGGTGACGTCGGTCAGCTGAAACTTCGGCGCCGCGCGCTCGCCGCACCCGGCCACGAGCAGTGCCGAGAACATCATGACGATGGCGAAGTAACGTTTTATCGGCACGGCGGCAGACGCCGGACGCTACAGCAGGATGCGGAAATAATGGTCGACCAGCAGCGCTGCGAAAATCGCCGCGAGATAGGTGATCGAGTAACGGAATGTGCGGCGCGCCAGGGTATCGCTGTAGTTGCGATAGATGCGTATCGCGTACGCCAGGAATATGCCATCGAGCACGACCGCCGCGGCAAGGTAGATCACGCCGCTCATGCGAACCACGAAAGGCAGCAGCGTGCACGCGCACAGAATCACCGTGTAAAGCAGCACGTGCAGCCGCGTGAACTTGTCGCCGTGAGTAACCGGCAGCATCGGCACGCCGGCTTTCGCATATTCATGTTTGCGATAGAGCGCGAGCGCCCAGAAATGCGGCGGCGGCCAGGCAAATATGATGAGGAAAAGCGTCAAGGCATCCGCCGTCACTTCGCCGGTAACCGCAGCCCAGCCCAGCACGGGGGGCATGGCACCGGACGCGCCGCCGATCACGATGTTCTGGGGCGTCATCGGCTTCAGGATGACGGTATAGACGATGGCGTATCCGACGAACGTGGCGAGCGTAAGCCACATCGTCAGCGCGTTCACCCAGTGGTGCAGCACTGCGAGCCCGATACCGCCGATCACGCCGGCGAAGAGCAAGGTCTCGCGCGAGCTCAAATTGCCTCGCGGAAGCGGACGCCGGCTGGTGCGCAGCATGATGGCGTCGATTTTCTGCTCGACCAGGCAATTCATCGCGGCAGCGGCACCCGCGATCAGCGCGATTCCGAGCGTTCCCGCCACCAGCGCCTGGAGGGGAACCGCCCCGGGAACCGCGAGAAACATGCCGATCACCGCCGTGAAGACGATGAGTGACACGACACGCGGTTTCGTGAGCTGATAGAACTGGTATGCGCGGGCGCTGAAAGGCTGCCCGGCGACGCTCGGAACCATCAGGATTGCTTGAAGGGAACGCGGGAAAGCGCGAAGTTTATCACCACCAGAGTGGCCAGCAAAATCGCGGCCACGGCATTGTGGCCAACCGCGACCGGCAGCGGCAGCCCGGCGAGGACGTTGGCAACGCCGAGACCGACCTGGAGCGCCAGCGTCAATGCGAGGACCGCGCCCAGAGCGCCGAAACCGCGCAAACGCGCGAGCGACAACGCGAGCGCGCCGACGTAGACGAAGGTGACGAGCGCCCCCACGCGATGGGTCCAGTGGATCGCGGTGAGGGCCTCATACGCGAGGTGCGTCCCGGCTGCGGTCCTGCCGAGCTCGCGCACGAGCTGGAAACCGTGCCTGAAATCCATCTCGGGGCGCCACACGCTGTGGCACGTCGGAAAATCGATGCAGGCGAGGGCGGCATAGTTGCTCGACACCCAGCCGCCGAGCGCAATCTGCACGATGACGATCGTCAGCCCCAGCGCGGCCCACGGCCTGATGCGTTGCGCGTGCTGAGCGTCAGGCGGCGGACCGATTGCAAGCTGGCGCAGGCTGAGCCAGACCAGCAGCGCAAGCGTCGCCATCCCGCCGAGCAGATGCAGGGTCACGATCACGGGCCTCAGGAGCAGCGTGACGGTCCACATGCCGAGCGCGGCCTGCAGAATCACCAGCGCGAGCAGCGCCGCGGGCAGCGCCGGCGAGCGCGACAGCGCGCTGCGCCAGCGCCATGCTCCCCCTGCGATCGCCAGGATCAGCAACCCCAGCGCGCCGGCGAGGTAGCGGTGCCCCATCTCCTTCCACGCCTTGCGCATCGACACCGGCCCGTGCTCGCCGCCCTGGGCCTGCACCGTCTTGCTGATGATGTCCTCGGCGTGCGCCGGGCTCATTTCCCCGTAGCAGCCGGGCCAGTCCGGGCACCCGAGCCCCGCATCCATCAACCGAACGTAAGCGCCCACTACCACAACCACAAACGCCAGGGCGGTGGCGGTGAGGACCAGCCAGCGGTAGAACCGGGTCACTTCCATTTCGAATGCCGCAGCAGCCGCGCCATGTCTTTCAGGATGCGTCGCGGATCGGGATCCTGGGGAAAACGCATCATCAGGTTGCCGAGGGGATCGACCACATAAATGTGTCCGGCGGGCGAGGCTTTCGCCGGCAGCGCGCGAACCACGTCGCTGTCAGCGGCGCGCACGACGCGCAAGCCCGGGTGCTCGGCGAGGAGCGTCGGGTCGGGCGTGCCGTCATCGGTGATGAGCCACACGCGCTCGACGCGTTCGGTTTCCTTGCCCTGCGCGAGGCGCACCTGCCTCGTATACACGAGGTCAGTGCGGCAACGCGCATCGCATTCGGCCCGGTCCGCCACGACCAGCACCCAGTCGCCTTTGGATTCGGAAAACCGGAACGCTCGCCCATCGATCGCCTGAAGGGGCGCGTCAGGCATGGGCTGCGGCGCAATGAGCTCGCCATAGTTCACGTGCCCGCTCGGCTGCCAGAAATAATAGGCGACATACGAGCCGACGATGGGTGCGGCGCAGATGGCGATGATCAGCCACAGCGTGAGCCGGCTACGGGGCGGACGGGGGCTTGCGGCGGGATCTGAATTGAGTGACTGCATAAAATGCGAGCAAGGTTGCGGCCAGCGCGAACCACTGGAATGCGTAGCCGTAGTGTTTTTCAATGCCGAAATCGGGCGGCTCCCAGATGCGGACGAGGCCGTCGTCGAGCGCGCTGTCCTGGCGGATCACGAAAGGCTGTACGCTGATCGCCATCGCCTGGCGGTAACGCTCGATCGTCAGGTTCTGCCAGATCGCGCCTTCGATCACCTCGTTCGAGAGCTCCAGCATACGACGGCCGGGAGTCACCACAGTTCCCGTGATCGTGACGGGCCCGGTGGGCGTTCGCACGGCCGGCAATTGCGAGCGCAACTCGCCTCTGGCGACCCAGCCGCGATTCACCAGCACGAAGCGATGGCTGCCTTCGACACGCAACGGCATCACCACGTGATACCCGGGCACGCCGCGGTGGATGCGATTGTCGATGTAGACCGCATAGCGCGGTTCGAACACGCCGCGCGCTTCGGCGCGCCGCAAATCCATCTGGCTGGCGGAAAGCGCTTCCGCCCCGACGTGTATCGGCGGCTGCGCCGCCTGCGCTTCGAAGCGCGCCCGCAAGTCACGCTTTTCCGCGCCGCGCCGCAGTTGCCAGTTTCCGAGGGACAGCGCGAGCGCAATGCCGACCACCGCGGCAACCGTGGGCCAGAAACGCCCGCGTCGATCAGGCCCGCGCATCGGTGGCAGCCGCGCTGCCCTTTCGATAGACTCGCCTCATGCGCTATCTCGTTCTCGTCTTCATCCTGTTCATTCTGGTGAGCCTGTTTTCCGCCCTCTACTACGTATGGAAAGACAGGGGCAAGTCCGATCGCGCGGTAAAAGCGCTGACCATCCGCGTCGCGCTGTCCCTCGTGCTCTTCGCACTGCTGATGCTCGGCTATCGCTTCGGCCTGATATCCGGCAGGCTGTAACCGAAAAAAAAACGCCGCACTTCAGTGCGGCGCGTCCTCCCTACTGACGGGGACCTCTTCTTGTTGAGCGCCTTGTTCTTGTTGTTTTGTTCTTTTTGTTTGCGAGCGACTTATAGCCAGTAGACAAAGATGAACAGCCCGAGCCACACGACGTCGACGAAGTGCCAGTACCAGGCGACGCCTTCGAAACCGAAATGATGCTCGGGCTTGAAATGACCCGCGACACTGCGAAACAGGATGACCAGCAGCATGATCGTGCCGATCGTCACGTGGAAACCGTGAAAGCCCGTGAGGAGGTAGAAGGTCGAGCCGTACGCACCCATCGTGAGCTTCAGGTTGAGCTCGCTGTAGGCGTGGGAGTATTCGTAAGCCTGGAAAGCGATGAAAAGGATGCCGAGGATCACCGTGACTGCCAGGCCCCAGATGAGCTGTGAACGATTGTTCTTGAGCAGCCCCCAGTGCGCCCACGTCACGGTCACACCCGAGGTGAGCAGGATCAGGGTATTGAGCGCCGGAATGCCCCATGCGCCCATCGGCGTGAACTGCTCGGTGATGCCGGGACCGGCAGTCGGCCAGACAGGTTTGAAGCCGTTCCAGATGAGCTGCTGGGTCTCGAGCCCCCCCAGGTCTGGAATCGAGATGATGCGCATGTAGAAGAGCGCGCCGAAGAACGCGCCGAAGAACATGACCTCGGAGAAAATGAACCAGCCCATCGCCCAGCGGAACGACGTGTCCACCTGCTGGTTGTAATCGCCGCCTTCCGACTCGTGTGCGACCTGACTGAACCAGCCCGCGAGCATGTAGAACAGCACGGCCAGCCCCGCGAATACTGCGAACTTCCCTGCGCCCACGCCGTTGAACCACGACGCCGCGCCGAGGGCCATGAGCAGCAGCGCGAAAGACCCGAAAATAGGCCAGGTCGAAGGCTGCGGAACGTAATAACGTGTGGATTGGCTCAACATCTCGGTGGATCTCCCCTGATTCTATCTGCGTCGACCGTCAGCTCGTGATGAAGCGAACGAGGGTGACGATGCTCAAAACTAAAATTACGGCCCCGATGATACCGGCAATGATGACCTGCAGCGGCTTGATCGTGACCGCGTCGTGCTCGTGCGCGGTGCGCTTGCGAATGCCGAGGAAAGACCAGAAGACCGCTTTGGCGACATCCAGTGGCCCCGCTTTGCGGGGCCCATCCGGACCGGATCGCCGGGACTGGTTCTCAGGCTCGGTCACGAGCTTCACCCTGCGCTCCCGCTACGGCCTTCGACCTGGAAGAACGTATACGACATGGTCACGTAAGTCACATCCTCGGGCAGCGTTTTCTCGATCACGAACACGACCGGCATCCGCCGCACTTCGCCCGCCTGCAGCGTCTGCTGGCTGAAGCAGAAACACTCGAGCTTCTTCAGATAACGGCCCACGATCTGGGGTCCCCAGCTCGGGATCGCCTGCCCGGTAATCGCGCGCCCCGAGTTATTCCGGACTTCGAACATGACCTGGACCAGCTCGCCGGGATGGAAGCGCACGCTTTTGTCGATCGGCGTGAAAGTCCACGGCAGATCGTTGCGGACGTTCGCATCGAACTCCATCGTCACCACGCGCGCCGCATCCACCTGCGTGTTCGAGACCTCGTCCGCCTTGGCGACATTGTAAATTCCCGTCACCTCGCAGAAGGTCTTGTAGAACGGCACCATCGCGAAGCCGAAACCGAACATCACGAGCGCGACCACGAAGAGCTTGCGCAGCATCGTCCGATTGTCCGACCTCGTGCGTGTCGTGCTCACCATAACCAGAACCGCAGAAAGATGCCGACGAAAAACGCCACCGCAATGGTCAGCAGAATCAGGGCGGTTCTGACTTTGCCGTTCAACGTAAGCTCCATTGCGGTCCGTGACACCCGTTTACTTCACGACCGGCGGGATCTCGAACGTGTGGTACGGCGCCGGTGAAGGCACGGTCCACTCGAGTCCTTCTGCGCCTTCCCAGGACTTGTCCGGGGATTTCACGCCGCCGCGGATGGCTTTCACCACCACGTAGAAGAAAAGCCACTGCGACAGGCCGAAGCCGAAAGCGCCCACGGTCGAAATCATGTTGAAGTCGGTGAATTGCAGCGCGTAGTCGGGAATTCGGCGCGGCATGCCGGCGAGACCCGAGAAGTGCATCGGGAAGAACGCGACGTTGAAGAAGATCATCGTCAGCCAGAAATGGATCTGGCCGAGCTTCTCGTCGTACATGAAACCGGTCCATTTCGGCAGCCAGTAGTAGACACCGCCGAAGATCGCGAACAGCGACCCCGCGACCAGCACGTAGTGGAAATGCGCCACCACGTAATAGGTGTCCTGCAACTGGATGTCGATCGGCGTGATCGCCAGCACGAGACCGGTGAAACCACCCATCGAGAAGACGAAAATGAAGCCGCACGCGAACAACATCGGAGTCTCGAAAGTCATCGAGCCTTTCCACATCGTCGCGATCCAGTTGAACACTTTCACGCCCGTCGGCACCGCAATCAGCATCGTCGCATACATGAAAAAGAGCTGGGTCGCGGCCGGCATCCCCACCGTGAACATATGGTGGGCCCACACGATGAAGGACAGGATCGCGATGGACGAGACGGCATACACCATCGAGGAATAGCCGAACAGCGGCTTCCTCGCGAAGGTCGGCACGATCTGCGAGACGATACCGAACGCCGGCAGAATCATGATGTAGACCTCGGGATGCCCGAAGAACCAGAAAATGTGCTGGAACATTACCGGGTCGCCACCGCCGGCTGCATTGAAGAAGCTGGTGCCGAAATGACGGTCGGTCAGCACCATCGTAATCGCGCCCGCCAGCACCGGCATCACCGCGATCAGCAGATAGGCCGTAATCAGCCACGTCCACACGAAGAGCGGCATTTTCATGAGCGTCATGCCCGGCGCGCGCATGTTCAGGATCGTCGTGACGATGTTGATCGAACCCATGATCGACGAGGCGCCGAGGATGTGCACCGCCAGGATCGTCATGTCGACCGACATGCCCTGCTGGATGACGAGCGGCGGATAGAGCGTCCAGCCCGAGGCGGCCGCGCCGCCGGGCACGAAGAACGAGCCGAGC
>JBKJKJ010000465.1:0-12418 GCA_046597455.1 Burkholderiales bacterium
CGACACCCAGAGCGTCTTGCCTTCCCGGTCGAACTTGATGTCGTAGGGCTGCGAGCGCTGCGCTGCAACCTTCACGATCCGGATATCGCCCGTATTCGGATCGAGCCGCCCGATCCGGTTCGCCGCCTGGAACGTGAAGTACACGATGCCGTTTCTGTCGAACGTGATCGTATGCGGGTCCGTCGCCTCGGGGTCGGGCATCTTCCACACCGTTGCCTTGCCGCTCGCCGGGTCGACCCAGCCGATCGTGCCGTTCTTGTTGCCCGAAAACCACGGCCGGCCCTTCGGATCGAGCTGCACGGTGTGGGGCATCGAATTCGGCGGCAGCTCGTACTCGCGCGTCTGGGCGGTCTTCGGATCGTAGCGGCCGATGAGGTTTCCGAACTGTCCGGCATACCAGATCGAGCCATCGGCAGCCTGGACCGGATCGCGGGTGCGTTGCCCGAGCCGCGTCACTGTGTATTCCTTCCAGGTGAGCTGCAGCTTGCCCGGAACGACTTTCGCCGCACCCCGGCTCGTGTCGCCGGGCGGGAAATTCTTCGCGAGATAGTCGAGCACTTCATTCATCTGCGCCGGGCTCCCGGACATGTCGACCATGTAGCCCGTGAGCTCCTTCCACTGCTCCCGGCTGTAACCCGAGCTGTTGTTGAGCAGTTGGAGCGCATGGCAGGAGGCGCACAGGGCCTCGACGAGGGGTTTGCCCCGTCCTTCCGGCATTGCAGGCTTGCCTTCCACCTGCGCGGCGTGGGCTGCGATGGAAGCCACCGCGAGCGCGGCGGCAACAGCAAGCGGAACGAGACGCTTCGACATGTGAAAAGCTCCTTGAAGAAGTGGCGGCGGCCGAGGTAATTGTCTCTCAAATCAGCCGGGGCCGAGCACCCGTTTCTTCGACGCAGGCGGTGAGCCGTCGAGATCGAAGCGGGTCGGCGCAGCACGCGAGCCGCAAGCGGCAGTGATGGAGCCTGGCGTGATCGTCGCTTCTTCGTGAGTAACGGCGCCAACCGTGCGTCGGGTAAACTTCGCGTTCAGTTCACGTCAACACAGGTTTTCATGCGTCCCATGGCCACGCCTCCTCTCCGTCGCCGTATCAAGTTCTCGGAAGTTGTTCTCGGGCAACGCTTTTACGACCCCGTCAGCGCGGAATATTTTGTGAAACAAACTGAAAGCCTCGCGGCGATGATTTCCGGCATGGGTGACGGCACGGTCGCGGACGAGTTCGAAGCCGACGACATCGTCGGTCTCGACCTGAATTAGGTATTCGGCGCGACCGGCAGTGTCCTGGGACTTGCGGAGATGTTCGTCGTGCGCAGTGAGGGGATAGCCGGGCCCCTGTCGGTTTCGTCGCGGGGGAGGGCAACGTGCGTAATGTTGCGAGCGCATTTGCAGTAATTCGTGGTTGCCTGAACCGCGCACCCGCGTGTTCACCGCCTCCGGCGCGCCCCGGGGTTTATGTGCGTAATCGCTTTACAAAGCTTCGGCATCTTTGAAATAATAGGGATATTTTCTTTCAAAGCTCGCGTCGCTTTGAAAAGGACCTTACACAGGCCCTGCCGATGAAAAAGAGCGATTTCAAAGCGCCGCATGCGGGCCGGCTCGTGACCGGACCACACGGCCACCTCGCTTTCGTTCCCGCTGCACTTCCACCGAAACTCCCCTATGAACCTGGGCTGGTTCGCCTGCTGTCGCGCGCCGACGCCGCACTGTCTGAACTATCGGGCGTCGGCCGGCTCCTTCCCAATCCCCACCTGCTGATCGGACCGTGGGTGCGGAGGGAAGCCGTGCTGTCCTCTCGCATCGAAGGCACGCGGACCACGCTGTCCGAGCTTCTGATCGAAGAGCTTGGCGGAAAAGCCGACGGAAGCGGCGCGAATGCGGACATGCGGGAAGTTCGAAACTACGTCGAGGCGCTGGAGTATGGCCGCGAGCGGCTGGGGACATTACCCCTATCTCTGCGGCTCGTGCGCGAGTTGCACGAGCGCCTGATGCGCGGCGTGAGAGGCGACCACGCGACGCCGGGTGAATTCCGCAAGAGTCAGAATTGGATCGGACCAAAGGGCAGCACTCCGGAGACTGCGGCCTATGTACCCCCACCGGCGTCCGAGATGATGGCGTGTCTCGACGACTGGGAGAAATTCCTGCACGAGCGTGAGTCGCTTCCCGACCTGATTCAGTGCGCGCTGATGCACGAGCAGTTCGAGGCTATACACCCGTTCCTCGACGGGAACGGCCGCGTTGGCCGTCTCATGATTACGCTCTTCCTGATCGAGCGCGGCCGTCTGTCCCAGCCTCTGTTGTATCTGTCCGACTACATTGACGCGAATCGGCAGGACTATTACGACCTGCTTCAGAGAGTTCGCACGCACGGAGACTGGAGCGCATGGCTCCGGTTCTTCATCAATGGTGTGCTCGAGATTTCACAGGAAGCTGCCCGGAATATTACCAAACTGCTCGAACTTCACCGGCTTTACACCGACTTGCTGAATCAATCACGCCGTGTGGGTACACGACCCCTCGTTGACCATCTGTTTCGAAATCCGTACATCACCGTCGCGGCCGCGGCGGGCGCAATGCGAGTGTCGAATCCCACCGCCAGAGCCGCAATCAGGTTCCTGCAGGAAAAAGGAATCCTCAAGGAAATTACCGGCCGCGACTGGGGACGCATGTATGTCGCTTCCGAGATACTGAAAGCGATCGGCTCGGAGGGGCATGGCAAAGGGCGGTAGACGTCTCGCAGCGACGCACTCGCTGAACGGCGGGGTATCCGGCGTCGGCGTGCGACTTCTTCATCGGAGCCGTAAGCCTGGTGTTGCTGCCCGTCAGGTGCTGCGTGCCGACTAGGCGTCGCCGGCCTACGTGAAACGCGAGATCGGCAGCGCGAGCATCTTGAAAGGCGGCCGAGTGATCTGTCCCTGAGGTTTCCCAGCGGTATAACCTGAGCTTGCGCAACCGCGCCGACGACGGCGAAGATGCACGTCTTTACCAGAGGAGGGGAGATCCGGATGACCGATTCAGCCCAGGCGAAGCGCGGTGAGCTCGTCGTGATCTGCACGATGTCGTGTAAAGAGGCCCTGATCGAGCTCGTACCGGTGTTCGAGCGCGAGAGCGGTTATGGGCTCGACGTGACCTATGGCGCGGGACCGGAGCTCGCCAAAAAAATCAGCAGTGGCGCGCGTGCAGACATTTTCGTCGGGCCCGAGGATTTCTCCGGACCGCTCATCGACGAAGGCCGTCTCATCGGGAGCAGCCGCACCGCATTCGCGCACTCCGGCGCCGTGCTCGCCGTGAAGTCAGGCGCGCCCCGGCCGGACATCAGCTCGCCGCAGAAGCTGAAGGACGTGCTGCTCGCGGCGAAAGCGGTCTGTTACAGCGGCGGCGCGAGCGGCATCCACTTCGTCCAGGCGTGCGAACGGCTCGGCATCGCAGACGTCGTGGCGGCGAAGCTCGTCAAGCCGCGGCCCGGCGAGATGGTCGGCCCGGTGCTGGTGCGGGGTGAGGCCGATATCGGCGTGCAACAGCCCGCCGAACTGCTGCCGGTTCCGGGCGTCGAGATCATCGGTCCGCTGCCGCCGGAACTTCGGCAGACGATCGTCTATGGCGCGACCGTGTTCACCGGCTCGACGCAGCGCGAAGGGAACCAGGCTTTCGTCGACTTCATGCGATCGCATGCGGCTCGCGAAGTGTTGCACGAGACGGGCCTCGATCCGGTGTAGCGTTCCTCAACACGCCTGCTGATCGGTCCTGTGGGTGTTCGGGGCGATCGGTAGCGGCGGCAGCCGAGTCAGCCCAGGGGCCTCGGCCGTCCCTGGGATGACTCAGCGCAACGCAATCAGCCGCGCGTGCTCCGCGGTGTGCGTCTCGCGGGGGCACGAGGCCGCTCCGCTGGCGCGATCGGGGCTGCTGTGGGTGCCGGCACCGGCGTCACTTCCACCGGGGCGGCGGGGGCCGGCGCGACCGGCTGAGGCGCCCTCTGGACAACCGGGGGCGGCGGCGGGGCAGGCCGGTCCCACTGCGCGGCCCAAGGATGTTGTCCTGGCGTGCCCCCAGCACCGGGGTTGTGGCCGTAGTCCATTACCGTTTTACAACCGCCAGTGAATATCAGGAGTACCGCCGAAGCGGCCAACGGCCAATTTTTCATAGAACACCTCAAAGGTTGAATGGGGACCATGGTGATTGTACTTGCGCCGGTTGCGAACTACGAACGCTCGCGACGAGTGTAAGCAATAGATGCACCTGCGACGGCGCGGGGCGGACCATGACGTTCCTCTCCATCGAAAAAAACAGAGAGCTCTACCGCCGCCTCACGTAGGTGCGCCACCTTTCACTGGCCGAGGTTCTTCCTATGCTCGCGATCCCGGTACTGAAGGTCACGAAGCGCAAGCGCTGGATCAGTGCTGCGATGCGCTCGTCACGGCCGCCGTCTTGCGCCTCTGTTTTTCAACGACGATTTTCGCGGCCGGCGTCACGTTGAAAAGCTCCAGGGAATCGAAATCGCTCTCCTGCACCGGTGCCATCGCGATGTCCTCGTGGGCGTCGGTGTCGCGCAACGCGCGCTTGAGTATCTGCACGTGTTGCCGGTACATCGCAAGCAGACCGATCCACGTGGATGCGACCTTGCAAGCGTACCTCGGATAGAACACGAGAGGATGCTCGCGCGGCATGTTGGGGCGGCGATCACGGCGGTACTTGCGTCGCAGGAAGCCGGCTTCGAGCGGGTGCACCTTCTCGAGCTTTGGCGCGGCATGGAAGGTGAGGAGCTTGAGCATCATGTCGCGCGGACTGTAACCCCAGGCTTTCGTTCGCCGGATGATGCGCTCGACGTGCTCGGGTGAGTAATAGAGGTCCCAGGCCTTTTCGTAGATGGCGAGGAGCTCGGCGGATGACATCGTGTCGTGCGCAGTCGTCACGTGCACGACGTCGTATTTGTTGAGGTCGGGGTCCATCGCGACGCCTGCCAGGTGCAGCTTCTTGTGATCGGCGGAACCCGGCAGGGGGGTGAGTATGAAGAATTCGAGCAGATCGATCGGCAGCTCTTTCTGGATGATGCGGATGTCGCGCTCGATCGTCGCCGGCGTGTCGCCCGGGAAGCCCAGGATGTAACCCGCGTAGGTGAGCGCGCCGGCGCGGTGCCACGCCTGGAGCATCGCGCGATACTCGGTGATGCGGTTCTGGCCTTTGTGCGCGTCCTTCAGCGACTCCGGGTTGATGTTTTCCAGCCCAATGAACACGCGATTGACGCCCGCGCGGCCGGCCTTCTCGATGAAGCGCCGGATTTTGTGCGCGGCAGTGTCGACCTGCGCCACGATCTTGATGAACAGGCCTTCCTGTTCGCGCATCCTGATCAGGCGGTCGAATATCGGCTCCCAGTTCTGATTGCGCGCGAGGTTGTCGTCGGTGATGAAGAAGTTATGCACGCCCTGAGCGAGGTTGGCACGCACCAGACGCTCGACGTCGTCGGCGCTGCGCGAACGCGACTTGCGTCCCTGGACATTGATGATGGTGCAAAAGCTGCACATGAAAGGGCATCCGCGGCCGGCGTCGAAGCTCGTGCGCATGCTCGCCGTTTTGCGCACCACGTCGGCAGGCAGGTACGGCCCGGGCTCGCCTTCCATGCCCGGAAGGTCTTTCATGAAGTTGTAGAGCGGCTCGAGCGTGTTCGCCCAAGCCGCGCGAAGGAGGTCGTCGAGCCTGCGTTCGGCCTCGCCCGCGAAGAGCGTGATGCCGAGGTCCATCGCTTCAACCAGTTCGGGCGGGACGTCCGGCAACATGGCGATCACGCCGCTCACGTGGAAACCACCGATGCACACCTGTATCCCCGCGGCGCGCAGCGGCCTCGCGAGGTCCATGGCGCGCGGATACTGGTTCGTCTGCACGCCCACCAGCGCAACCAGCCCCCGCCCGCCGCCCTCGCGTATCTGCCGGATGATGTCGTCGGTCCGGATGCGGGTGTTGGTCTCGTCCCAGATCGTGATCCTGATGTCGACGTCGTCGCCCAGCACCCGCCGCTCGGCGCAGTCGAGAGCGAGACCATTCATGGCGGCGAGCGTGTTGGCGGGAATCGCGGAGCGCCACCACTGGATAACGTAACCGTCGTTATCGTAGTGGGAGGGCTTGATCAGGAAGAGGTTGAAGATTTGCGCCATCGGGTAACCCTCTCTTCAGACCGTCAACTGGTTTGACTATCCTCGACCTCCGCGAGAGGGATTATGCGCCCTCAATAGCTCGACAGGGTCAGCGTGACTTTTCGGTGGCCGATGGGGAGGGCGTCGGGAGGCGATCGATTCGAGCACGACATCGCGCAGGCTTTGCGCTGTGTGGAACTGCTGCCCGGGCGGGGCACCTGCCGAGGAGGACTCCGGCAATAGCGTTGCGCAACGAAGGGGCGCGCTGTGGGGTTGAAGGCCTAAGCTGGGCCAGTTATCTCGAGGCAATTCGCCTAACGGATTGTAGGGCGCTTTGACTTCAAATCGAAACCACACTATCGTCATTCATGACGGTTGCGGATTCTTCTACAGAACGTTTGTCCCGACGACCGCATTTCAGCACGCGTCCACCGCCGCCTTGCAACTCTGCTCATACAAAATATTTACTTATAGGTCAGGGTAACGCGACCAGGGAGATTCCAATGCTACATGCAAAGTACGTGTTGATCTGTCTCTGCACAACGATCTCTTGCGCGTTTGGTCAGGCGGGTCCGGCGCCTACAACGTCCACCCCAAATGCGACAACGCAAGGGGCTGTCCTAACGAAATCGAAGTACAGCGGCCGGGTTCAGGAACGAGGTGGTACACGATGGTCCGACTTCGAATTCGATTTCACTACCAGCCCCGCAACGATGATCATGTATCGTGCGGAGCGCGCATGTAAGACAGCACAGCTGAGAGTCGTCTCTGATTCAGAGGGGGTGGTCCGAATTGGCTCTATGTCAGACATCGCCGGATGTCCCGAGCGATTATTCGAACTTAAGGGCTCTGGTGACGAGCTCCGAGGCACCTTGACGGTGGAGACGCGTGTTTTCGACGTTCAGGCGAACAAGAAGTGACGGGGCGGCGGCTTGCTCCAGCCCCGCGTTCACCGTGGCCGGGGTTTCGGTTCATAGGGTCAATGCAACTTTTCGGTGGCCCCCTCGCCCCCTCGCTGACGAGGGGTGAGACTCGCGAGACTGGGCCAAAAAGCCGCGGCCGATCGGGGTGTCGGAAGCCGATCGATTCGAGTACAAAATCGAGCAGGCTTTGCATCGTGCGGATCGGCCACCCAGGCGGGCGCGCCGAAGACACCCTGGCGATGCTCATCGAAGGCCGCGCAATCGGGTTGAAAAGTTACGCTGCCCCCGTTTGTCGACCCTGTTTATCACCGAGTAAACTGCGCATGTTGGAGGAAGCCATGGACTCGTCCCTAGTCAGCCGAGATCCCGAGATCATGAGCGGAGCGCTCTGCTTCACGGGTACGCGTGTGCCAGTTCAAAACCTCTTCGATTACCTGGCGGGGGGCTCTTCTCTCGAAGACTTTCTCAAGGACTTTCCGACGATCTCCCGGGAAAAAGCTGTGGCTGTGCTCGAGATAGCGCGCGAACGGTTGTTCGCTGATGCGCCTGCTGCTTGACGAATCCGTCCCAGTCAGACCGCGATGGTCCGAAGTCAACACCGTAGTCGACGCCCCTTTCAAACGAACTCCTGCAATGCGGCCACTGGTGCCTAATCTCGAACGCGCACTGTCATCGCTCAAACCTCGTGCGTATGAATGCGTGGACGCTGCGGCGTAACCGCGCAGTCGACCGGGACGCCTATCTAAGCACGGCCGCGGGCGCGGGACGATCAGCGCTGAGGTTGAAATGTCTGGCCGGTGACGATCGCGCCTGATGCCCTCTTTCATTGATTCAAACACCAGATGAGCTGGCTTCCCGCTATTCCGTCTGCCCAGACGGCGGCGCCCCGAGAAGAGGACTTCGGCAATGCTCGTGGGAAACGAGGGACGCGCTATCGGTATGAAAGGGCCACGGACTCGTGATCATGCGGCCGCTATGAGGACTGCGGCAAAACGGCGCGCTGGTCACATTAAGGGTAGCCGTGCTCCCATTACGGCACGCTGGGGCGCGCGCAACCACAGCCACCCTTCTTCGGTGTGGCAAGTGCGTATTCCGACGAAGATGACCGGTGATTCCGATCGAAGGTGACCGGCGATTCCGATTGAACGTGACCGCTGATTCCGGAGGAAGGTGACCGATCCAGACACGGGGTCAGCGCTGTTGTTGGTTTTTACAGTGACCGGTCACGTTGCGTCAATTGAGCGGGTGCCGGATGGATAATCATTTATCCATTCGGACAGGTGCCAATCGTCGTATTTCTGCTTGAGCTCACCGCTGATCAGGGCTTCGGCGACTCTGCCCTGCAGCCATTGGCTCACGCGTGCCTGGTGCTCGTCGCCATTGCGGTCCAGATGTGCTTGCAGCCACTGACGCAGAGCGAGGTGTGCGGCGGATGAGTTGGGCTGCTCGCCGAGTTGCAGGCTCATGAGGATGGCCAAGGTCTTATCGATGCTGATGGTGGTGCGCCTGGCGCCGAGGCTGACGTGGAAGCGCTCGTAGAGATAAGCGTGGTGGTGGCGATAGGTCATCGCGACGGGTCTCCTGTGAGTTGGGTGGATAAAGGGTTATCCGGATTGTGCGTGTTCATGATCAGCGCGCGGCGCAGGGATGTGCGTCGCTGGGCGCGGTCTTCGCGCGTGCGGCCCGGCTGCGCATCGATTCGCCCTTCAGGTGAATCTTGTGGGCGCTGTGCACCAGGCGGTCGAGAATGGCATCGGCGAGCGTCGGGTCACCGATGTAGTCGTGCCAGTGCTCCAGAGGAAGCTGGCTGGTGATGAGGGTTGAGCGGGTGCCGACGCGATCATCGAGCAGCTCCAGCAGATCGGTGCGCTCGCGGGGTCCCATCGGCGCGATGGCGAAGTCGTCGATCACCACCAGGTCGGCCTTGGCGATGGCCGCCAGGCGCTTGCGGAAGCTGCCGTCGGCGTGGCACACGCTGAGCTCGTCGAAGAGTCGCGGTGCGCGCAGGTAGAGCGCCGATAAGCCTTGGCGACAGGCCTGCTGCGCCAGTGCGCACGCAAGCCAGGTCTTACCTGCGCCGGTAGCGCCATGGATCAGCAGGTTCTGTGCGTGGCGGATCCAGTCGCCGGCGGCAAGGCTCGCCACTTGGCTGCGGTCGAGCCCGCGGCGGGTGCGGTAGTCGATGTCCTCGATGCAGGCGTTGCGGTGCTTGAGCTGCGCGAGCTGTAAGAGGCGCGTGAGCCGGCGGTTATCGCGATGCAGGACTTCGCGGTCGACGAGCAGCCCCAGGCGCTCTTCGAAGGCGAGCGTTGCCGCCGCACTCTGGGTGAGCTGTTCCGAGAGGGCGGCGGCCATGCCGTAGAGCTTGAGTCGGTTCAGTGAATCGAGGGTGGTTTGGACGAGCATGGATCGAGGTCTCCTGGTGAGGTGGAACGGAAGTAGTCGGCGCCTCGCACATTGCTGTGCTGGGGCACACGGGTGGATAAGGTGTTATCCGCGGCGGGGAACAGATCGGGGTGCTGATCGAGCTTCGCCTCCAAGATCGACTTGATGCTTTTACGGGTGGGCGAGCCGATCGAGAGCGCGCGCTGGCAGGCGGCGTTCAGACGTGACTCGCCATAGCGTTTGGCGAGGTTCAGCAGCCCCAGGCACGCGCGATAGCCCTGCTCCGGATGCGGGCGGTTCTCGAGCTGCCACTTGACCACGTCGCGCGTCGCCGGTCCGATCGCCAGCGCCCAGTTGAGCAACCGCCCGGGCGTCCATTGCATGTGCTTGCGATGCGATTCGGGCATGTGCTCAGGCAGCGTGGTGTGCGCGCCGCGTTTGGCCGATCGCACGTGGGAGGCCACTCGCTTGCCCTTGAAGAAGCACTCGACGCTCAGCGCCGAGATGCGTAAATCGAGCTTGTGACGAACCAGGCTGTGCGGGACGCTGTAGTAGTGGCCGGCGGCCTCCACGTGATAGTCGATGCCCACGATCGCCGCCTTCCAGTCAGCGTATTCGTAGCGCGTGGCGGGCAGCGCCTGCATCGCCGGCCGGTCGATCGTCTCAAAGGCACTTGCACGGCACCCCTCGAGCTTCTTGAACGCGCGGTTGTTCAAGTCGGTGAGCTGCTCGCCGATGGCGGCATTGAGCGCGTGCAATGAGAAGAACTGGCGGTTACGCAGCCGCGCGAGGATCCAGCGCTGCACCAGCTGCACGCTCGCCTCGACCGCAGCCTTGTCGCGCGGCTTGTAGGGCCGTGCCGGCAGGATGGCGGTGCCGTAATGGCGGGCCAGATCCTCGTAGGTCGAGGTGGCCTCGGGCTCGTAGCGGCAGGCGAGCTTGATCGCGCTCTTCAGGTTGTCCGGGATCAGGAGCGCCGGCACGCAGCCCAGGAATTCGAAGCAGCGCACGTGGGAGGCGATCCAGTCGGGCAGCTGCTGGCTGTAAGTGGCTTCGGCGTAGGTGTAGGACGAGGCGCCCAGCACGGCCACGAAGATCTGCGCCGTGCGGATCTCACCGCTGGCCGCGTCGATGATCGGCACCGTCTGGCCGGAGTAATCGATGAACAGCTTCTCGCCGGCACGGTGGACCTGGCGCATCGAGCGCTTGAGCCGCGCCGCAAACCGGTGATAGAGCAGGCAGAACTGGCTGTAGCGATACGCCTGCCCCGCGTGCGCTGCGGCGTACTCCTCCCACAAAAGCGTGAGTGTCACGCCCTTGCGCTTCATCTCCTGATGCAGGTGCGCGAAGTCGGGCGCGGCATGGCGCTCGACCCCTGGCGCGGCATGGGGGAAGAGCAGCGCCTCGAGCTGCGCCTCGTCCATTCCATCCGGCAGTGGCCAGCCGAGGCCCGCCTCACGGGCTCGCCGCAGATACTTGGTTACCGCCCCCTTGGATATCCGCGTGGCGGCGGCGATGCGTTCGTTGCTAAGACGCGCCTCGAATTTAAGGCGTAGGACTTCGATGATCTTGCGCATGGCTCTCCGAGGGGCAGGCATCCCGTTTCTCCAAAAAGTCGGAGAGGGTACCTGCCGTAAGGGAAATCCAGCGCTAACCCCGGTGTCAGATTCCGTTTGATCGTGACCGCCGATTCCGCACCGTGACCACGAATTCCGCTCATGCGCGAAAATCGGTCACGTTCGATCGGAAACTGCGGTCACCTTGCTTCGGAAACCGCGGTCACCTTCGATCGGAAATCGCGGTCACGTTCCTCCGGAATCACCGGTCACGTTCCGTCGGAATCAGCGGTCACGTTGGTCCGGAATACGCATGCACAAACGCATAAAGTTACTCTGACCCCACTTGCCGTGCTCAGGTTCTTTGTGCGTTTGTAGATCAAGGTGGCTTTGGTGCGCCGCATCGAGTGGGTTCCATAAGCGGATGAATCCAGCCCCGCAGCTGCAACCCAATGATGCATGGGCGGCGTCAACTATCTTGTCCGGCGCATTGACTCATCCGATTTGTTACCGGGATGAGCCCGTTGCCTCATCTAATCTGCTACCCGTCGGATCGGCCGACGGGGACAGAAGATGGCGAGGCGACTCAGCATGACAACACGCAAGGAATTGATCGCGGCCGTTGGGCAGCGATATCGCGAAGCATCAAAGAGCGATAGAACGAAGATCCTGGACGAGTTCGGAGAGCTCACCCAGTATCACCGCAAGCACGCCATTCGCGTTCTGACCAGTCCGCTCTGCGGGCCTCGGCAACCGCTCGCTCGCAATCGGCTGTATGACGAGGCGGTCCGACAGGCACTGATCGTTTTATGGGAGGCCGCTGACCGACTATGCGGCAAACGCCTCAAGGCCTTGATACCCATGCTGGTGGATGCAATGGAGCGACATGGCCACCTCAGCCTCGACCCCGCGGTGAAGGGCAAACTGCTGAGCGTGAGCGCGGCGACGATTGACCGCGCCTTACGAACTACCCGTGAGCAGATCGACGGACAACGCAAGCGCAGAACCGGCGTCGGCGCAGCGATACGGCGCAGTATTCCGGTGCGCACGTTCGCTGACTGGCGTGATCCGCCCCCCGGTTTCTTCGAGGTCGACATGGTTGAGCACTGCGGCGGCCCGAAGACCGATGGCAACTACGTCCACAGCCTGGTGCTAACCGACATTGCCAGCGGGTGGACCGAATGCGTGGCGATGCCGGTGCGCAACCAATCGCTCGTGGTGGAGGGCTTCGCCAAAGTCGCCTCTGATCTGTTATTCCCGATGCTCGGCGTGGATACCGACAACGACAGCGCGTTCATGAACCAGACAGTCTTCGATTACTGCAAGGAACTCGGTCTTGAGCAAACACGCTCGCGGGCCTACAAAAAGAACGATCAAGCATGGGTCGAGCAAAAGAATGGTTCCATCGTGCGACGCCTGGTTGGCTACGGGCGAT